>UQCW01000046.1 GCA_900539625.1 uncultured Prevotella sp.
TTGTTGCTCATGATGGAATTTTTGTACAGGTCGTCAACATACCTTTCAATCGACCCGTTGTATTTGACCGCAATAATCTTAAAGATGAGCGGCTGATAGGTGGCCGACTGGGAGAACTTCTTCAAGCGCTCCACAAAGTCGCGCTTCTCTTCGCTTTCATTGTAGGGCGCCTTGTGACGTTTTTCAAAGGCGTCGTTCCAGATGGCTTTGTAGAAATCCCATTTTATATTGTTTTCTTTGTATTCAAAGTGATAATCTAAGGATGCGGCCACGTATGGGTCTTGCAAGGATAAATATTCTATTTTATCCGTGTACGTCCAAAAATTCTCTATAGCATAAACGCCTTTTGTCTTTTCCCATTGGCGGTAGCCTTTCAAATAATCGTAACACCTCATGGCGAGTTGGAAATTAATCATGGGGCAGATGGTGTCGTCTATGGCCAGCTCGTGAAACAAAGCGGAATCCTTTTTGATGACGTCTTCTCGTTGATTGGTCTGTGCGTATACTCCAAAGTCCGAAGAGAAGGCAGCGTGAAGCACGATGGTGATGAGCAAGATGAATCGTTTCATGGTTTATGGTTTTTAATTGTATGATGGGGAGGGGAGCTTGAAAGTTCAGCAGCCTCGCCCCGTTAGCAGAATAATCGTTTTCAGTTTTTAGTAATGGTGAAAGAATAACTTGAGCAATTACTAATCTCCAGTCGTCGGCCCAGTCTTCCCTTTCCGCTTTTGCTTTTTATGCGTAGGGAAATCCTTATGCGGTGTGGAGAAAAACGTTGCTGACGATTCGTTCCCTATATTGGTTGGCGTCTCACGTCCCAGATTCGAACGTCTCACGTTCCAGATTCGAACGTCTCTCGTCCCAGATTCGAACGTCTCTCGTCCCAGATTCGGTCGTCTCTCGTCCCGCGTTCGCTGACAAGTATAGGGTTTGCGGTGGTTAGTCAGGTTGGTTGTTTATGGAGACAAGACATCTGCTTGTCTTAAAGTGATGTTGGAAAGGCAGATGTAATCTTCAAAAACAGGGAGAGGAAGGTATTGGAAAGTGGCTGCGGCAATCTCAGCATTGTTTTCCACATGGTTGTTGCTGGATACATTTGGAAGACCACTGAGATGTGCCACAGAACTTTCCGTTCTTATCTCACAATTGTTTCGATGGGGAGTCGGTGTTCAAAATTGGCGTTTTAGCTTCGTTTTAAATGCGTTTGTTGAGAATGATTTGCCAGCGAAATTACAAAACACCCGAAAATACGCCTAAAAATGGAGTACACTTTTAGTACACTTTTTACAACGGCTTGAAATACAGGTGCCTAAGGAAGAGCCTTCATCGGGACTTTCCCGTTGCTCTTTATTGAATTATTAGGGTTTTCCTTGGAAATTTCGGATAAGGTTGTCGAAATTTTTGCTGCTTTTCCCGTCCTCGTTGAACAGGATGCCAGCCAATTTCGCACGGATTTTGGTAACGTTTTGTTTGCTGATGAGAAGCAGAATTGCCAAATCCGAGGGGGAATATCCAAGGCGTATCAGAATGCAGAGCTGGATGTCTCTTTTGTTGATGCTTCCGGAAAAACTTTCAAGAAAATCCAGGAAATGCCAGTCGTTGGCTTGCATGTAGAAATACAAGCCATTCCAAATGGCTTGGTCCTTGATGGGTTTCTCTTCGTCAATAAGGCAGGCGATGTCTTTCTTGATTTTCTCTATATCGATGGTGGGGATTTTTGTTTTTTTCAGGCCAAACAAATATTTGAGTGTGCCGTTCTCCTGTTCGGCAAGCGATTGTTTGAAAACGTAAAGCATGAAGAAAAAATGGTTGGTCATTCTGCTGATGGTCTTCCTGTTTTTGATGCAAAGATATGCCAACAGGCAAAGTGTCAGGATAAGAATGACAATAGAGATGGGAGAGGAAAAATGGTAGTACCATCTGTCGTTTACCAACATCTCGTTCTGCTTCTTTAGCATTTCGTTCTCGTGTATATAGAATCCGTCGTGCAGATTGTTGGATGTTTCCAGACTGTCTGCTTTGCTATGGGCTATTATATATTTTGCTAAATATTTGTTGACAGAGTCCGTTTGGTTCTTAATGCTATATGCGTTGGCCAGTTCCCCGTAGGTACTGGCTTTTACCAATTCGCTGCAATATTTCAGTTCATTGTGGTAACAAATGATGGCGGAATCGGTCATTCCTTTCAGTAGATAGTAATCTCCTTTGTTGGAGTAGTAAACGCCAAATTCACTTTGGTTGTAACGGTATTTGGCATCGGGCGAACAAATCACGTTCTTTTCGTATTCCAAAAGAAATTCATTGGCTTTGGCCAGTTCGTTTCTGTGCAGGCACACCTCGCTCATCGGTAGCAATTCGTCATAGGCATCTTTTTTCAACCCTAATTTCGTATATAGATCGTAGGCTTTTCGAGAATACTCATACATCATGTCGTAATTGTTTTCCCATCTGAAATGATCCACCAAATGCCCGTAGCAATCGCCCAGGGTGCAGCTGTCTTGGGTCTCTTTTGCGTAGTAGGCCGCCTTTTCGTAGCTCCGTCGGACGATGTCGTTGTCTGGTTGTTTTTTCGAGATGCCTCCCAGCAGCATATAGCATTTTCCCAGCAGTTTTATGCTGCGTAATGTGGTGGTGTCGTTACATTGCGTGGCCGTAAAGCATTCCTTTTGCGACTCTTTGAATTTCATGTCATCGTAGAGCATGCAGGCCAAAATGTAGTGTGCACGCATCTTGTCGTAGGCCGTTCCGTGTTTATCGTAATGCCTCACCGCCTGGCGCATCATGGAATCGTTGTTCAGGCGGTAGAATCGCTTTATCAGATAGTCGTGTTTCAGCATGACATAATACATACTGTCGTTGTGGCTCAGTTCGTTGGGCTTGGCACCGACTTTATCGAGCAGTTCGGTGATGGCGTTGGTGTCCATCGGCACACATTCGAGCAGGGAGTCAACGCGCTCAAGTTCTTGGCGCGTGTTGGCTCGCTGGCAGCTGTTGAGGTGCGGCATGGCCAGTGCGAAAAGCAGAATGTATATGCAGACTAAGTGCTTCATGGTAGGTGCGTGGTGTTAGTTTCTGCAAATATAGTGATTATTTGTTAAGTAATGGTAAGCAGGTGTTCAAATTTAGTTTATGCTATCCATGCAGGGATAAACTAATTCTGAACACCTACTTATCAGACTAATAATGAACACTTGCTTCTGACCGCCATCTCAGAACATCCTCATCAACTGCGACTTCGCCAGCGCCGCGTCGCGCTCGGCCTCCAGCAGAGCCGTTTGTGCCTCATTGAAGAAGGAGAGTTCAAGCAGATAGTCAGTCATTGAAATCTGCCCCGTTTGCAGGGCGCGTTGCAGGAGGTGTACATTGTCGTTTCCCTCCATTTCGCGTTTCAGCCTTTCTGCCGTTTGCTGGCAGCGCAGCATGGTGGCATAGCGCTGTTCGACGGTGGCTTTCAGTTGCGTTTCCACATCGGCAAGTTCGAGTTGCGCCGCAGTCAGTGCGGCTTGGCTTTGGCGGACACGTTGTCGCGCGTTGCCCCAAATCGGGAGAGAGAGCCCAACGCTCACGCCGCTGTGGTTCTCCCCTGCGATGTATTCCCCCGTGAAGCCCACGGAGAGTTTCGGCAGGGCCTCCATACGGGCCAGTTTGGCTTCGCGCTTCTGGCAGTTGACCTTGGCGGAGGCAACCAGTGTGGCCGCCTGCGCAGACGCGGCGCGTTCCAGCAAGGCCGAGAGAGTCGGCACGGGCGTCGCGTCGTAGAGCGTGTCGGTGTAGGCAACGGGATGTCCGCCGTTGAGCCTTCGCAGGCGTTCCATTGTCTCCGCCCGTTCCGTCTCCGCTTTGGCGAGGGCGGCGGCAGCGAGCGTGTGGCTGAGCTTGGCCTTGTTGTAAGTCAGTTGGTCGGCATCGCCCTGTGCCATCTTCTTGTCGTAGAGCAGAAGTAGCGTCTGCGAGAGGTCGCGCCGTAGCGCCAGTTGGCGGCAGAGGCGGTTCAGATGGGTGGCATTGACGATTTCCGCGTCGGCTTCGGCCAGGAGGTTCGTGACTTGCAGGGCATAGTCAGCGTCGAGCATACGGTCGGCGGCGCGGGCCAGTTGGCGACGTTTGCCCGTGACCACTCCCCAGTCGATTTCCTGACTGATGCCGAAGTCCTTTCGCGCCGGTGTGCCCTTCGGCGTTCCCCATAGATAGCCCGCCTCCACTTCGGGGTCGGGCAGTTGCAGGTCGGCGCGTGCCTCCGCTTTGCCGGCAGAAGTCTGTGCCCTCAGCGCGGCGAGCGAAGTGTTGTTGGAAAGAATGGAATCAAGCAGCGCCTCTCGCGCCGTGGTGGCGGAAGACTGCGCCTTCATCGCCTGCGGGAAGAGAAGGCCGAGGGCGACGAGAAAGAAGAGATGCTTAGGTCGTTTCATGAGAAGAAAGAGGGTTTGAGGGCTGCTTGGTGTGGCAGCAATGGTGGAGGTAGATGGTCGGGATGACGATGAGGTTGAGCAGTGTGCTCGTGAGGAGACCGCCGAGCATCACCTGCGCCATCGGACTTTGGATTTCGTTGCCTGGGAGGTCGTGGCCCACGGCCAGCGGAATGAGCGCCAAGGCAGATGCCAGGGAGGTCATGAGAATCGGTAGCAGACGGTCGGCCGAACCGCGGAGCACGCATTCGCGAGGAGGCATGCCCGTTTTCCGCAGTTCGTTGTAGCGGTCAACGAGCAACATGCCGCCGCGCGTGGCGATGCCGAAGAGCGAGATGAAGCCGATGATGGCGGGGATGCTGATTTCGCTGCCGCCGACAACCAGGATGGCCACGCCGCCAGAGAGCGCCAGCGGGAGGTTGAGGAGCACCACGACCGACTGCCGCCAGGAGCGAAATTGCATGAAAAGCAGCAGGAGAATCACGGCGATGCTCACGAAGGAGAGGAGCAGGAGGGTGCGTGAGGCTTTCTGCTCGCTTTCAAATTGGCCGCCGTAGCTCAGGTGGTAGTCTTGCGGAAGATGGATTTTCTCGCTGACGCGTTTTTGGATGTCGCCAACCACGGAGCGGAGGTCGCGCCCGGAGACGTTGGCCGACACGACAATCTTGCGCTGCGCGTTTTCGCGGTTGATGGTGTTTGGGCCAGCTGTCGAGGTGATGTCTGCCACTTGACTGAGCGGCACTTTTCGGCCGTCGCCCGTGTCGATAAGCAAGCCGCGGATGTGGTCGATGCTGTTCATGGCCTCTTGGTTGAGGCGCACGGTGAGGTCGAAGGTGCGGCCGCCCTCATTGACCTGCGACACTGTTTCGCCACCCAATGCCACATTGACAAATTGCGCGAATTGGGGAAGCGTGATGCCATATTGCGCCAGCATGACGCGGCGTGGACGGATGGTCAGCTGAGGACGCTCCACTTGTTGTTCCACATTGAGGTCGGCAAGACCTTCAACGTCTTCAACGGCCTCTTTTATCTGGTTGGCAATGGTGTGCAGACGGATGAGGTCGGGACCGAAGATTTTGATGGCGATGTTGGCACGCGTGCCCGAGAGCATGGCATCGATGCGGTGGGAGATGGGCTGTCCGATTTCCACGTTCACGCCAGGAATCGTGGCGAGTTTGCTACGCACGTCGGCCAGCACTTCGTCTTTCGTTCGTTTGCCCAGCGTGAAAGGCACCTCCATTTCGCTCGTGTTGGCACCGAGGGCGTGTTCGTCGAGTTCGGCGCGTCCCGTCTTGCGGGCCACGTCGGTCACCTCCGGAATCGTGAGTAGCAGTTTTTCCGCACGGCGGCCGATGCTGTCGCTCTCGTCGAGCGAGATGCCCGGCAGCGAACTCACGTTGACCGTGAAGGAGCCTTCGTTGAAAGGAGGCAGGAAGGAACGGCCGAGGAGCATGAAGCCGCCAATGGTGAATGCCAGCAACACGATGATGCCGGCAATCACTGGACGGACGTGGCGGAGCATGCGGGCGAGCAGGGCGGCGTAGGCCGTTTTCATGCGACCGACAAAGCGCGGCTCGTTGTGGCGGTCGGTTTTGCGTCCCAACAGATAGCTACACAAAACGGGCGTCAGCGTCAGGGCAACCACCGTGGAGGCGAAGAGCGACACGATAAAGGCCACGCCGAGCGAGATGAGCATGCGTCCCTCAAGGCCAGAAAGGAAGAACAGAGGGATGAAGCTCACCACGATGATGAGCGTGGAGTTGAGAATCGGCATACGTACCTCGCAGGAGGCATCGTGCACCACGTCGAGCACGGGACGGCGCTCCGTGATGCTCTTTTCGCGGTTTTGGCGCAGGCGCTTGAACACGTTTTCAACGTCGACAATCGCATCGTCAACCAACGAACCGATGGCGATGGCCATGCCGCCGATGCTCATCGTGTTGATGGTGAGGCCCATGAGCTTCAAGACGATGACGGTGATGAGCAACGAGAGCGGGATGGTGGCCAGGGAGATGAGCGTCGTGCGACCGTTCATGAGGAAGATGAAGAGCACGAGCACCACGAAGATGCCGCCTTCAACGAGCGATTTGCGGATGTTTGAAATCGAGGCATCGATGAATTTCTGTTGGCGATAGAGCTCAGTGTTGACCTTCACGTCGGCAGGGAGCGACGACTTGAGGGTGGCGATGGCCGTGTCGAGGCGTTCCGTCAGTTCGAGTGTGCCGACGGAGGGCTGTTTCGTGATGGTCAGCAAAACGCCCGGTTTGCCAGAGATGGAGGCCAGGCCCATGCGGGGCGACTTCACGGCAGGGCGCACGTCGGCCACGTCGGCCAGCACCACGGGGCGGCCCTGCGGCGTGAGTTTCACGACAGACTGCGACATCTCGTCGGCATCGCTCGTGGAGAGCAGGCCGCGCAAGATATATTCGTTGCCATATTCATATAATACGCCGCCGGTGGCGTTGCGCGTCATGGCTTGCGTGGCGTCCAACACTTCCGAGAGGCCCACCCCATAATGGCGCATGCGCTCGGGATGGAGTTGCACTTGATATTCCATGATGTTTCCGCCCATCACCGTCACCTGCGCCACACCGCCCATTGAGAGCAACTGCGGACGGATGGTCCAGTCGGCCAGCGTGCGGAGGTCGGTTTGCGACGTGGAGTCGGCGGTCAGGCCGATGAAAAGTACCTCTCCGAGAATCGACGACTGCGGGCCGAGTGTCGGTGTGCCAACCCCTTCGGGCATGGCGTCGGCGATGGTAGAGAGCTTTTCGGAAACGATTTGGCGGTCGCGGTAGATGTCGGTGTCCCAATCAAATTCCACCCACACCACGGAGAATCCCATCGTGCTCGAAGAGCGCACGCGGCGCACGTCGGTGGCACCGTTGACGGCGGTCTCGATGGGGAAGGTCACGAGGCGTTCCACCTCTTCGGCGGCCATTCCCTTGGCTTCGGTCATAATCACCACGGTCGGGGCGTTGAGGTCGGGGAAAACGTCGACCTCCATGTGCTTGGCTGTCCAGCAGCCGCCGATGATCAGAATAAGGGTGGCGAGCAAGACGAGTGCGCGGTTGCGCAAGGAGAAAGCTATGATTTTGTTGAGCATGTTCTTGGCCTCCCTTTAATGTTCATGGTTGTGTCCTTCAGGAATGGCACCACTGCTGGCTGCCAGTTTCACCTGTATCGCGCCGCGCGTCACCACTTCTTCGCCCGCTTTCAGGCCACTGAGGATTTCCACGCGTTGCCCGTTGTTGCCTCCAGTTTTCACCTCGGCCTTGCGATAGCTGTGGTCGCTTGTGCGGAGGTAGACGTAATAGACGCCCTGTTCCTCTGTGAGCGATGTGACGGGGATGCTGATGACACCTTGGCGCTCGCGGCCTAAGAGGTAGACCTCCACGAAGGTGCCAGAAACGAGGTGGCCCACATTGTTGAACTCAAAGATGACGGGAACGAAGAAGTCCCCCGTTTCCGCACTCTTGCCGCGCGACACCAGGCGGCCATTGAGCGACGAAAGGGCGTAGACGTTGTTGTCGTTGCCCGACGAGAAACGGAAATTGGCCCCCGTGATATTGGGGAGCATGGCGTAGTGGCGTTCCGGCACTTCTGCCCGCAGTTGCAGGCGGCGGCTTTGTGCCACTGTGGCGAGCGGCTGTCCGGCGGAAACATAATCGCCGGGGCGCACCAACACCTCTTTTACGTAGCCGTTCATGTTGCTTGCCACCACGCGGCTCTGGTTGCTGCCGCCCAGGCTCTCCGCTGTGGCCGTTGCCGTCTCATAGCGCTGGCGGGCCGCTTCGAGTTCGCGTGCCGAAATCAGGCGGTCGTTGGCCAATGCCTTGGCGCGTTCATATTCTTGTTTCGCAGCACGCAGTTCGGCTGCCGCCGCAGCAGCAGGATTCCCGTTGGCCATCTGTTGGGCAGAGACAACGAAAAGCCCCTGTCCGTTGCCAACGGCTTCGCCTTCCGTCACCGCCTTTCCAGCATATTTCACGATGCCGGCCATCGTTGCCGTGATGGTCGTTTCGCCGCCTGCGGCAGGCAGAATCTGTCCGCTCACGGTGATCACTTCCGAAAACGCAGAGGGGCTGACGCGCTCAGTGGCCACTCCCGCCGCCTTGGCTTCTTCGGGTTCCAGAATTATGTCGTTGTCGTTGTGCTTGTCGGCCTTCTCTTCGTGCTTCTCGCCGTCGTGTTCGTCGGCGTGCGAGTCGTGGTTATGGCAAGACGTCAGCAAGGCTGCCGGAAGCAATAGGGCCAGCAGCCAGTGTTTGTTCATGAAATGTTTGTTCATAAGATATTTAAATTCGGGGTATATTCTCTTGGAAAAAAAAGCGCACTTCTCCCTTACTAAGGCAGGCTACGCCACATCCGCCGGGCGTGGGTTTTGCCGCGTCCGGTGAATCAGAAAAGTGTCGTGGTGTAAATAAGAAGGAGCTTAGGTAATGGTGATTTTTACCATTATTCAAGCCAAAAGAAAGGGCGGGGCACGCCCGGCCGTCGCTTGGCGGCAGCCATAAAAAAGCCTGGAAACGCTGGTGTGCGTTTCCTTGGAGATTGTCAGTGTCGTGCATTCCGGCACTTCCACGCATTGCAGCGGCAGAAAGAACGGCAGCCATGTGGGCGTGTCGGCAAACTGAGGCCGCGTGCCAGCGGGGAGGAACGTGCGCATGCTCTGAACCACGCAGTCGTTTTCGTTGCAGTCGTGCGACGGTGTGGGGTGCTTGTGCAATAGTGCGTGATTGTCGTGCGGCGGAATGCTTTCCCCGTGTGACGGAACGGAATGTTCGGCCGTGTCACAATGACTCCAGGCCATGCACACCGCTTCGCCATGATGGTGGTGGGGGAGCATGGCCACAACGAGCGTCAGGATGATGATACACCAGACGCGCCAGAACTGTGGAGCCGAACATTTCTTCATGTCTGCAAAGGTAGTGATAAGATTTTGCAAGCTGGTTGCAAACAGGCGGTAAAACAAGCGCGGAGCGTTTCTCGTGTCTTTTTTTGTGGCCTTAGCAAGGCTCAGTGTAATATTAATTTGTAAATTTGTGCCGATTGATAATGAAAAATATGCTGGGGATGGCCTTAAGTAATGGTAAAAAAATAACTTGAGCAATTTTGAGGAATAAGGAATTGTTTCTTATGCCCTGTCTTTTTGCCGCTTTTGAAATTTGTCATCGGTCACATAGCCCGCTATGCTCCCTCTTCCAAATTCCAAAACCAACAAAAATACAGGTCAAAATTACTCAACTTATTCTTTCACCATTACTAAAGATGCTCGTCTCCGCCAAAGATACCACGGCAACACATTTACCTAATCTTTATAGAACTACTTAACAAACTAACTCAATGAGAACCAACCTCTACAAGACCTTTCTGCTTGCCTCAGCCTTGGCATGGACATGCCCCGGTGTGGCCAGTGCAGACGAAACCCCCTCGCAACTCGATTGCGCCACAACGGTGTTTTCACAGCCCGGCGTGAAATTCATGCACAAAATTCGCGCCACAAACGCCCAAGCGACGCTCTCCGTGAGCGGTTTGCCGAAGGGACTGACGTGGAATGCCACGCGGCGTGTGGTGGAAGGCGTGCCGCAGAAATCGGGCCGCTATACGTATCAAATCCATGTGACGGAGCATGGCAAGACCACCAGCGAAAAGGTGACGTTCGACGTGTCAGACCAGTTGCAACACCCCATTCCTTTTATGGGATGGCTCTCTTGGAACGCAGTGGAGAGCGAGGTGTCGGAAAGCATCGTGAAGCAAGTGGCCGACCTCTTTACGGAGAAAAACCTAACAAACTACGGATGGAACGCCGTGATGATGGACGACTGGTGGCATGCCAAGAGCCGTGCCGCTGACGGACGTCCTTTGCCCGACCCACAACGTTTCCCCAACGGACTTACGCCAGTGTCTGACTATGTACACGGAAAGGGGATGCGCTTCGGCATTTACACGGATGCTGCCGAATATACCTGTGCCGGTGCCTTCGGCTCGTTTGGCAAGGAACAAATCGATGCCGATGCCTATGCCCGCTGGAAGGTCGACATTGTGAAGTGTGACTATTGCAATGCCCCGTCGGAACGCGACACGGCTTTCATACGCTACCGCGCTATGGCCGATGCCCTTGAAAAGGCTGGTTATGGAACGATGCTTTATATCTGTGAATGGGGTGAGCGCGAACCTTGGAAATGGGGCGCTGAGGCTGGCGGACGCTGCTGGCGTATTTCGCAAGATGTGCGCGACTGCTGGACTGGCGCTGGCAACGGCGAAGGAGTTCTGCAAAGCATCCGCGACATGAAGAATATTTCCGCTTACCAGGGTGTCAACCGTTTCAATGATGCCGACATGCTCTGCACGGGGCTTCACGGCACGGGTAAGTCTTCAAGTATGCTTTGCGGCGGCAAGGGTCCTGGCATGACGCAGGATGAATATCGCTCGCAGTTTGCCCTTTGGTGTATGTGGTCTTCTCCGATGGCCCTCTCGTTCGACCCACGCAAGGAACTTCAGGCCGACGATGAAGCCATCTTGAAGAGCGGTGAAGTCATTGCCCTCAACCAGGACGCTATGGGCCAGCAGGCCGATTTGATTTCTGAGGCCGACAGCCTCGTTATCTTTGCCAAGGACTGTGAGAACGGCGACGTGGCCCTCTCTGTTACCAATATCTCTGAAAAAGCCAAGACGGCCGTTTTCGATTTCTCAAAAGTGCCGGGACTTGATGTCCAGAAAACCTATGTCGTTCGCGACCTTTGGGCCGAGCAGCAGCTCAGCGACGCCAAGGGAACGCTTTCGGCAGAGGTGAGAAGCCACGCCACGCGCGTGTTCCGTCTGGCTGAGAAGAAAAATGGCGTGAAGGCCGTTTCTCCGCTGTCTGTTCCGGGTTTCTCTGTGGCTGCCAGCAAGGGCAAACTCGTTGTTGCAATGCCAGGTACGGAAAAACTCTCCAAGCGCATCTTGGTGATGGACCTCAGCGGACATGTCAAGAAAATCATGACGAAAACGGGCGTGAACGTGAAGATGAAACTCCCCGCAGGAAACTACTACGTCGACGTGGCCTGCAATGCACAGGTGGTGCGCACGAAGGTCGTGATGTGAGAAAAGATTGCTTCCACGCGGGAGCAGAATAATATAAATGGTTGTAGGGGTGCTCTAAGAATAGGGCATCCTTGATATTTTCTATAAGGTAAGTAGGTGTTCCCTACTTATATAATATTTTTGAATACCTACTTACCATTGCTTAAAAACAAGACCCCGATGATTACAGCAAACGACATCATAGAAACGATGCTCAGCATGGAGAATGAGAAACAGCGGCAGGTGCTTTCCCGCTTCTTCAAAACAGGTAAGGGCGAATATGGCGAGGGTGACCAGTTTCTCGGCTTGAGAGTTCCTCAAACCAGAATGGTCGTGAAAGCCGCGCGGCTGCAGGTGGCGTTGCCCGAAATCAGCAAACTGCTTCATTCCAAATGGCATGAAGTGAGGCTCTGCGGCTTCCTTTTGCTCGTGGAGGAAATGAAAGAGGCATTGCCAAAGCGCCGTCATCCCGGACGTCCAGAACGTCGGGCGGCGTTGGTCGAGTTCTTTTTGCGCCATGCGTGCCAGGCCAACAATTGGGACCTTGTGGACCTCTCGTGCGGAAACATCCTTGGCGTTTTTCTGCTTCATCCTCTTTCAGACGGTTCGCTGCCCAGCCGCACCATTCTCGATACGCTTGCAGAAAGTTCCAACCTTTGGGAGCAGCGCATTTCCATCGTATCGACGATTGCCCTCATCCGGCAAGACCAGTATGCCGACACCCTCCGCATTGCTGAAAAACTCTTACACCATCCCCACGACTTGATACACAAGGCCGTTGGCTGGATGTTGCGGGAAGTGGGCAAGCGCGACATTGACGTCTTGCGCTCCTTCCTTTCAAACCATCATTGCGAAATGCCCAGAACGGCCTTGAGATATGCCATCGAAAAGATGGACGCGGCAGAGAGACAACGCTGGATGAAAAAGCTCTGATGAAAAAGCAGGCAACGCCTTGGATGGACTTCTTGGGAGGTTTCTGCCAGTGGATTCAGCGGAATTTCTTAACTTTGTGTTTTATATATAATGGTGAATGTATATGTAGGGGAATCCAGCCCTGCCTTCAGAGGCGGCTTCCATCCGCTCTTCGCCATGACTAAAGACGTTTATCTCCGTTGGAGGCAGAGACATCCGCCCCAACTCATCAGTTTGAACTATGAAGAAAAGTATCCAGCATAAAGCCAAGAAGTGGGTGATAGGCATACTCCTGTCGCCCTTCGTTATTTTTCTCCTGCTCGCCGTGTTGCTTTATCTGCCGCCTGTGCAAAACTTTGTGGTGCATCGTGTGGCCGCTTCCCTCTCCGAATCGACAGGCATGAACATCAGTGTCAGCCGCGTGCGTCTTTCTTTCCCGCTCGACCTCTCGGTGAAGGGCGTCGAGGTGATTGACGGCCGAGACACCGTTGTTTCCGCCAGCAGTCTGTACCTCGACGTGCGCCTCAAACCGCTCTTTGAGGGCCGTGCCGATATTGACGGCTTTAGCCTCTATGATGCCAAAGTTAATTCGAAGCATTTCATATCAAATACCTACATACGTGGAAAAATCGGACGTCTTCAGGCCGCTGCACACGGCGTGGAGTGGACACGCGGCGTGGTGAAACTCAACCAGGCCAGCCTTGACGATGCCGATCTCTATGTGGCCTTGAGCGACACGGCCCGCGAGGAACCCGACACGCTGCCTTCCATGCCGTGGCGCATCGTGGCCGAACAAGTGACCATCAATCGTTCGCGGGTGAGCCTCTCCATGCCTGGCGATTCCATGCGCCTCATGGCTGAAATGGGTAAGGCCCGTTTGGAGGGCGGCCTGTTTGATACGGGGCGTCCGTATTATTCCGTGCGTCGTTTCAATGTTGAAAAGGGTGGGGTGGTCTATGCCGCGCTTCCTTCCGATTCAGCGGTTTCCGTTTCGGCGAAAGCCGTCGGCAACGCTGCTTTTGCCTTGTCCAACACCTTGCTTTGGAAGAAATTCAGGATGGAGGAAAAACTGTCGGCCGATTACATCGCCGTCAGCAATCTTCGCCTCCAACTCGACACCCTATCTTACGATGAGAAGGGAACGCTGCGCACTTATTTGGCGGCTTTGGCTTTCAACGAGCATAGCGGACTGAAAGTGGAAAACGTCAAAGGCCGCATTTATATGGACACGACACGCCTCTTCCTGCCGCTCTTGGAACTCTCTACGCCTGCATCGAAAATCAAGGCGCGGGCCGACCTCAATTTCAACGCCTTCACGCCGGGCCGCCACGAAACCATGTCGCTGGCGCTCAATGCCTCGCTCGCTTCTGAGGATGTCAGAACGCTGGCCAAGGGGTATGCCGACGACTATATTTTGGAGGCGTTTCCCAGTGTTCCTCTGACGGTTGAAGGGCGCATAGAAGGCAATATCAGTCATCTGTCGCTCTCGCGCTTGCATTTGGCCTGGCCGCAGCTTCTGTCTGTCACGTTGAAAGGCTCCGCCAACGACATCGCTGAGGCCTGGCGCACTGCCAAGTTTGATTTTGAAACCCGCATCGGGAAGGGCGCTTTCATCCAGAAATTCCTGCCGCTGCTGGCCCGTGGCTTTTTCGATATTCCCAACGGCACATCGGCCCGCGGTGACTTCCGCATGAAGGGCAACCATTATGCAACAGGCTTCCGCGTGAACGCTTTGCGCGGTTGGCTGGGTGCCAAAGCCGATGTTGACCTCGACCGCGAAACCTACGCCCTGAAAGCTGTGGCGCATGCCTTCCCGTTGGGGCGTTTCTTGCCAGGTTATGGTCTCGGCGACTTCAGCGGCACTTTGCAAGGCGCTGGCCGCCATTTCGACCTCTTTTCGGCGATGTCTTCGTTGGAAGCAAAAGCCCAGGTGGACCACCTCGTGGCATCGGGGCAAACCTTTAGCGGATTGTCGCTCAAAGCCAGCAGCCGCCGCGGACAGGTGGAGGTGGATTTCGCCAGCAGCAACGCCTTGCTGGAGGCAAACGGAAAACTGACGGCATCGCTCGGACGCGACATCGAAGCCCGCCTGATGCTCGACTTGCTGAACGTTGACTTGAAGGCGCTGGGCATGGTGAAAGACACGTTGCAGGCCGGACTGATAGTTGACGTCACGGCCCGCACCAACCGCAAACTGACGGCTTACAGCGCACAGGGCGGTTTCTCCAATATCCATTTCTCAACGCCTACGCGCGGTTTTGCAGCTATGGACCTCAACTTCGATGTTGCCACGGCTGCCGACACCACCACCGCCTGTATCACGGCGGGCGACCTTGACCTCGACTTCGGCGCCAAAGGGGATGTCGACCATCTGATGGCCGGTCTCTCCCGCTTCTCCAAAGTGCTCATGCGTCAGCTCGAGAAGAAGAAAATCGACCAGGAGATGCTGCGTCGCGCTTTCCCCGTGATGAAGTTCCATCTTGCGGCAGGGCGTGAAAACCCCCTCAGCCGCTTTCTTTTTTTCAAGGGAATCGACTATCAGGAAGCGCGTCTCGAACTCTCGTCTGACCCTCTGAACGGAATGGGCGGGCGTTTCGATGTGAGCCGTTTCCAACAGGGCAACTTGCAGCTCGACACCATTCATTTCGCGCTCTCACAAGACACGGCGGGCCTTAATCTCGATGGCACCATTCGCAACTATCTGCGCAAGAACCCCAATAAGTTCACGGCGCGTCTCAGTGCCTATATCCATAATTCGGGTATCGGGTCGCACATCGACTTCACCGACAGCCAGGGCCGCAAGGGTATTGACCTGGGGCTGCGGGCTGACTTCATCAACAACGGTCTCAACCTCTCCCTCTCGCCCAACAATCCGATCATTGCCTACCGGCGCTTTAACGTCAACGACGAGAATTTTATCTTCCTCGGCAAGAACAAAGACATCAAGGCCGACATGAATCTTCTGGCCGACGACGGCACGGCTTTGAGCATCTACAGCACTCCGGCCGACTCTGTCAACGACATCACATTGAGCATCAACAATCTCAATCTTGGCGAGCTCTCCAACGTGATGCCCTATCTGCCAAAACTCGAGGGCATGTTGAGCGGCGACATGCACGTGATGGACGACCACCAGAACGGAAGTCTCTCTGCCGCTGCTCAGTACAAGGCTAAAAGCCTCGTCTTCGAAGATGCCCAGTTGGGCAACGTGGGCATGGAAGCATTCTATATGCCGCAGGGCAACGGCAAGCATTATGCCAACGCTTATGTCAGCACCGACACCTTGGAGGTGCTGCAATGTGAAGGCACCTATGACGACAACGACGGGAGTTTTGACGGCGTGGCCAATTTGCACGATTGCCCACTGCGCCTCATCAACGGTTTCCTCGTTGACACCGACGTTGCCATGCGTGGCGAAGCTGGCGGCGAACTCCACATCACGGGAACGGCCGATGCTCCAGTGATTGACGGCGCACTGGCATTCGACGATGCCCACCTCTATTCTGAGGTCTATGGTTTCGACTTCCTGATGGACCCCACGCCGGTGGAAATCCGTGCGAGTCAGATGAACTTGAAGAACTATGCCCTGCGCTCTGCGAAGAACGAAAACCCGCTTTTGCTCAACGGCACGCTCGACATGCGCGATTTCTCGCGCATCGGTCTCAATTTCTCAATGCGGGCCAACAATTTCGAGCTCATCAATGCCAAGCGAAACAGTTTGTCGCTGCTCTATGGAAAGGTTTATGCCAACTATCTCGGAACGCTCAAGGGAACGTCTGACAACATCAGTATCCGCGGCAAACTCGAGATTCTCGACCGCACCGACATGACCTACATCCTCAAGGACTCACCATTGACGGTTGACGACTGCCTGCACGACCTCGTGCAGTTTGTTTCCTTCCGCGACTCGGCCGCTGTTGAGGAAAAAACGCCGCTGGAAGTCAGCGGATTCGACCTCACGCTGGGCATCTCCATCAGCGATGCCGCACGCTTCCGCTGCAGTCTGAGTGAAGACGGGCAGAACTACGTGAACCTTGAAGGTGGCGGCGACCTCACCATGCGTATTACACAACAGGGCGACATGCGCTTGACGGGACGCTTCACGGCCAACAGCGGCGAGATGAAATACTCGCTGCCCATCATCCCGCTCAAGACGTTCAACATCGTTCAAGGAAGTTATGTCGACTTCACGGGCGACATGATGAACCCAACGCTCAACATCACCGCCAAGGAGCGCGTGAGGGCAACGGTGGTTGAAAACGACCAGCCGCGCACCGTGCCTTTCGATGTGGGTGTGCAAATCACGCAGCCGCTCAACAATATGGGCCTGACGTTCATCATTGAAGCCACGGAAGACCTCACGGTGCAAAATCAGTTGGCCACGATGTCGGCCGACCAGCGGAGCAAAACGGCGGTGGCCATGCTCGCCACGGGCATGTATGTGACCGACGATATGCTCACCTCGGGAGGTAGCGGATTCAAGGCCAGCAACGCCCTCAACGCCTTCCTTCAGAGCGAAATCCAGAACATCGCTGGCAGTGCACTGAAAACCATCGACCTCTCCATCGGCATGGAAAACAATACGAGCGCCGCAGGCACCGAAACCACCGACTATTCCTTCCAGTTTGCCAAACGCTTCTGGAACAACCGCATTAGCGTGATCATCGGAGGAAAGGTCAGCACAGGCGAAGACGCTCAAAACTCTGCCGAGAGTTTCATCGACAATGTGGCCATTGAATATCGTCTCGACAAGAGTGCCACGCGCTATGTTAAGGTCTTTTACGACCGCAGCACGCGCGACCCGCTTGAAGGACAGCTCACGCAAACTGGTGCCGGACTGGTGTTGAGGAGAAAAACCGACAGGCTCGGCGAACTCTTCATCTTCAAACGCAAGAAGAAAACCGACGTTCAAAGGTAGGCCAGTTGTCGCAGCATGCTCAGTTGAAGCTGATGCTGAAGCTGATGCAAGATATTTTCGTTCGCCAATACCTACTTATAAATTTAGCAACAAACATGAAATTTCCATATATATTCCCCACGCCACGTTCCCTCCATTTGTGGCTCGCAAGCATTGCCCTCCTGCTATCGGCCTGCTCCACCACGAGCCATCTGCCAGAAGACGAGCAACTTTATATCGGTATTGACCACATCTCCTACGACGGCACGCCGCTTTCGTCAAAGCATAAGGCCAAGCAGGATTCAGCGGGCGTCATCACCTCCATCGGCAATGCCGTTGAGGCGGTGGGCGACGTGTTGCGTGGCAACGGCACGAAAGCGCTCGAAGAGCAGATGAAGGCGCCCGAAAAACGCAAACTCTCAGCCGAGGAGCGCAGGGCGGAAAAGAAGCGCCGAGAGGCGGAACAAGCTGCTTTCGCCACGGCAAAAGAAGAAGTGGAGGCCGTTTTGGCCTATCCGCCAAACTATGCCCTCTTCGGATCTTCCTCCATGCGTTCGCCATTCCCCGTGGGGCTGTGGGTGTATAATGGTTTCGTTGACCATCAGGAAGGTCTTGGAAAATGGATTTTCAAGACCTTTGCCGCCACTCCCGTCTATGTCAGCACGGTGAGTCCGGAGGTGCGTGCCCGCGTGGCGGCAAACACGCTCCGCAACTATGGATTTTTCAGTGGGCGCGTCAATAGTGAAGTGCTTCCGCAGCGAAATCCGCGAAAGGCAAAGGTGGCCTACAGCGTTTATGCCGGACCGCTCCATCGACTCGACTCCATCGCCTATCTCAATTTTCCGGCCCGCGCCGACAGCCTTTTGCGGGCCACCGAGGGCCAGCGCCTGCTCAGAAAGGGCGACGCCTTCAGTGTGGTCAATCTCTCCAACGAGCAGACACGCATAGAAAATCTCTTCCGCGAAAACGGCTACTACTATTATTCGGCAGCCTACACCACCTACCGTGCTGACACCCTCATGCGGCCTGGCTTCGTTCAGCTGCGTGTGGCTCCTTTGGCAGACCGTCCTGAGCGCGTGCGCCATCAATGGCACATGGGCCACACGTATATCAGTATGCGCCGCGCAGACCTCGATCAGCTCGACCAGTCGGTGCAAGGCCGCACCTTCACCTTTAATTATTCTGGCAAGAAAATGCCGCTTCGTGCCCCTATGTGGATCCGCGCTGTCAGCCATCGCAAAGGCGAACTCTTTCGCTTGAGCGACAGCAACACGACGCTCGAAAAACTCGGTGCTATGGGCGTGTTCAGTCAGATTGATGTCAACTATGTGCCGCAGGACACCACGGAAAACTGCGACACGCTCGATCTCTATATCTCCACCGTCATGGACAAACTCTTCGACAGCAGTTTTGAAATGAATGCCACGCTGAAGAGCAACCAGCAGGTGGGTCCTGGCGTTTCCTATGGCATCTCCAAGCGCAATGCTTTCCGTGGCGGCGAAAAAGTGTCGTTCAAGATTTTTGGCTCTTATGAATGGCAAACGCGTTCTGGGCGCGGCGGGGGCAATTCCCTGCTCAACTCCTACGAGCTCGGCACGGAACTTTCTCTTGAGTTTCCGCGCTTCATGATGCCTGTTGTCCATCGGCGCCATTTCCGCATGCCGTCGTCCACCACCTTCGCGCTGAATGCCGACTGGAAAAACCGTGCTGGCTTCTTCCAGATGATGTCTTTTGGAGGAAACATCACTTACAAGTGGCACAAGACGCAGTCGACCAACCATGAGTTCACCCTCTTCAGTCTCGACTACGATCGCCTGATTCATAAGACCAGCACGTTCGACAGTATCATGACGGCCAACCCCGCGCTCTACGTGTCCATGCGCAATCAGTTTGTGCCTTCGATGAGCTACACCATCACTTATGCCTCTGCTGCCAACCATCGCAACCCCGTGTGGCTGCAGTTTTCAATCAAAGAGGCCGGCAACGTCACTTCGGGCATCTACGCCGCAACTGGAAAAAAATTTAGCGAGCAAAACAAGAACCTCTTCGGAAGTCCCTTTGCCCAGTTTGTGAAAGTCACCGCTGAAGGCCACGAAAACATCCGCCTCAATTCGCGTTTCAGTCTCGCGGCCCGCCTCTTCGCCGGCGCCATCTATAGCTATGGCAACAGTCGACGGGCGCCCTATGCCGACCAGTTTTATGTCGGTGGCGCCAACAGCGTGCGTGCCTTCACCGTGCGCACCATCGGTCCGGGACGCTATCGCAGCGACAACAGTAAGTATGCCTACATCGACCAAACGGGTGACTTCAAACTCGAGGCCAATGCCGAATTTCGTGCCCGTCTTTTCGGGTCGCTCCACGGTGCCATCTTCCTCGATGCTGGAAACGTGTGGCTCCTGCGTCAGGACGCCCAGCGCCCTGGAGGTGAGCTCACCATGAACAACCTCAAGCACATTGCGGTTGGCACGGGAGCCGGTTTGCGTTACGACCTCGATTTTCTTGTTCTCCGTTTTGATGTCGGCATTGGTTTGCATGCCCCATACCAAACGTCGCGTTCTGGATTCTATAACCTCGAACGCTTCAAAGATGGTTTCGCCTTCCATTTCGCCATAGGCTATCCGTTCTGATTCGAAAAAGGGGCGCATTCAGGCAGGAGGTGAATGTTTTTTCTCGCCTCTTGCGTTATCTCATATTCTTTAGGATGTCATCTACTCGCGGCCGCAGTTCGTGCAACTCGCGGCCGCGATTCGTGCTACCTTCGGCCGCGAGTAATGCTACCAGCGGCCGCGAGTCGATGACTTGTATGGCGTTTCTGAAAGACTTTTCAATAGAGGTGGGGTGGGCGTACAAACATGTAGGATTGTGTCTTCGGAAGCAATCTACGGCATCGGCACCCACAAACGCCGAAAAATATTTTTCTCCCAGACGGCATATGAGTGTACAATCGTGTATTCCGATGTGTTAAAAGTGTGCTATATTTTTGGGATGTTGCAGTTTGTTGACGTAAATTTGTGTACAAAGCAAGAGAAATTATGAATGAATGTTTAAGTAGGTGGTCAATATTAGTTTATATTGAATTGTCGAATTATTTTGTTCCTACAGCTGTCTTGAAGAAGGAGCGTAGCAGGCTACGTGACTGATGAAAGGCAGTTGTAGGGGCAAAAGAATGCGGCAAGGCAATATCAGACAGTTTTTTCCCTGCATGGATACTATAAAATAATTTTGAACACCTACTTATTATTGGCGTTTTTCGATTCAATATCTTTGAGCGCTGTAAATGTTGTAAAATAGAATAATGAGTCTACTACAAAAAAGTCGATAGCAAAAAAAATAACGAACTATTGAAATATGAAAATGCGATATTTGAAGAAACTGCGAATCTGTCTTTGGCTGATTGTGCCTTTGATGTCGTGTGTCGGTTGCCGTGATGGCGTCAACCAGAGACTGGCGTCGATTGACTCCTTGATGGACGTATGGCCGATGGACACATTGGCCATAAATTCCGGTTTGGCAGAAGTCGGGAAGGACATCGACGGCGCGAGCGAGAAAAACCGCATGTATTGGTCCTTGCTGTCGCAAGAGTACGCTTTCAGACGCTACATACCCTTGCACACAGACAGCGTGGTTCGCAAAGTCGTTTCATATTATGACGCGCAGGGTACGACCCAAGAGAAAATCCGTGCACATTATCTTCTTGGCGGAGTGTATGCAGACTGGAATTGCTATGCCGATGCGCAGGTGCAGTTTCAGAAAGCCATTTCAATATACAGAGAAGACGAGCAGCCAGCATGTCACGACCTTATGGCCAAATGCTTCATACAGATGGGTGAGATTTACAGCTACAACACAAGCTGGGATTTGGCAATGCAGCAATATCGGCATGGGATGTATTATGCACGTTTGGCGAAAGATTCCGCAAGAGTGTTGGATGCCTATATGAAATTGTCCTTTTGCTACCGTGAAAAAGGGCAGATGGATTCCCTACTGATATACTCAAAAATCGTTCGGCGTGGGTTTAAGGGACTTGGCATGAATCTCCGTGCTTCAAGGGCGCTGTTGTCGATGGCATACGCTTATACGACCACGCAGCGTTACCAAAAGGCTCGGGAATGTCTGGGACTTTTTGAGCGTGAATCTGGTGTGGTCAAAAAAGACGGTACCATAAAGCCCGACCCTTTTAATCAGACCTACTACGTGATGAAAGCCAGGTATTGCCTTGCTACAGGCGATCTGGATTCAGCACGCGTTTACTACGTTCGTTTGAGCAAGAGCAAGCAAGAAGCCTACCGGCTTTCTGGCTGTGAGGGGTTGGTGCGGGTGTATCTGCAAAAGAATCAGGTGGATTCTGTCAGGAAATATTTTGAGATTTTCAATGAATTGCAGGCCGTTGAAACCCTTCAGAGGGCAACAGAACAGTTGCAGGCGTCGCACATGCACGCGGAAGTGAAAAAGGCAGAAGAGGCAGCAGAAAGAGCTGAGGCCGACAGCGCAAGGAAAAAACAGGCCATCTTTGGTTTGCTGGCATTTTTTTTAGCGACTGTGCTTGCGAGTGGCATGTTCTATCGCCGGTATCGGAAACGTCAGGAGCGTGCTGCTTCCGTGATGCGAAGGGATTTGACCAATTTGTTGATAGCAAAAGAGCAGGCAGAGAGAAATTTGAAACTGCTGAAGTCCTCCAATGCTGAACAAAAAGAGGCGGTGGCTCATTTGCAGGAAATGCTGTGCTATTATGAACACCTTTCTAATGAATATATGATGTCGTGCAAGTCGGCAGACTCCATCGGCGGCATCGAAAACATCCTTGTCGTTTTCAGGCAGGCGGCAGATTCAGGCAACCATATAGATATGAAGTCCTCCCGATGGCACGATTTGCAGGCCTACCTTTTGTTTAGCGACTCAAAGTTTGCCCAGCAACTCCTGTTGTGGCGCTCGTCATTGAAAATCAAAGAGCGCGACTTTTACATCTGTGTGTTGGTTCGTTTGGCTTTCTCGGCCCACCAGATGCAGGTGATTTTGCGGAGCTCTGCTTCAACCGTGTCCATGGCGCGTATGAGGCTTCTGAAAAAGATTTTTGCAACCGAAGGAGGAGCAGAGGAATTTGATAGGCGGCTCCGTGATTGGGGGCGTCAGTAGTAGTGGGGGCGCTTTGTGTCTCCCATTCTGACTTGGCTAAAGATAAAAATAGGTATGTGGTCAAAATTATTTTACATTTGAAACGCTCTCTCGGACGCGCCCGAGAGAGCGTTTGCTTATTACAGGCAGCACCTCGGCAAAGCATTCAAACAGTTTGATGCTTTGCCGAGGTTTGTTCTGCATTTCAAATTAAAGAAAAATTCTCTTGGCATATTAAGTAATGGTAAGTAGGTGTTCAGAATTAGTTTATATTGAATTGTCGTATTATTTTGTTCCTACAGTTGTCTTGAAGAAGGAGCGTAGCGGGCTACGTGAC
>UQCW01000047.1 GCA_900539625.1 uncultured Prevotella sp.
AGCGGCCCGGCAATTCGTTAATTCGTTTAATTCGTTGTTACGCCGTCTGAGGCCAACATCGAATTGCGGCGCAGCCCGCAAGCTCGTTGCAAAAATTCGATTAATTCGAACCGCCGCGCCCGAGCGGCCCGGCAATTCGTTAATTCGTTTAATTCGTTGTTACGCCGTCTGAGGCCAAACAATAAATTGCGGCGCGCCCCCATTCCCTCACCCTCAAATAAAGCATAAAACGACATGACTGAATTAGAGCAGATTCCTGTTACCGCCTTGCTGCCACAGCAACCGCCATTTATCATGATTGACGCACTGACGGACTTCTCGGAGAAGGAGACGGCGACGCGACTGACGGTGAGGAAGGACAATATTTTCGTAGAACGCGGACTGCTTACCGCCTACGGTGTGCTGGAGAATATGGCACAGACCTGTGCGGCACGGTTGGGATATGCCAACTATGTGCTACATAAGGCCGTGAACGTGGGATTTATCGGAGCGGTGCGCGGCGGTGTTTTCCACCGACTGCCACAGGTGGGCGAGGTGGTGCACACGCGGATTGAAGTGATTGAGGAAATCATGGGACTCACGCTGGTGGATGCCAAAGTCTCGTCGGGCGAGGAGGTGCTGGCAACGGCACAGATGAAAATCGCTTTGAAAGAGGACTGACCACGGAAGCCATCGAAGCCCCTTATATAATGAGTATGGAGAAGAACAACACGACACGACCAACGCTCAGCGTGACAAAGACGCTCACCATCCGCTTCAGTGAGGTGGACTCGATGGGCATTGTTTGGCACGGCTCGTATGCCCTCTATTTCGAGGATGCACGCGAGGCGTTTGGCGCAAAATATGACTTGGACTACCTGAGGATTTTCCGCGCAGGACTCTATACGCCGCTGGTGGACTTGCAATTTCACTACCGACGCCCCATCACCTATGGCACGAACCCCGAAATCACCATCACGTACGTGCCGACGGAAGCTGCCAAAATCGTGTTCGACTATGTCATCCACGATGGAGAAACGGGTGAGGAAATCGCTACGGGACGCTCTGTACAGGTGTTTCTCAACGAGAAACGCGAACTGCTGTGGAGCGCACCGGAGTTTTATGAATCGTGGAAAAAGAAATGGAATGTCAATGGATGAACCGTGCATGAAATCAGCCGTCACGCTCGAAGCCGGCGGCATGATAACGCCCTTGGGACGCGGTGTGGCCGAAAACTATCAGGTTGCGCTGCGCGGTGACTCTTGCCTGGAAAGGCAGGAGGGCACTTTCGGCGTGCAGGAACCTTTCGTGGCTTCGCTCTTCCACCGCGCCACGGTGGAGGCGGCGTTTGAGGCCATTGTCGAAAAGCGCAGAGAGAATGACGGCGGGGTGGCGGACGACGCGCCCTACACATTTTTCGAAAAGACCGTCATCATCGCGATGCACGACGCGCTGCAACAGATGGCCGACGACGAGGCCTTCGACCTACGAAGCGGCGACACCTTGTTTGTGCTCTCTTCCACCAAGGGCAACGTGGGCCTGATGGCCGACGACGAGGCCGACCCGCGCATTTTGTTGGGCGAGGCGGCGCAGCGCATCGGCAGATTTTGGGGCATAACGACGAAACCTGTCGTGGTGTCGAACGCCTGTATCTCCGGTGTGTCGGCCCAGATATTGGCACAACGTTTGCTACTACAAGGCCATTACCGCTATACTGTGGTGGCTGGCGGCGACGAGCAATCGCGCTTCATCGTTTCTGGTTTTCAATCGTTTAAAGCCCTCTCCCCCACCCGCTGCCGTCCCTACGACGCGCAGCGCGACGGGCTGAATTTGGGCGAGGCCGCTGCCGCGATGGTGCTGAAAGCTAAGGCGGCAGAAGAGGTGCTTGCAGACGACTGGGTGTTGCGGGCAGGAAGTGTGCGCAACGATGCCAACCACATCTCTGGACCGTCGCGCGTTGGCGAGGGGAGTTTTCAGGCTCTCAAACGGGTGACGGAAGGCGCGACGGACAACGAACTGGCTTTTGTCAACGCCCACGGCACTGCCACGCTCTACAACGACGAGATGGAGAGCATCGCCATCAATCGCGCCGGACTCTCGGATGTGCCGGTCAATGCGCTCAAGGGCGTGTTTGGCCACACGATGGGGGCGGCGGGCATTCTGGAGACGCTGCTCTCTGCAGAGGCTCTGCGCCACGCAATGGTGTTGCCGACACATGGCTTCAAGACGTTGGGCGTCAGCCAGAAGATTGCGGTGTCGAACGAAAGGATGACGACGGAGCGAGCGGGGTTTGTTAAACTCATGTCGGGCTTCGGCGGCTGCAACGCGGCGGTGCATTACGTGAAAGGAAAATGCCTCGAAGGAGCACCAGAGATAGGACCCGCCAAGGAGACGAAGCCTGCGGGGACCGTTTACCACCTCTCCCACTCTCTCCACCTCCGCTCCGATGGACACGTGAGCCTCGACGGAGAAGCGCGAGACTGCACGGAGAAGGGGGCGGCGATGCTGACGGCGCTCTACAGAAAGGAAGTCAACGACTATCCCAAATTTTTCAAGATGGACCCGCTCTGCCGACTGGGATTCATTGCCACCGAACTGCTGCTAAAAGCGGAAGGCGAAACGGCGGAGGAGGCGAGAAACGACCGCGCCGTGGTGGTCTGCACCCGCCACGGGTGTTACGCCAACGACTGCCGTTATCAACAAACCATCACCGACGAGAACTATTTCCCGAGTCCGGCCGTGTTTGTCTACACGCTGGCAAATATCGTCACAGGAGAAATTGCCATCCGACACCATTACCAGGGCGAGACGTCGTGCTTCGTTGTGCAAGAATATGAAGCGGAACGCGTGCGACAACTCGCTGCAACGGCTTTCTGCGACCATGAGACGAAGAGCGTGGTGTGTGCCTGGCTCGACTGCCGAAACGAAGGGGAGTTTGAGGCCGTGGTGGAACTGATGGAAAGGAATGTATGAGGGTGGCTCTTGTGGCCCTCCAACAAAATATAACGCAACATGGAAGAATTGATTAAACAACTCAAACTGCAAATCATTGAAGCCCTCAACCTGGAGGACCTGCAACCAGAAGACATCGACACCGACGCTGCGCTCTTTGGCGAAGGTCTCGGTCTCGACAGTATCGACGCACTGGAACTTATCGTGCTCCTCGAACGCAACTACGGCATCAAACTCAAAGATGCGGCGGCTGGCAAGGAGGTGTTTCGCTCAGTGAGGGTGATGGCTGAATATGTGGCGGCACACCGCACGAAATAAACTGACACGGATGGAAAGCAAACCGCTCTACATCGTTGGCATGGGTCTCAACTCCGCCATCGGTTTGAACGCTGAAGAAACTCGCCTTTCGCTGCGCAATTCGCACAGCGGCATCGGCAGGATGACGCTTTTGGAATCAGCCCACAAGGACTTGCCCGTCGGCGAAGTGCCCCTCACCAACGAGGCGCTTCGCCAACGCCTGCACATCCCTGCCGACGAGGCCATCACGCGCAGCGCACTGCTGGGGATCATGGCGGTGCGCGAGGCGTTGCGGTCGGCTGGCGTGTCGCCAGAAGAGGTGCCGATGGCGTTTGTGAACGGTACGACGGTGGGGGGAATGGACTGCAGCGAGCAATATTACCTCGACTTCCTCAACAACGATTCACGCAACGAATTTATCGCCCTGCACGATGTGGGGGCCTGCACGAGGCAGATTGCCGAACACATCGGACCATTTGTCTACCAGGCCTCAACGTCCACCGCGTGTTCCTCGGCGGCCAACGCCATCATCCATGCCGCGCGGATGCTGGAATGCGGAGAGGCGGAGATGGCGGTGGCGGGAGGCACGGAATGCCTGACGAGATTTCATCTCAACGGTTTCAATTCGCTCCTCATCCTCGACAACGCGCCCTGCCGTCCTTTCTGCAAGACACGCGCCGGACTCAACTTGGGAGAGGGCGCGGCTTATGTGGTGCTCGAAACACCGGAGGCGGCGCAACGCCACGGCCATCAGCCATTGGCGATTCTGACGGGATATGGCAACGCCTGCGATGCGTTTCACCAAACGGCCACGTCGGAGACGGCGGACGGTCCTTATCTGGCAATGCGTAAGGCATTGGAAAAGGGAGGGCTGACGGCGCAGGACATCGACTATGTCAACGCACACGGAACGGCGACGCCCGACAACGACAGGAGCGAACTGACAGCGATGCACCGGCTCTTCGGCGCGACGTTGCCGCCGTTTTCTTCCACCAAGGCGTTTACAGGACACACCACGAGTGCTTCGGGTTCGATTGAAGCCGCGATTTGCGTCCTGGCCCTCAGAGGCGGTTTCATTCCAGCGAACCTCAACTGGCAGGAAGCCATCGACGCGGAGAGCGTTCCCGTCACAAGTTTGCAGACGGGATGCCAACTGCGACACGTGCTCTGCAATTCCTTCGGCTTCGGAGGAAACGATACTTCACTGCTTATTTCGGCTGCGGACTTGTAAACTGTAAGGGTTAGCAGGAACTCAAGGTTTATCTTGGCTGCGGACTTATAATCGTATCAAAACCACCACATGCACACCACACCTATATATATAAAAGGACTGGCACAGATTTCCATCCAACGTCCGCTCTGCGACGACTGGATGCAAAACGGCGTGGCGCACAACGAAGCATACGTACGCGCCGACGACCCGAATTTCCGCGATTTCCTCGCACCGCTCGAGGCCCGACGTATGGGACGGCTGCTGAAACGCGCGACGGTGGTGGCGGAAACGGCACTGAAAGAGGGCGCTACGACGTGTCCCGACGCCATCTTCAGCGGCACCGGACTGGGATGCGTGGAGAGCACGGAGAAATTTCTGGAGACGCTGTGTCGCGAAGGCGAACACCTGTTGAGCCCGGCGCATTTCATGCAGTCGACCCACAACACCATCAGTTCGCTCATCGCCATCCGCACGCATTGTCATGGGGCCAACACGACGTTCTCCCACAAGACGTTTTCTTTTGAACAGGCGCTCCACGAGGCCATCATGTCGCTACGGCTTGCCGAATGCTGCAATGCCCTCGTGGGGGGCTACGACGAGGTGACGCCCTCCTATTATACGCTGCTGCGACGCGCCGGTTATGTGGGGCATCCGCAACAGGTGGCGTGCTCCGAAACGGCTATGGCGGCCCTGATTTCCACCGAAAGAGAAGGGGCCGTTGCGCGGCTCGATGCTTTCCAAACGGGACAGGCAACACAGGAAGGAGAGAGCGCCACGCGGCTGAAGGATTTTCTGGACAATTGCGGCATTTCTCCCGATGATATTGACGCGGTGGTCACAGGCCACAATGGGGTCGCAAACAACGATGCCCGCTATGCCGCGCTCTGCATGGCGTGTCTGCCAGGGATTCCACAACTGCCCTACAAACAACTGTTTGGAGAGAATTACACCGTTTCGGCGCTCGCTTTCTATGCCGCCGCCAGGATGCTGCAACACGGCGCATGGCCGACTTGCCTGTCTGGCCTGCCGGCCACACGCCCACCGCAACGCCTGCTCATCGTTAATCTCTCAGCCGATGGCGGCTATGCCTTTACGGTGCTGTCAAAATGATGCCTACTTATCCCCAACTCCTAAGCCCAACCTATGAGCCTCACGTCTATTCTGCCTCATGGCAAAAAACAATACGTTGCGCAGTTCTTCACCCTTGAATCGGGCGAGAAGAACGGCAATTCGGCCACCTATCGTTGCCGCCTCCATCCAGAAGCGCCTGTTTTCAAGGCCCACTTCCCGGGATTTCCCGTACTACCAGGGGTGCTGACACTGAAAATGGTGGTGGACGCCATCAACGCGTCGCAGTTTTTCTCCACGCAGACGCTAACGGTGCAGAGCATCGGCAATGCGAAATATCTGGCAGTGGTCAATCCGCAGGAAACGCAGGAGGTGGAAATCAGCGTGGCGCTGAAAGCGGAGAAGAATGCCGACGAGCCAGCCGTTTTCCAGTTTAAAGCCACCGTGCAGAACGGCGAGACGCGCTTCGCCACTTTCTCTTTCTCCTGCACTGCAGCCGACTTCATAACGGTGGGCGTGGAGGAGAACGAGGTGTGTGCCGTCATTCCGACATACCAAAACGCAAAGACCCTACTGAAGGTCGTGGCCGATGTCCACCGCGTGGTGGACACAGTGTTTGTGGTGGACGACGGCAGCAACGACGGCACCGCCGCCCTGCTCGACAAAGCCACTGGCAACGAGCGCCCGGAAAAGGTGCTGACCCACCCGAAAAACTGCGGAAAGGGAGCGGCCCTGAAGACGGGACTGACGTATGCCCGCCAACAGGGGTTCCACTATGCCGTGACGGTGGATGCCGATGGGCAACACCGCGCCGATGATATTCCCGCCTTGCTGAAAGCCGTGGAGGAAGAACCCGACGCCTTAGCCATCGGCAGCCGCGGACTGCAACATGAGAATATGCCGGCCAAGAGCACCTTTGCCAACCGCTTCTCCAATTTCTGGTTTGCCCTGCAAACGCTCCAACGCCTGCCCGACACGCAAAGCGGACTGCGCATTTATCCGCTGCGACGCCTCCACGGGCTACGCTGGATGTCGGCACGCTACGAGGCCGAACTCACCTTGCTCGTGTTTTCCGCCTGGGCTGGCGTGAAACTCCTACCTGTTCCCGTCTCTGTTTACTATCCGCCACGCGACCAACGCGTAACACATTTCCGTCCGGGACGCGACTTCACCCGCATCAGTGTGCTCAACACGCTACTGTGTTTCCTCATGGTGGTGTATGGCTGGCCAAGGATTTTCTGCCGACAGATTGCAAGGGGTGTCAAAGGCGTGTTTCGTAAGTAAGAGACACCTACTTATTCTCGTATGCTCCAAGCATTCCTCATTATTCTTAGCCTCCTCCCATAACCCATCATGCCAAACATCTCCGACAGTTTCCGAACCCTCGCCATCGCCCTTTTGTTCCTGATTGGTCTTTTCGGCTGGCTCCTGCCAATGACCCTGCTGCTCGCCCCCTTCGGCAAGCACACAGAGGGCATGCGCCACCGCTTAATGTGGCGTGCCTGTCGGTTTGCCGCACGCCATCTTCCTGGAACGAAGCTGGAGATGAAGGGAGAAAAGGAGGCTGAATGGCAACGGCCATCGGTCTTGGTGAGCAACCACCAGTCGAGTCTCGACCTCCTGTGCCTGCTCATGCTTTCGCCCCGTCTGGTGGTGGTAACCAACCAGCGGCAATGGCGCAATGCACTCTATGGTGCTGTGATTCGCCGCCTCAACTTCCTGCCCATCGGCATGGGCTTTGATGCCATGCAGCAACAAGTGGGACGACTGGTCAAGGAGGGCTACTCGGTGGTGATTTTCCCCGAAGGCACCCGTTCGCGCAATGGCCGCCTCGGCCGTTTCCATCAAGGCGCATTTGCCCTCGCCGCCCATCTAAAACTGCCATTGGTGCCAGTTGTGCTACACGGAACAGACCGCATATTTTCAAAAGGCAGCCATACGTTCCGACGGGGGAAAATCGAAGTGGAAATCCATCCCGCCTGGCCTGCGCCCGACAACAATGAAGCCGCCATCAGAGAAACGCGCCACAAAATGCGGGCGCTTTTTATGGAAAGACTTGGCCAAGGGGGAAAATGGTAAAGTCTGTTATTCCGACACCTACTTAAGAGGCTATTCCCCTCCTGAATATATTTCCGACACCCACTCATCTTCTCACGCATGAAATCATCAGTCATCATCATCGGCAGCGGTTTGGGCGGCATGGCCTGCGGCATACGTTTGGCATGCAGCGGACAATCGGTCACCATTCTCGAACAGAATGCCACTCCCGGCGGCTGTCTGCAACGCTTTCGACGGGGCAACGCCGCTTTCGACACGGGGATGCACTACATCGGCAGTATGGCACCCGGCGAAACGCTCCACGAGCTCTTCCAGCAATTGGGCATTGATGACAGTCTTCCCCTGTCGCCCTTAGACCCTATGGGCTACGACGTGGTAGCCTTGGGCGGGAAGCGCTATGCCTTTGCCGCAGGCCGGGAAGCATTTATCAAAGAGATGCTTCGGGCGTTTCCAACGGAAGAAGCGGCGCTGACGCGCTATGCCGACCTCATCGGCGAGACGGCGAAGGCGGCTTCGTGGCAAAACAGCGACGAAACGGCAGTGACGGCACATCTGGCGGAAGCAAGCCAGACGAGTCTTGACGATATGCTCCGCCGCCTCACCACCAACGAGCGCCTCCGCCAGGTGCTTGCAGCACGACTGCCCCTGATTGCCGCCACGCGCCAACGCACCCCTTTCCTGCTCCATGCCCTCATCACGGATTTCTATGCCCGCGGAGCCAACCGCATTGTCGGTGGGGGAGAAACCTTATTCAAGATTCTCCGGCAGCGCTTCGAAGCCTTGGGAGGACAACTCCTGACACGCCGCCGCGTGACCGCCATCACCACTGATGCCGATGGCGTGACTGGCGTCACGACGGCCAACGGCGAACACTTCGAGGCCCGCACAGTGGTGTCTGATGCCGCGCCCGCCGTCACGCTTTCTCTTATCAATTCTTCCGCCATCCGTCCGGCTTTCCGCCGCCGCATCGAGGCTTTGCCGCAAACCGTCGGCTGCTTCACGCTTTATTTGGAATTTAAACCCGACACGGTGGACTATCTTCCCTACAATTTCTATTCCTTCCCCGCTGGCACGCCTTGGGATTGCGAACGATACACGGACGAGGACTGGCCGCGCGGCTACCTTTATATGCAGGCCGCCGACAGCATCGCCCCACGCTACGCCCACACGGCAGAGGTGATTTCTTACATGCGCTGGGAGGAGGTGGAACGCTGGAAGGACACCACCGTTGGACACCGCGGCGAAGCCTATAAAGCCTTTAAGGAACGCCATGCACAACGGTTGCTCGCCGCCCTGGAGCGCGACTTTCCGGGCCTCAGCACTGCCATCGTTGGCTACGAAACGTCAACGCCTCTCACCTACCGCGACTACACCGCCACGCCCCAAGGCAGTCTCTATGGCATCGCTGCCGACTGCCAAAGCGGAATGGCAGGCCGCGTTCCCATCCGCTGGCGCGTTTCCGGCCTTTTTCAAACGGGACAAAACGTCAACTCCCACGGACTGCAAGGCACGCTCATCGGTGCCATGCAAACCTGCCGCATCATCCTGGGCTAACTCCACGGACAGAGAGGTTATCTCAGACACAAAAGGGATGCTCTAAAGATTGCGCTTTAGAACATCCCTTTGATAAGTAGGTCTGATTCACTTTGGCTAAAGATAGACTGATGCCTTTGGCTTTTCGCCAAGCTCCCAGTCTCCCTAATGTGTTCGGCTGATGGGGCGGGCCACCCATTTCTGCCAGTGTTTTTCCACGAAGAACACGCCCGTCAACAGCGTCAGGAGGCACCAGGCGTATTGCAACGCCATCGGTATGTCTGGAAAAAGTTTGTTGATATTCCAAGAGACATCCTGCAAGACGTAGAACACCAAACTGTATCTTCCATACTTGCACATCCACTGCGGCAGTTTAGAGATGGACATCAGGGTGAAGGAGACGAGCAAAGAACCGAGATAGACCAGCAGGCTGCACAGGAATATCCACCCTATGCCATATCCATATTCCTTGCTCAACTGATAGACTCCTCTCCTGTGCCATTCCAATTCGTGAATGTATCTGCACCCCAAACTATAGACAACTACAAAGACGAGGAGCGTCAGCACGAAGAGAAGGAGCCGATGTGAACGGAGCTTTTTTAGCGCACTCTCTGGCATCAACGCGCCAATGACGAAAAACGGGAAGAAACAGAGGGTGCGCATCACGCACAACACGTCGGGACTCTTGTTGATGAGCAGCATGCTCGCTGGAACGAAGACCAACGACAGGCAAAGGATGAGGGCTGGCTTACGCACCGTCTTTTGCAGCAGAAACAACATGATTTTCCAAAACACCAAGGCCAACAAATACCAATTGGAGAAGGTGGGCGACAGGAGATAATGCCAATCGTGGGCCACCAGGAAGATACTGGCCAAGGCCATCGCGGCATAGGCTTGCCACGTATTGTTGATGGTTCGCCCAATCTTCTCAAGGCTTATCTGTTTGCTGAAATAACCGCTCAGAAGAATGAACAGCGGCATGTGGAAGAGATAGATAACGGAATATCCTCCCAACACCACGCTATGCGTATATCTATACGGCTCAGAAAAATGACCGACCGCAACGAGCACGATCAAGAGGAATTTCAGTCCGTCAAACACTTCGTTTCTTTGTGCAGGCATTTTGTGAATTGGCAAGTGAATAATAATTTCCAGTCTCCTTCAAACCTCCTCCTTATATATAACACAGAACATCGGAAAGAAGAAGCCCCTGATTTACTACCCTGCAAAAGTACGCAAATATTTTTGCTGCCAGAGGGAAAGGAAGGGGGAAATTCCGCCGCAAAAAAAGAGCCCGGCAAACAAAGGCGTTTCAATTCCCTTGTTTGCCGGACACGGATTGTTTGCCGAACACCGATTGTTCCATATCAAAAGATTTCCATCTTCAGGCCGAAGGCGAGAGAGAGAATGTCTGTCAGCGTGACACGGCTGTTGGGCACTGCCGACACAACGTAGAGGTCGCAGGTGCTCAGTTCGTAATAGGCCGTGATGCTTTTGTTGAAGCGGCGGTGGCGCCGAGGTATATTGTATTTGATGCGCTGTCCAATGAAGAGGTTATAACGCAGTTTGGTGTTGAAACCATAATATCCCTTGGTGTATTTCGATGGTTCGTGGCGCCAGAAGCCTTCGCCGAAGATGGTGTTGGCGAAGCCGCCGCAGGTGAGCGGTTCGAGTTCCCATCGCTGGCTGCGCACCGACAGCGGGATGTGCCAGGGGATGTAGCGTTGCTTGATGGTGAGGGTGTAATGGTGCTCACTGCCGTTGCAATTCGGAAGATAGCCGAAGAGGATTTCCGTTTCGAACTGATTACGGCGCCCGTAATGCCAACCAGTGCCGATGGAGAACATGCCGATGGAGCCTGCAAACTGCAGCGTGTGTTGGTTGGGGGCGAGACGCGCCCAGTCGCGCTTCAAGCGTTGCGTTCGGCGGGCATAGAAAGAAGTGGGCTCCGCGACGGGGGCTTCAACGGTGTCGGGCTGAACTTGCAAGGTGTCATACGACGGCAGCAACTCGGCGGCATCAATGGTGTCGCATTGCTCGCCAACAGCGGTTAACGGACTGGCAGCGGCACACAGGGCCGAAAGGCTAAACACGGCAACGAGAAAAACGCATTTGCTGAGATTAATATGCCACGACTTCATAGCGTACACCTCCTTCCTCGTCAAGCGTAAATATCAGGTATTTGCGGTCGTTGGCGCAACCACATTCGTAATAAGGCAAATCATCGCCGTAGGGATAGAACACCGCCGTTGCGTGCTGGTGGCCACAGAGGGCAAACTGCAAATTGGGATACATCTTCATCTGATAATGGAAGAGGCGAGCCACATTGTTGTTAAACTGGTCGGTGTAGGGCGCGGCGTGCATCACGGCAACGGTGCGCGAAATGCTGGCTGGCAACTGCTGGCGGTCGGTCTCGATGAAAGAGAAATCGGGGATGGGCACCGAATAGTCGTGCTCCAGCGCGTTGGTGTTGAGACACACGAAATGCGTGTTGCCCGCATTGAAAGAAAAGTTCGGCTCGCCAAACATGGCGCGGAACACTTCCGGCCCGGTGGCCAGACAGTCGTGGTTGCCGATGAGACAAACATAAGGCACGCGGAGTTTCTGCAACTCATCGCGCATCCACTCAAATTCCTTGGTGGCGCTGAAGTCAGTCAGGTCACCACAATGAACAACAAAGTCGATGCTGTCGCGCCGATTGATGTCCTTCACGGCGGCGTGCGTCTCGTCGTACCAACGCTGCGTGTCGCTAATCACGGCGAAACAAATTTTCTTCCGTCCCGCCGTGTTGCGCTCAATGCGCTCAATGTTTTGCGCATTGATATGTTTCGCCCCGTCGATTTTGGCATCGTAGGGGTGATAGTCGATGAGGTCGCAACCCGTCAGGGAGAGCAGGCAGAGACCCGATATAAGGATATGTTTCATGGATTTCATACGTGCAAAGGTAAGCAAAAGAATCTGATTAGCATTGTCCTGTAATTCGTGTTTTGTGGTATCGTGGACGACGTATCAAGCCTACCCTCTTCAACAGGTGCTTGATATTTTACACGCTGAAGAAAGCGAGGCGACAATGTGATTTGCATACAAGAGCCATGTGATTATATTGTACTGAACTCCATCAGTAGCCTTGGGAAATGCATGGAACGATTGGCGTGTTACACTGCTATCCATTGTTATCTTGATAATGACCAAGAAGGAACGATGGTTGCCCTTACAATCATGGAGCGTTGTCAAAACAAGGCTATCAACGAATCCATAAGATATGCAGAATACAAGGATGTCAATGATTATCTGATAGGCAGGAAATCCATAAATATAGCTGTAGAATAGTAAGATATGATAGTTTTGAACGGATAAAATAAATATTCTCCGTAGAAAACTATTATTTTTAAAGATAAAGTTGTATCTTTACACTGACAAATAACCATAATAAGGTAAAGGTATGAATGAGATTATGTATAAGGCAACCTCGCAAGGTGGAATCATAACCACCGCAGAGTTCCCAAACCAATCAGATTATCAGAAAATTGTGAGGGCTAAGGAACGTGGAGAACTTATTCGGGTTCGTCATGGGGTCTATGCTGTTCCTGACGCTCTTTTCAATACGATGATAGATATTGATCGAATCGTTCCCAATGGAATTGTATGCCTGTACAACGCTTGGGCATATCATCAGCTCTCCACTGTTGTACCACCTTCCTTTTGTGTTGCCATAGAAGCCAAGCGAAAGGTGGCAATGCCGCCAACCCTACCGATAGAACTTTATTATTGGAAAAAGGAGAATTTGGAGTTTGGTGTTATGGATGTGGAAATGTCGGGCTACAACATTCGTATGACGGATATGGAACGTAGCGTATGTGATGCCGTCAAGTATCGCAACAAAATCGGATTGGAAGTATGCTCCGAGGTGATACGAAATTATCTGAAGAAACAGAACCGCAACCTAAGTCAATTGGCAGAATATGCAAAACGGCTGAGGGTTGCCAATATTTTGAAAAATTATCTTGAAATAGCAATAGAATAAAATGGGAAAGAAAAACTATGGCAAGTCTGTCAAGACTCGTCTGCTCAATCTGATGAACGAGACAGGCTATAAATATTTGTATCTTCTTGCAAGATACTTCAACGAGCGACTGCTGTACAGGCTATCTGTAAGTCAGTACAAGGACAACTTTCTGCTTAAAGGCGGTTCTTTGCTCTATGCGATGGATGGCCTTAACGCTCGTCCAACCATAGATGTGGACTTCATGGCAGAAAGAATAAGCCGTAACAGAGAGTTCTTAACAAAGGTGTTCCAGGAAATTTTGGGCATAGTCTGTGATGAGGATGGCGTTACGTTTGATACGGAAAACATAACGATGGAGCCTATCACTGTGGAAAAGAAATATCCTGGTACAAGGTTCTTCTTCACGGCACACATGGACAGCATTGTCCATAAAATGTCCGTGGACATAGGCTTTGGAGATGTCGTGACACCTTACCCTGCATCCATTGATTTCCCTTTGTTGTTGCCGAACATTCCGTCAGTCAATCTCCAAGCCTATTCGTTGGAGACAGTTATTGCCGAGAAGTTCCACACGATGTTGGACCGTGACGAGTACAATAGTCGAATGAAAGATTTCTTCGATTGCTACCAGTTGTTGACAAAACGAGAATTGCACGATGAAACACTATATGACGCTATCAAGGCAACATTTGATAATCGTGAACTTGAATACAATCCGAAACTGAAACTTTTCACAGCCGAGTTTGTTAATGATGCCAATCGGCAGATGCAATGGAAACTGTTTCTTCGGAAGATTCAATGGAAAGAAGAACTCAGCTTTAATGTGGTAATGCAAGTTATCACTGACAGGCTAAAGCCTATGGCTGAAAAATATTGGAACAAGAAATAATTGTGGTAGCTGTGGCTACCTATATGTTTACTTTTTATAAGCCCAACGCAATTGCGCAGGCTTATAAAAAGTAATGTTGAAAAAATATTTACAGAAAACTTTATTTGCGACCAAGAACTTCCTTGAGGGCCTCCCAATGTTCTGGCGTCATGTCTTGCGGCGTGAAGATGCTGATGCCATCGGCACCGGCTTTGAGCGACGACTCCACGGCTTCGCGGATTTCCGATGGCAGGAGTCCAGAATATTCGGGGTCGATGACGTTCTGCTTGTCGCGCCAGTCCTTACAGATGAAGATGCCACTGATGAGAGGAATATTTCTACCCTTCAAGCTCTCCACCTCTTCTTTTGTCACGCGGCCCACCCATCCGGCAGGTTCGATGTAGAAGTCATTGTAGTTCATCGGGAAGAGCATGTCGACATCCCATTTCTGCCATTCCTGACGCACCATCCAGCGGGCGTAACTGTTGGGGCCCGGGAAGACGTCGGCACTGATTTTCTTACCTGTCTTCTCATGCACCGTCTTGGCAATGCGATTAACAAGCGCCGTTATCTGGTCGCAACGAAACTGCGCCCATGCCTCCACCTTCGAAGGGTCGGTGTATTGGCGGATGTCGATGCCCGTGAGGCGTTTGAATTTCGCTACACAGCTGTCGCAGTAACAATAATCGGCCTTGGGATATTCGCCGTTCATGACGAGGCCATATTTCTTCCACAATCCCTCAGAGAGCACCACGTCGGGATAGCGGATATAGTCGAGCTGCACATAGTCAACCGTCGGAATGCTGGCAATGCGGCGGTATTGTTCGCAGAGAAAATCGCCCACTTCGGGGTTGGCAGGGTCGAGCGCCTTATAATGTGGCACATAAGCCGGATGCTCGTTGGCCGGTTCGCCCAAACGATTGACGGCATACCAAGAGGCTGGGCAGTCGGGCTGAAGCATGGCAGGCATCCAGGCGTGGTATTCGAGTTTGGCCTTTTTTGCCGCCCGCGACGCGATGGCGGTACGCAAGGAATCAAATCCAGCATTGAGGCAGATGCCGTCGATGCCGCGCTTCTTAAATTCCTTAAATTCCTTGAGCAGGGATTTCTCGTTGCTTGTGTTTTCGTCCCAACGCATCCAAGCGTAGACTTTCGGCTGGGCGGCCATTTGCAGGGCAAAGAAGGCCGCCATGAGGGTGAGCAATGTTTTTTTCATGGTTTGAGAATATATTAATAGGTATTTTTTCAGATGGAGAATGGAACTGGGGCACGCCACGAAGAGCATCTTTTAGTAATGACATCACTAAAAGATGCGTCCCATTTCGTTCACCGTCAGGCGTTTCCCGTTGGCATAGGTGGCGAAGAGCTGATACGTTCGGCTCGTGGTTTCGAGGTGCAGTCGCACGCCTTTCGGCAACGTCTTGAAGTCGGCCTCCGAGAAGCCCAGTTCTTTCAAGGTGACGGCATAGCGGCGATGGCGCTTGAAGAAATCCTCCTGCGCATAGAATCCCGCCCAGAGAAGGCGACGCTCCGCGGCATCGGCCATCGGCACGAAAGCCTCCGGCGTGGTTCCCGCCGTTGTCGGCGAGAGCTGCACGCAGCCCCATCGCTCTGGCATGTGCATCGCCACCAGTCCGGTGGCGCCCCATGTCCAGTTGTCTTCACGCAAAGGCCGGCCGTTGCGGTCTTTTTTCTTCACGTAGCAGCCTGCGGCGTCTGTCGTGTGCTGCCATTCCACGCGTGAAAAGCCGATGCGCAACTGCTTTCCGGCCTCCAGCACGCGTTCAAATTCTGAGGCGAGTGCCTGTCGGGGAATGGCCATTTCGAGCGTCCATCCGCGGTCGGTGTCGGAAGCATCGTTGAGCGTGCCTTGCACCGATGTCGCCACGAGCAGTCCCGGACAATTCCACTGAAACTGCACGAAGGGGCGCTGCGGAGCGCGGTAGGGATGTGTCAGCGAGAGGTCGAACACCGTGTTGAGGGCGTTGACTTCAACCTCGAAATAGTTGTGGCCGTCGCCATCGGGGTCGATGAAGACCTCGAAGTCGTTGTCGTGGTAGACAATGGTGTCGCGTTTCGTGAGCGTGGCCCATACGTGGGGCTCTTCCATCACGGCTGCGACATAAAGGTAATCGTCGTCCCAGAGCATCTTGGCGGTGGTGTGGTAACACGGAGCGGGATGATTCCCGCCACTGATGTCAACAAAATGCGTGATGTCTGCTGCCTGCTGCCAGGCCGCTTCATCGAGGCGGCCATCGATGTGGAGGGGCGAAGGCGTGCGCTGACATACGTATTGCTGCACGGGAGTAAGGCGGTTGGCATAGCGCATTGTTGGCGACTGTTGCGCCATCGCCGCCGTGCCCAGCAGGGCGCAAAGGCCCGTAAGGAGATGTTTCATAATGGGTATAGATTGGGCGTTCTTTCGGAAGAAACGCCACATGGTTTTCTTCGCAGGAGGCCTACATCAGTTTGACCAATACGGAGTCGATGCGCGTGTCGTCCATTTTGAGGATGCGGAAGCGCAGGGTGTTCCAAGTCAAGGTTTCTCCCTCATGGGGAATGTGCTCGAGGCGGTCGAGAATCAAACCGCCGACGGTGGAAAACTCGGTGGTGTAGAGGTCTTCTTTGTCGAAGTGAGCCAGGAAGTCGTAGAAAGGACACTGGCCGCGCACCACCCAACTGCGGCCATCGGCACGCTCGACGATGTCGGGCACCTCGGTGGGTTCGTCGATGCTGCCCACAAGACCTTCGAGAATGTCTTTGAGGGAGACGATGCCTTGAACGAGGCCAAATTCGTCACAGACCAATGCGCGGTTGAGACGACGCGACTTGAGTTGTTCCAAGGCCTTATAGACCGTCATGTTCTCAGGGAAATAGACGGGCTTCTTCATGATTTTCGAGAGGGAGAAATTGGGCTTGCCCAAATGGAGCACCAATTCCTTGAGCGTCACGACACCTTCCACGTTGTCCAAATTCTCTGCCACCACTGGATAGGCGGCGAAAGGCGTTTCGCGCAACACCTGCTCCACCTCGGAGGCGGTCATGTTCACGTCGAGAGTGACGATTTCAGAACGATGGGTCATCAGCGATTCCACTTTTCGGTCGCCCAAGACCAGGGCGCGTTCCATAATGTCTTGCTCCACAGCCTGCACCTCGCCAGCATCGGTGCCTTCCTGAATGACGCTTTTGATTTCTTCTTCCGTGACGTGGGTGTTGTCGCGGTGGAGACGGAAAATCTTGATGAGGATTTCCGTATTGTGTGAAAGCAGCCACACGAAGGGGAACGACAGGTGGGCGAAGAAGGTCATGAACGGCGCCGACAGACGGGCGGTGGTGTCAGCGAGATCGATACCGATGCGTTTCGGAAAGAGTTCGCCGAGCTCACATTGCAGATAGGTGGCAATGAAGACGATGATGGTCTTGGACAACGACGGCGCCATATCAGGCGAAACGCCCCAGTCTGCCAACACGGTGGCGAAATCGGAAGCGAGGGTCTCACCAGAATAGAGACCCGTGAGGATGCTCACGATGGTGATGCCGATTTGGGCCGTGGAGAGGAACTTGTCGGGGTCGTTCATCAAGTCGAGCGCCATGCGTGCCGAACGGCTGCCGGCCTTGGCTTCGCTCTGCAAACGGGTGCGACGCGCTGAAATCAACGCCACTTCCGACAGGGAGAAGAAACCGTTGAAGGCCACGAGTATCAAGATGATAATAATGTCGAACATATATATATAATGTATTGTTGTTCTGTTGTACAGCTTCAGAGGAGTGGCAACCTGCATTCTGCAAGCTATCCTACACCCACTCCAGGAATGGCAAAAGAAACAGGCAGAAACCATTCTACTTACCATTACTCAACATGCAAAATTACCTTTTTTTAGCTGAATACTCCGCAGCCTCACTGCTTTTTTTGCCTCTTCTTGCTGTTGGATTGCAGGAAAATCGTAACTTTGTGCAAGAACATAAGTAGGTGTTCAAAATTATTTTATAGTATCCATGCAGGGGAGAACCTGTCTGATATTGCCTTGCCGTATTCTTTTGCCCCTACAACTGCCTTTCATCAGTCACGTAGCCCGCTACGCTCCTTCTTCAAGACAGCCGTAGGAACAAAATAATACGACAATTCAATATAAACTAATTCTGAACACCTACTTACAACTTTCAGAAATCATGGAAATAAGAATAAACTCTCTCGACGAACTGCACGAGGCCGCACGGCAAATGGTGCAGGCTATGGGCGAACACACGGTATTCGCTTTCTACGGCAAAATGGGGGCCGGAAAAACCACACTCATCAAGGCGCTCTGCGACGTGCTCGGCGTCAGCGATATGGTGAACAGCCCCACGTTCTCACTGGTCAATGAATATCGCTCTGATACCACGGGCGAACTCATCTACCACTTCGATTTCTATCGTATCAAGAAAATCGAAGAGGTGTATGACATGGGATATGAAGACTATTTCTACTCGGGCGCACTCTGCTTCATCGAATGGCCGACGCTCATCGAAGACCTCCTGCCTGGCGATGCCGTCAGCGTGAACATTGAAGAAATGGAAGATGGTTCGCGCGTGGTTTCGCTGGACGTCTGATTGGATTTCCCAAAGATTTAAAAACCTGACAACCTACTTATGAAAAAATTAACCTCATTAACCTTAGCCCTCTGCCTGGCTTGTCCGCTCAGCGCACAGACCATCGCCAATATGAAAGACCTTACGGCAGGACAGAAAGCGGCTGCCACAAGTGTCAAACTGACTGGAACTTTGACCACGAAAGGCAACAGCGACATCCGACAATTGCGCGATCTCTGCTGGCAACTGAAGCATGTTGACCTCTCCACGGCCAACTGTCCGACCTTGCCGGCCAACGCGTTTCATTCACGCCACCGCCTGGTGTCTGTCGTGCTGCCAACCAACCTCAAAAGCATCGGCACTCAGGCGTTTTTTGCCTGCGACGCCTTGAAGCAACTGACGCTTCCCGCCACGCTGGAGGAAGTGGGCGCTGCGGCCTTCTCGGGATGCAGCAGTTTGGAAAGCATCACCATTGAAGGGGCACCGCGCTTAAGCGGTTTTGCCTTCCGTGGTTGCAACAACCTGCGCTCCATCAAACTGCTTAGCAAGGTGCCGCCCCAATGCGACGCCACCGCGTTTGAAGGCGTTGACATAGAAAAATGCCGCCTCGAGGTGCCTGCCGGCAGCGAGGAGAACTATCGCAGGGCCGCAGGATGGAAGCGCTTTTTCGGTGCTGACAACAGCAAGAAGGCGGCCGTGACGTGTGTGCCAGAAGAAGCGTTGGTGCCTGTTCCGGCCGAAATGTCTGTCGCCAAGAAGGCCGAGGTGCTGGCCGTGAAGCGCAACTGGATTGTCAAAGCGCCTGAGAGCCTCGCCAACGAGGTGGAACGCGCCAACGAAATGCTCGCAGGCCGCGGCCTCAACGTGGGCAAACGCGGGGCCGCTGTGCTTCAGTTGGCCATCGACGCTTCAGTGGCAGAAGAGGAGGGCTACGTGCTGACGGTCAACGAGAAAGGTGTCAGCATCACGGGACGCACGGCAACGGGCGTGTTCTACGGACTAATGACGCTCGACCAGTTGCTCCGCGCCGACGCTTCGTCGGTTTGCTGCGACTATCTGCCTGCCCTCACCATCAAGGACGCGCCGCGAACCAATGTTCGCGAACTGATGGTGGACCCTGCCCGCATCTTCATCCCGTTTGAGGAACTGAAGCGCTTCGTGCCGGAAATGGCCCGCTATAAATATAACGCGCTCCACCTCCACCTCGTTGACGACCAGGCATGGCGCATTGAAATCAAGGCTTATCCGGAACTGACAGGTGCCGGGTCGGCCCGCGTGGGCATGGACGACATGCAGGTGCCGTTCTCCGGATTCTACACGCAGGCGCAGATGAAGGAACTCGTGGCCTATGCTGCCAAATACCACGTGCAGATCATCCCGGAAATTGAAATGCCGGGGCACGAAGTGGCCGCCATCCACTGTTTCCCGCAACTGACCTGCGGCGCACAACTCGTGCCCATCCGCACGACCTGCGGCGTGAGCAACGAATTGCTCTGTCCGGGCGAACCTTTTGTTTATGAATTTCTCGGCAACGTGTTCCGCGAATTGGCGGAAGTGTTCCCCTCGCCCTACATCCACTTGGGAGGCGACGAAGCTGGCAATCCAGCGCTCGACTGCTGGACCAACTGCGAAAAATGCCGCGCCCTGAAAAAGAAATTGGGCATCACGACAACAGACCGCAGCGAAAACTGGCGCCTGCAGAAATATCTCTTTGACCGTGTCATCGACACGCTCCGCACGCGCTACAACAAAACGCCGATGTTCTGGTATGAAACTGACTTCAAGGAAATACAGCCAGGATGCGTGACGTTTGCATGGCGCCACGGACTGACCAAGACGGCCATCGAAGCGGCCATCAAGAACAAAGCCAAAATCATGCTCTGCCCGGGCGAACACTGCTATCTCGACTATCCGATGCGCGGCGGCGACATGCCGGAGGTGAACTGGGGAATGCCTGTCACTTCGCTGCAACAGACCTATAAGCTCGACCCAGCATGGGGCATGGACGAGAAGTTTGAAAAGGAAAACCTCTTCGGCGTGACGGGTACGCTCTGGAGCGAATGTATCAACTCGCCGGAGCGCCTCTTCTATCAGGCTTACCCTCGCGCCCAAGCCCTGGCCGAAGCGGGATGGAGCCTCCAGAAAAACCGCTCTTGGGAGGGCTTCATGAAACGCCTCAAACCCACGCTGCTTGACATGGAACGCCGGGGTATCTCTCATTCCATGGCTTTCTGATTATAATTATTAGGTGTTCAGAATCAGCAATGTGAAAGGACGATGAAAAGGAAAAACGGAAAGGCCAGACGGTAACGGTTTTCCTCTCCAAAACACGTCGCACTTGCCGATTCTGAACACCTGCTTGTAAATAACGCTTATGAAGTGTCTACACATCATCACTCCGGTGAAAGACTCCATTGAATCAACGATGGACACCATCAAGGCGGTTTTGGCTTCCAACCTCAACGTGCCACACACCTATACCATCTACAACGACTTCAGCACGCCGGAAAACACGGCAAGGCTGGAGCAGGCTTCGAAAGAGATGGGGTTTCGCCTCGTCAACCTCGCGGACCTCACCGATCATCCGTCGCCCAACTATCTGCTGGTGTTGCAAACGGCACGCCGCGAAGCGCTGGAGGCCGAAGCGGGTCTTTGCATCGTTGAAAGCGACGTGACGGTGCGCCCCGACACGCTACAAGGGCTTTACGACGGCGCCACGGAACGCACCGACTGCGGCATCGCGGCTTCGGTGACGGTGGACGAAGCGGGAGATATCAATTATCCTTACCTTTATGCCAAAGGACTGGAAAACCAGGTGGTTGACAACCGCAAACACCAGAGTTTCTGCTGCTCGTTGCTCACGCCGGAACTGATGCGCCGCTTTGATTTCGGACTGCTTAATCCAGAGAAAAACTGGTATGACGTCACCATCTCACACGAAGCCCTCGCCGCGGGCCTGCACAACTATCTGTTTACGACGCTGCCCGTCGTCCACCGGCCACACCAGAGCCGCCCGTGGAAACAACTGAAATATAAAAACCCGCTGAAGTATTACTGGCTGAAATACACACGCGGACTGGATAAAATCTAAGCTATGCCCATCGCATCTATCACTTCACACACTTCCCTGCCCCACCCCTCCACGCTCGTGCTGCATCCTGATTTCGCCGCGCTGGAGCCTTTCATGCGCTCGTTGCCGCAACGCATGGCAAACGGCGAAGGGACGGTGATCCACAAGGGGCGCAACGAAGTGCGCATCATGGAGTTTGAAGGCCGAAAACTGGTGGTCAAGGCATTCCGCCGTCCGCACCTCATCAACCAGTTTGTCTACGGCATCTTCCGCGCCTCAAAAGCGAAACGCTCTTACGACAACGCCCTCCTGCTGCAGGGCCTCGGCATCGGCACGCCGCAGCCCGTTGGCTACTATAACATCCGCTCTGTGCTCGGCCTGCGCTTTGACCGCAGTTATTTCGTCACGCTGCAATCAGACTGCACCCACCGCTACGAAGCGCTCTTTGAACAGCATTTCAGCTATGAGGCCGACGTGCTACGGGCCATCGGACGGCTGACGGCCAAACTGCACGAAAACGGACTGGCCCACAAAGACTACGGACGCGCCAACATTCTCTTCAAACAACAACCCGACGGCACCATCAAGCTCGAACTGGTTGACCTCAACCGCATGGCGGTCGGACCGCTCGACATTCAGGCGGGATGCAAGAATTTTGAACGCCTGCCGGCAACGCCGCAGATGCACCGCTGGATGGCGGAGACTTATGCCGAAGCACGCCACTTCGACGCGGAAGAATGCTTCAAACTCATGGAGGCATTCCGCGCCACGCAAGGCGGGAAAATCGACGGGAAATATTAAGTAATGGTAAGTAGGTATTTACCATTACTAACGCCCCCTTTACGAAGGGTGTTCAAAATCCAGAAAAATATCTGCGTTTTGGTCAAATAGCATGTCAATTGCGGCGCAGCTGCCCCTGAAAGGGGCTCATATTCCAGGATAGGGGCTTGCCCCTATCTCCCGCCGCAGCTCATCGATTCTCGCTTCTGCCCCTGTA
>UQCW01000048.1 GCA_900539625.1 uncultured Prevotella sp.
AAAGAATGCGGCAAGGCAATATTAAACTGGCTTATTCCTACATGGATAGTATAAACTAATTTTGAACACCTACTTATAAATCGTTTCGTGTTGGCGCAAAGCCGCTACGAAGTTCTTCTGGGCTTATTTCACAAACTTGTGCGTGCGCTGTCCGTTGGGCGTTGCCACCTGAAGGAGGTAGGCACCGTGGGGCAGGTCGGCAATCGGCAGTGTGGCGCTCTGTGCATTGCCAGAAACGGCGTGGCGCAGGAGGGCCGAACCGCCGAGGTCGTAAACCACGAGCGAACTGCCGGCTTCCAGTGGGCCTTCCACCGTGACGGCAGTAGCGGTGGTGCGGATGCGCAGATTGTCGGTGGCGTTCACGCCAGCGATTGACGATGGCACGGCGCTGACCGGCGAGAAGCGCAATTTGTAGGAGTACGTTCCCGAAGAGGGGAGCTTGTAGGCATCGGTGGTGCCTGGGCCGCAGCTGCCGTTGCCGAGACCAAGCTGGCGGTAGTCGAAATGCGCGTAGATGGTGCGGTCGGCAGGCCGCTGCGGAACAGAGAGTTCCCAATTGTGGCTTTTGGCCTTGAGTTGCACATCGCTCCAATAAAGCGTGCTGAACGCCACTTCTCCTTCAGCGTCCACGCGTATGCCGTTGCCCGTTTCGGGATTCGTCATTTCAAGACTGCGGAGGTCCTGACGGTTGCCCATCGTTTGTGGGCGCAGGTAGTATTCGTTCATGTCGGCAACCGTGGTGGTGTATTCTCCGAGGAAAGAGCCCGTGTGGCGGTCGATGTAGTTGGCCCAAGGACCACGTGCGTAATATTTCACGTTGGAGAGTTCGCTCGGCATCAGCATCTGCATGCCAATGCGTCGGAGGTTGGAGATGTTGGCCGTGTAGTCGGCCTTGAGGTCCACAATGCCGTTGGCGTAAATCGTGTAGGTGAAGAGATAGCTGCAGTTGCGTCCCGTGGCTTTCACCGTCATGGTGGCCGACTTTCTGTCGGTTGCCATCTTCAGCTGTGCCGAGCGGCTGTTGATGCCGTTGTCGGCGCTGTAGGCTGGGTCGCCGCCATAGGGTGCGTCGTTTTCAATCCAGCGATAGTTCTCATAGTCGGGACCGCCGTTGGCCTTCACCACGTCGATGCCTTTCATCTGCCATTTCTCGATGATGCCATCTTTGGAGAACTGGATGAGGAAGTTGGCGTTTTTCACGATGCGTGACGTTCCCTGCGTTGCGCTGATGAGCTTCAGTTCGGTGTCGGCCACCTGCACTGCTGGTAGCGTTTTCTGGCGTTCCTGAATGGTGAACTGCTCAGCGGCGACGGGGTAGAGAGCGTCGGCATAGTCGGTGGCTTCCGGACGAAGCACTTCCAGATTGACCAGCACTTCTGCATCGGCATCGTAGCCGCCCTTCAAGGTGAGCGCAACGACACTGCTCTTGCCCGGCAGGATGGCTGCGAGAGGCTGCTGCGACGTTTCAACGCTCTTGCCGTTGACCAGAACGTTGGCGGCAAGCACATAGTCCTTCAAGTTGGTGAAGGCATAGGCGTTCGTTATTTTGACCGTAGCCTTCTCGGCGTTGAAGTCGCTGAACTTCACGTATTGGTAAACCTTCTTCACCTCCGTCAGTTTCGCGCTCCAACCGCGGTCGGCACCGATGATGCCGTTGTTGACGAAGTTGCCCTGGTGTGGCGCTTGCGGCCAGTCGTAGCCTGTGCGGAATTTGTAGAAACCGTTGGCTTCATAGTTGCCCGCCTTGATGTCGTCGGCAGAATAGATGGCCTGGTCCACCCAGTCCCAAACGCAACCGCCGATGCCGTAACGGCTCGATTCGATGATGTCCCAATATTCCTGGAAATTGCCCATTGCGTTGCCCATCGCGTGGGCATATTCACACATGAAATAAGGCTGCTGCGCCCAGTTGTTGTTGGCCGCGTCGGTGGCCTCTTTGAGAGAAGGATACATCTTGCTCCAGATGTCGGTGGTGTTGCTCTGTCCGGCATTGGTGCAACCTTCATAGTGGATGGGGCGTGGGTCGAGGTTGTGCGTGGCCTGGTAGGTGGCCACGAAGTTAGAACCATTGTTGCTCTCGTTGCCCAGGCTCCAGAACGTGATAGAGGGGTGGTTGCGGTCGCGAAGCACCATGCGTTCCGTGCGGTCGACATACTGCGCCTTCCAAGAGTCTTGGAAAGTGATGCCGCCCCTGCCGCTGTGTGTCCAGTTGTAGTGGCATTCCACGTCGGCCTCGTCCATCACGTAGAGACCATAGTGGTCAAACATGGCGTTCATTTTCGCCTGTCGCGGATAGTGGCTCGTTCTGACGGTGTTGACGTTCGCTTGCTTCATCATCTTGATGTCGCGCAACATGGTCGGAACGTCGATGGAGCGTCCGTGAACGGGATGCGTGTCTTGCGTGTTCACGCCTTTGAAGAACACCCTCTGTCCGTTGATGTAGACCTGGCTGTTTTTGATTTCGATGGTGCGGAAACCATATTTGGTGGCAAAAGCCTCCTCTTCGTTGCCGTTGGCGTCCAGCTGGGCGAGTTCAACGGTGTAGAGGTTCGGCGTTTCAGCCGTCCAAGGCATGAGGTTCGTGAGGTTGTCAAACGTCAGTTTGGCGGTCTTCTCCACCTCCTTGTCGTCGGCGGAGAAAGCAAAGTCGGCCGTTTTCTCGCCCACGAGTTCACCCGCCGGGCTGTAGAGGCGCACGCGCACCTGCTTCTTGGCCGCCTGCTGCGTTTTGTTACACATGGCGAGCTGCACCGTCATGGTGCCCGTTTGGTATTTCCCGACGGGAGAGAGGCGGCTCGTGATGTAGTGGTCGCGCAGATAAGTCTGCGGCGTGGCCATGAGATAGACGTCGCGGAAGATGCCGCTCATGTGGAAGATGTCTTGTCCTTCGAGATACGAACCATCGGTCCAGCGAATCACCTGCACGCTGAGGTTGTTCACCCCTTCGCGCACGTATTCCGTCACGTCAAATTCGGCATCGTTGTTCGAGCCTTCTGTGTATCCCACCTTCTGGCCGTTCACCCAAATGTAGGCACCACCATAGATGCCGTCGAAGTGGAGGAAAATGCGTTCCCCCTTCCAGCCTGCAGGCAGGGTGAAGTCGCGGCGGTAAGAGCCGACAGAGTTGTAGAGCCCGTTTTTCATCCGGATGTAGGGCGGGTTGTCTTGGAAGGCATATTCCACGTTGATGTAGAGCGGGTCGCCATATCCCTTCATCTCCAGGCAGGAAGGCACCGAGATGGTGTCCCATTGCGAGGCATCCACCTTGTCTCCGTAGAAATCCTCTTCGCCTGGGCGGTTCTCCACGCTCTGCACCCATTTCAGTTTCCAAACACCGTTGAGGCTCATCACGCGTTGGCTCACGGGGTCGAGCCACGGTTTGGCATAGCGTTCGGCATCGGCGCGGAGTGCTTCGGTCGATTCGTAGGGCATGTAAGTGGCATGTCCTGGTTCTTTGCCAACGGCAAACACCTCTTCGTTCTCCCAGTCGTTTTTCACGGGTTCCGGTGCCGGCTGCGTCTCTTCGAGGGTGAAGTAGGTGTATTGGTCGGTCTGGTCGGTGGTCATGACCGTTTTGGTGTAGAACGTCTCTTCGGAGAGGCTCATATAGTAAGTCTGTCCTTTATAGAGGTAGGCCAGTTGGAACACCCCCTCTTCTCCGTCCACGCTCATCAGGTGGCACTGTTGGTTGGTGTTTGTCTTATCGAACGTGTATTGCAACGGCGTTTTGCCAGCGCTGATGCCGTTGAGCGCAGCGTCAATGCCCATTCGGGAAAGTTCGTTGCGGAAGGCATACACGTTGTCGCTGACAAGTTCCATTGTCCAACGCTGGCCGTAGTTGTTTTCTTCGCGTGTGAGACAATAGATGGGCGAATCCGTGTTGGTGGAGTTGCCGTTGCTCAACACGCAGCCCGTTTGCTTGTTCACGATTAAATACGTCTTGTTGGCTTCTGGCGTCACGACGGCGGCTTTCAGGCCGAACGCCGAACACATCAGGCAAAGCAACAAGAGCGTTTGTTTCACGCGGTGGGATAGGTTTGTTTTGCTCATAAATGATAAGTATGAAATGGTTTGTTTGATGACTGAAGGGATGTCCTGTATCCTGTATAATGCAATTGGACGTTACAACCTATTTGCTTATAATCAGTTCTTTAGCTGCAAAGATACGAATGTTTTTTCGCACCGTGGCAAGAACGTTGGGAAAAAGTGGGCGGGCGGCGCGAAATAAAGCGCCATTAGAGTGCCAATAAAAAACGCCCTCTGCGTAGCCTGCAAATCTAAGGGGGCTACGCGGAGGGCGTTTCGGGGAAAGATTACATCGGGTCGACATCGAAATAGATGTTCACGCTTTTGTAGGCCGGCTGTTGCAGGAGTCCGTTGCGGGCTGAGAGAAGCAACTGGCGCAGCTGCGAGGCAGAGGTGCCCGTTTTTATTTTCAGCATGAGTTTGCGGATGTGGAAATACTGCACGCGCCCGACAGAAGGGCGGTCGGGGCCCAAGAGCATGTCGCCGAAATAAGGGCGGAGCATGTAGGCCAGCGAATCGGCGGCGTGCGAGCAGATGTCTTCGTTGCGGTGTTTGAGATAGATGTCGATAATGCGCACGAAAGGCGGGTAGAGAAATTGTTCGCGCTCAACAATCTGCTGCTTGAAGAGCGTTTCGTAGTCATTCTCCACCACCTGCTTCACCACGCCCAAGTCGGGCTGTCGCGTTTGCAGCACCACCAGTCCGCGTTTGTCGCGGCGCCCTGCGCGTCCCGCCACCTGCGACATCATCTGGAAGGCACGCTCAAAGGCGCGGAAGTTGGGCTGGTTGAGCATCTGGTCGGCATTGATGATGCCCACGACGCGCACATGCTCGAAGTCCAGTCCCTTCGTCACCATCTGCGTGCCCACGAGCAAGTTGGTCTTGCCCGTCTGGAAGTCGCGAATGATGTGTTCGTAGGCCGAGCGCGTCTGCGTCGTGTCGAGGTCCATGCGAGCGATGTGTGCCGCTGGGAACAGTTGCGCCACGGTTTCTTCAATGCGCTCCGTGCCGTATCCAATGTCGCGCAAGTCCGTGTCGCCGCAGTTGGGGCATTGGCGTGGAATGTCGTGGCTCGCGCCGCAGTAGTGGCAAACCAAGCGGTGGCTCTTTTGATGGAATGTGAGCGGCACGTCGCAGGCCTGGCAGCGCGGCGTCCATCCGCAGGAACGGCATTCGAGCACGGGAGCGTAGCCCCGTCGGTTGAGAAAGAGAATGGCCTGTTCACCGCTGTCGATGGCCGCTCTCACCTCCTCGATGAGGCGCGGCGAGAGCGCCGTTTTCATGAGTTTTTTGCGGCGCAGTTCCTTCACGTCCTCCACCACGATTTCCGGCATGTTCACCCCGCCGAAGCGCTCCGTGAGCGTTGAAAGTCCGTATTTGTGGCTGCGTGTCGCGTTGAAGTAAGTTTCGAGCGCAGGTGTGGCCGTTCCGAGCAACACCTTCGCGCCGCCGCATTTCTGTGCTAAGACGATGGCCGTGTCGCGGGCATTGTAGCGCGGTGCCGGATCTTGCTGCTTATAGCTCGTTTCGTGTTCCTCGTCAACGATGACCAGTCCGAGATTCTGGAAAGGCAGAAACAGGGAAGAGCGCACGCCAACTATGAGCGGGAAGGCACGGGGCGAGAGTTGGCGGTGCCACATCTCCACGCGCTCAGCGTCGGGGAATTTTGAATGGTAAACGCCCATCTTCTCGCCGAACACGCGCCCGAGGCGTTCCGTCAGTTGGGTGGTGAGGGCGATTTCAGGGACGAGATATAGCACCTGCTTCCCTGCGGCCAGAGTGTGGTTGATGAGTTCCGTGTACACCTCCGTCTTTCCGCTCGACGTGACACCATGAAGCAGGCACACGTCGTGTTTTTCAAACGCCGCGTTGATATCGGCCAGTGCTGCGCTCTGTGATTTCGAGAGCGTGGAAGGCGTTTTGTCGGGGTCGGCCTCCACCGTTTTCAATCGGTCGGCCACCACATCCAGCAGTTCGACGACCCCCTTCTTCTTCAGTCCCGCCAGTGCCGCTGCCGCTCCCGGAATGCGGGCATTCAGTTCGCTGCGCAGGCAGTCGGCCTTCTCAATCAGCGTCATCACCACTTCCTTCTGTCGCTCAGAGCGGCGCAGGGAGTCAAGCAGGAAATGCTGCGCCGTTTCGTTGTCGCGGTATTTTTCAGCAAGGCGCACATGCGTTTCCTTCTTGGCCACAAATCCCTGGCTGAGTCTTTCCTGCACCATTATCTCGCCGCTTTCGATGAGGCGGCGCAAGGCTGGCAACACGCCCTTCACGCCTGTCAGCGTCTTCTGCAATTGCTCGATGCTCTGCGGCTTATGGTCGGCGAGCGCACAGAAGATTTGTTGCTCAGCGCCCAAGGAAGCCGAACCGATGACGGGAGGATGGGCGGGATTGTTGGCAACGCCTTCTTCATCGTCTGTCTCGTCGGCCTCGTCGTCTGCGACGCGGTCTTTCGGAAGCACCACAAACGCTTCGCTCTCAAGTTTGAGTCCGGAGGGCAGGGCGGCCTTCATCACCTCGCCTGGCGTACACATATAATAATGGGCCATCCAACGCCACATTTCGAGTTGCGCAGGGAGCAGAAGCGGCGCTTCGTCCACCACTTCCAGAATTTCCTTTATCTGTATGCCCGCGGCGGCAGGGGTGCCGGGACAACGCACAACGATGGCGGTGTATTGTTTGCGCTTGCCGAGCGGCACTACCACACGGCTGCCCACAGTGACCTTGCCTGCCAGGTTTTCCGGCAGGGCATAGGTGAATGCACCAGGCAGGGCGAGGGGTAGGACGACATCGACGAGGAAGGGGGAGGACATGGAGGGGGGATTAATGGTTTATTGATAGGGTGGGGAAGGAGTTTGGCGGTATATAATGTTAAGTAGGTGGTCAGAATTACTTTTACATTTGAAATGTTCTTGGCATATATTATAAAACTAATATTGACACCTACTTATTCAAACTCTCTCATCTCACCTTCATCGGCACGCCACCGCGCATGGAAGCAGAACCAGCGACAGAAGCTGGTTGGGCTGGGAAGAGGAGCAGCGTGTTGTGGGAAGAGAAATAGCGTTCCAGCTGGTCGGGAAGGTGTTCCATATAATGGTGGTAAGAGAGCGTTCCGCGACGCGAAACAACGAAGATCACCATGTGGGCTTCCTTGGCGTTGTGGGCGATGGAGATGAAATTGTGCCATTCGTTATAGACATGGCGTTCGGCACGCACGTTGAAGTGTTGGCGGTCCCACGTCTGCTGCAACGCTTCCAGAGTGCCACGTCCGCTGTAAGTCTCCACGCTGCAGCTCAGCTGCGTGGCGAGAAGGGCTACGCGCTTGGCCCAGGCGGCAAAGCCCGGCTCAAATTCCGCTTTGCGCGGCACAACCAGGTGGAGGCGCATCACGGTGTTGAGAGGTATGACAGGACGATAAACAAACACGTGTTGCTCCACGGCGGCCACCAAGTCGTTGGTGAGCTTTCCGTAGAAACTCTCAGAGAGGCGCGTTTTCTGGTGAAGACCGATGAGGAGGTCTGATATGTCGTTTTCCTTGATGGTGTGGGAAATGCCGCTGACCACGTTGACCGACCATCGGCTGCGCGTGACGAGTTTCACGTTGGCGGCAGCGGCAATCTTGACGGCTTGTTCCAATTGTTTCAGTCCACTCTCACGCGCGTCGGGGTCGTCTTCAAGTACCACGTTGAGCGCGGTGAGCGGCGAAGGCGCTCCTGGAGTGCGCAACATGAGGGCCAGATTGACCAGCGGACTGACGTTGTCGGGGTTGGAGAGGGCGATGAGTAGGCGGTCGCTGGCTACAACCGGCATGGCCACATCGGGCTTGCCGCTTTCAGCGATTTTCCGCGCGATATTTTCCGTTGTGAACGAACTGATTACGCAGGTGACGAGAATGAACATCATGGTTCCGTTGAGCACGTCTTCGCCCAAAAGGTGCTGGCCGTCGGGCAGGATGATTTGGTAGCCAACGAGCACCACCGCCAGGGTGGCAGCTGCGCGGGAGTTGGTCAGGCCGAACATCAAGGCGCGTTCTGAAGCGGGCAGGCGATAGATTTTCTGCGTGAAGAAAGAGGCGAGCCATTTGCTGCCCGTTCCAACGACAATCATCACCAAGGCAATCAGGAATACGTTGGAACTTTCAACGAATGCCTGAACGTTGAGTAACATGCCGACACCAATCAGAAAATAGGGGATGAAGAGGGCGTTGCCCACAAATTCGAGGTGGTTCATCAGAGGCGACGACGGCGGAATGGTGCGGTTGAGCACAATGCCCACTAAGAAGGCACCGAGGATGCCTTCCATGCCCACAAATTCCATCAGACCGGCACCGAGAAAGACAAGGGCGAGCACGAAAATGTATTGCACGACGCCTTCGTCGTAGCGGCGGAAAAACCAGCGGGCGAGGGCTGGGAAGCCTGCGACAATCAGGCCGCTCAACACCACGACCTTCACCAGCAACCATACCCAGAAAAGCCCAGAGGCTTCCCCTTTGAATGTGCCGCCGACAACGGCAAGGACAAGGAGCGTCAGGGTGTCGGCAACGATGGTGCCGCCAACGGCTATGCTTACACTCATGCGCCGCGACAGACCATAGCGGAGAACGATGGGGTAGGCAATGAGGGTGTGGGAAGCATACATGGCGGCCATGAGCACGGAGGCGGCGATGCCGTAGCCCAGTAAACTATGGTTGGCCACGAAGCCAAGTGTTATCGGCAGGCCAAAACTAAGCAGACCAAGGACGAGGGCGCGCATCTTGATTTTCTGCACGTCCTGCATGTTCATCTCGAGTGAGGCGAGAAACATGATGTAGTAGAGTCCCACCTTGCCGAAAAGCTCGAAACTGCTGTCGCGTTCGAGCAGATGAAAACCGTGGGGGCCGATGAGAATGCCGGCCGCAATCATGCCAACGATTGAGGGTATCTTCAGACGTTCAAGGAGCATCGGCGCAAAGAGGATGATGCTGAGCACGATGAAGAATATCCACGTGGGGTCGGTGATGGGGAGGTATGTCGTTAGGTCTGTCATCATGTGTGCTGTGTATGATAAGTAGGTGACAATAAGTGGGAAGATATTGCCTGCAGCTTCCCTGCTACTTACTATTGCTTAAGGGATGTTCTATAAATTAGTTTTAAAGGAGATACTTTATTTAGAATTGACTTGGCCGCTTTTACAGTTCTCACTCGCATTTTGCTGTATTTCAAAGACTCACATAGCTCGCTATGCTCGTCTTTGAAATACAACAATCTGCTTCGCGATAAATGTAAAATCGGCTCAAGCTAATTTATAGAACACCCCTTAAAAGCAGCGTTTGAGCAGTTGCGCAATCAGATACAGGCGATAGCGTATCTTGAAGGAGAGCGGCGTTCCGGCATATTCGCTGCCAAAGGAGGCGTTGCCGCCGTGGCGGCGGTAGCAAACGAGTGGGGTGTCGAGCACGGCCACTTTGAAGAACGTTTTGCCAACGAGGAAGAGCCAGTTGTCGTGCGTGCAGAGGTTGCGCCGTTTCGGAAAAGGCAGGGCTTTGTCGCGCACGCTGCTCTTGAAGGCGAAGAGGCAGCCCAGAAAACCGAATTTGACGATGTTGCCCAGCCAAGAGCGGTGGATGCCGCGTTCCTTAAAGAACGAAGCGTGGGTTTCGCGGCCTTCGGCATCGGTGATGACGGCGTCCGTCACCACGAAGTCGGCCTTCTCCAGGGCCTTCAGACAGAGGGCCACCTTGTTGGGCTTCCAGATGTCGTCTTGGTCGCAGAGGAAGATATATTCTCCGCGTGCCAGGGCGATGCAGTGCTCGAAATTCCCTGTATATCCCAGGTTCTTCTCATTTTCAACCAGGCGGATTTGCTGATACGGAAGGCTTTTGACAATCGCGACCGTGTCGTCAGCGGAATGGTCGTCGCAGACGATGATTTCATCGTTGTCATCCAATTGGGCGACGATGCTTTCAATCTGCTCACGTATGTAGCGGGCGCCGTTGTATGAGGCGATGCAAACGGATATCATTTCGAATATTTGTTTTTCTCTGAGAGTTCCTTGTTGTATGCTTTATAGTAAATCCACTTATGGCGGTAGAATTTGAAGATAGAGCCGTAGTCCACGCAGCGTAGCATGCGGTAGTAGCGCCATCCGTCGGCCAGCGTGTGTCCGAGGGAGCGGATTTTGTTGATGACATAGTTCGTTCGGAAATCAATGGCACCGAGCGTGTTGCTGCCGTGTTGGCGATAGAGGATGGTGGGTTCTTCCACATATCCGATGCGGCCGCCGTTTTTAAACGTGACCAGGGCCATCCACACGTCGTGCATAATGGCCGCTTCCGGCATCGGGATGGAGAGGTCTCTCACGGCTTTGTTGAACATCATCGTGCATCCCGTCACGAGACAGTGGCCGCCGAGCATGTCGAGGTTGCAGAGGATGCGGGGCGAGATGCGGAACATCTCCCAAAGCGAGGGCGCAATCTCTTTCAGGTCGGAATCGACCACGAGCAGATCCGTGTGGACGATGACTGGCTTCTCCGGCGCTTCGTTTTCCTCCTCCATCATCTTCTTCATGGTGACGAGAATCTTTTCAGGCAGCCATTCATCGTCTTGGTCGGAGAACATATAATAGTCGGCCTCCACCTTCTCCATGAGCGTCATGAAGTTTCGTTTCGCTCCCAGTTTTTCCTGGTTGTCGACCACCTTGATACGGGCATCGCGCTTTGCATAGTCGGCGAGAATTTCGGGCGTGTTGTCGGTGGAGAGGTCGTCCTGCACGTACAGCGTCCAGTTGGTGTAATGCTGTTTCAGAATGGAGTCTATCTGGTGTGGCAGGTATTTTGAGCCGTTGTAGGTGGCCATGAGGATGGCCACGTGTGGCGTTTGTTCTGTATTTGTCATGAGAGTTTAAGAAGTTCGTTATAGAATACGTTAAGCATCATGCAGCCGAAGGCGAAGACGATGACCAAGGATTTGCCGAAGGCTTCGGGCTTCATGGTCAGCGCAAGGTAGGGCACCATCACGATTTCCACCACGCCGAAGAGCTCTGCATAGCGGAATGCCATAACTGGCAGCGCACCGAGGGCGGTGAAGCAGAAATAGGAGATGGCAAACACCTTCAGAAGCAGCGAGAGGTTGGGCGCCTGCTCTTTAATGACGTCGTATTTCCAGAGAAGGAGATAGAAAACGAGGAGGCGCATGACGTAGACGATGTTGAACACGTTGATGGCGTCGCCCGCCATGCCGCTGTCGCGCAGTCGTTCATAAATCCAAAGCTTTTCCTGAATCCATGGGATGGGCAGGGAAGCAATGGGGTCGAATCCGCCGAAGAAGAGCAGATAGCCCAACAGGGGAATTGCGCCGATGACGAGGCGGCCGCGCAGCGTGAGGGGACGGCTTCCGAAAAAGGTGAGCAGGGGCAGCACGAAGGCACTATAGTGGAAACAGGCGGCGGCCAGACTAAAGAGCAGATAGGTGCGTTTCTCGCCTTTCGCGAGGTAGCTGAGCCCAACGAGGAAGAGACCGACGGCCACGGCAACGCGGATTTGGGTGACTTCCTGATAAAGGTAGAAATTGCCCATCCAGACCACCAATGCCAAGAGCCAGAATGGTGTGCTGCGCGTGACGGCCCAGGTGTGCAGGAGAATGCCGAGCAGAGCGTAGACCACAAACATGCCGCGCGGACTGTCGGCGAAGAAACTCACAAGGGCAGAGATGGCGGTGAAGGTAAATTCCAGAATCTGTTCAGTGTTGCCATAATAATATTGCACGTAGTTTTCGGAGTCTTGGTCGAGGCCAATGGGGCGGAAAGCGGCGAGCAGGAACAGCAGGGTTGCAACGGCTGCGAAGGTACACCAAACGGTGCGCGTCTTTTCGCCGTCGAAAAAGCACAGGGCACTTGTGGCGGCAAACAGCAGAAGCAATAGGCCGAAGAATATCATGTCGGAGTCTTAGTTAAATGGGAAGCCGAAAGGGAAAAGGGCGTGTTTCAGAGCCTGTCCCGATTTTTGCGGCCTCCTGTCTATGTTGGAAGAATTGGGAATGGGTTCCATTCTTGGATTAGCGCCAAGCATCGGGATGCCGAAGCATCCAGCGTCTCACGCTTCGTTGTTCACCTCCATCTTCTTGACATCCTTCGCAATGAAGTAGACGGTTTGCACCAAGAAGCAGAGCATGGCCATGACGATGGCAAACATCATGCGCTTCGGGCCGGCAGGGCGCAGGGGGACGGTGGCATTTTGCAGTGTGGTGAAGGCTGGTGTCTTTGAAAGCACCTTTGCTTGGGCAATCGTTTCCTGTGTCTTCGCACCGCTATAGGCATTGAAGGCCAACTGGAGTTCGTTTTCCAAGTTTTCAGCTTTGGCCTTGTAAGCTTCCAACACGAGGTCTTGGTGGGAATCGCAATAGTCGGCATATTCCTTCTGCTTCTTCATGTAGTTGAGATAAGCGTTGTTGACAATCTCGTGCATGTGGTTGAGCTCGATGCGTGCTTTGTGCGTACGATATTCTGTGATGAAATCCTGCAGGCGTTCGCGGATGGTGTCAGCAAGCTGCGCCGCCACCAGTGGGTCTTGCGCCGTTGTGGTGATGGAGATGACGTCCGTTTTCTTGTCAACGGTGCAGGCGATGCCCGACGAGATGGCGTCGGCCATTTCCTTTTGCTTTTTCGTGAGGTGGAACGGGTCGATGCGCTGGGCCTTGTCCGTGCCGCCTTCCTCGTCTTTCGATGAAATCAGACTTCCCACATACATCATGGCCATATCCCACCAAGGGGCTTTGCAAGCCTCTTTGAGATAGGTGCTGTAAGGACCAGAGAATTTGCCGTCGCTGGTGGTGACTTTCACGTCGAAGAGCGGCACGATGAAGTCCGTGCTCTTCATGAGGTCGGGATAGATGGTAGGGGTGATGGCATCGTTGGAGCCGCCAAGGCTTCCCAAATTGATGTTGGCCATGGAGGCGAGGCTCGACAGTCCGCCGCCGACAGAGGGCGTTTCATATTCAGGGGCAAGCATCACCTTCACCGAATAGTAGCGCGGCACGCAACACATCAGCAGATAGAAGGCGATGAGGGTGGTGCCGACGGAAATGAGGTAATTCCTACGTCTCGCCCAAATGATGCTGAAGACAACGTCGAGGCGAATTTGTTTTTTGACTAATGATTTTACGTTTGCCATATATAGATGTATCTGTTTCTAACGAAGGGTGGTTCCCGGAGAACCCGTTTGTTTGAGGGGGGAGTAAGTGGTTTAATGCTACTACTACTTATCATGCCTGCCTGAAGCCGACGAGGGATTCAGACAGGCATTTTATGGGTGTTCAATTTAGGGGTGTTCTATAAATTAGCTTGAGCCGATTTTACATTTATCGCGAAGCAGATTGTTGTATTTCAAAGACGAGCATAGCGAGCTATGTGAGTCTTTGAAATACAGCAAGATGCGAGTGAGAACTGTAAAAGCGGCCAAGTCAATCCTAAATAAAGAATCTCCATTAAAACTAATTTATAGAACATCCCTTTATTGTGCAGGCGGTTGGGCCAGCGTATCTGCTATTTATACCGAATCCATTTCGCCATTTCCTTCAAGCTTGGCTTTTTGCCGTACATCAGAATGCCGACGCGGTAGATTTTACCGCTGAGCCAGATGAAGAAGATGGTGGTGGCGTAGAGCACACCGAGCGAGAGGGCTTCCTGCCACAAGGGCACACCGAAGGGGATGCGCACCATCATGACGATGGGCGAGGTGAGGGGGAAGATGGAAGCCCAAAAGGCGAGCGGACCATTGGTGTTGTCGGCGCTGTACATGGCGGCATAGAGGCCGAAAATCATGATGAGCACCACGGGCATGACAAACTGCGAACTGTCTTCTTGCGCGTTGACACTGGCGCCGACGGCTGCGAAGAAAGAGGCGTAGAGCAGATAGCCGCCCACGAAATAAAACACAAACATGATGCCGAGTTCGGCGAATGGCAGATTCATGATGGCGGCGAGAATCTCACTGGTTTCCGAAGGCATGCTCTGCTGCATGGCCGCCGTTTGCGCCGTCAGCATCGGGTCGGCCGGCACCTGCGAAGTGCCGAAGATGCTACCGCAAATGAAGAGGATGGCGGCAAACATCACGCCCCAGATGATGAGTTGCAGGAAACCCACGAGCGCCACACCGATGATTTTGCCCATCATAAGCTGGAAGGGCTTCACGCTCGACACCATGAGCTCCATGATGCGGTTGGTTTTCTCCTCCATCACGCTCTGCATCACGGCAGCGCCGTAGGTCATAACAAAGAGATAGATGAGAAACGTGAAGATGAAACCTGCCGCGATGGCGATGTTGGTGTCGGAGGCGCTTTCGTGTCCGTCTTCTTTTTTGATGACGGTTTTGATGTCGAAGTCGCTCTGCACGTCGTCGATGATCTTGTCGAGCTGCGGCACGTTATAGCTTTTGAGCTTGGCACGCCGCACTTCGTTGTTGAGCACTTCGCGGGTGTAGCTCAGCAACTCATTTGAAACGGGTTGCGGCGAATTGATGCTCACGGCCTTAGGATTGTCAACGAGGTTGCCCGTGATAACGATGACCGCTTCAACGTCTGTCCCGTCGGCATAGAATGCGGCATTGTCGGCTTCTGCCGGTTCGAAGTGGTACGTGGTGTTGTCTTTGAAGAGCGCCACGTATTGCTGCGTTTTGTCGACCACCTTCACCACCTTCTGGTCGGAGTCTTTAATCGAAGCGAGCCAGAGCGGCACAAAGATGAGTGCCGCGAAGATGAAGGGCATCAGGATGGTGAGGAGGATGAAGGATTTCTTCTTGACGCGCGTCATAAATTCGCGCTGTATGATAATCAGTGTCTTGTTCATTTTCTATTCCGCTTTTAGAGGTTCATGAGTTGTGGCAGCATCTTTCGGATTTTCTGCCCCCACCACTTTCAAGAAGATTTCCTGCATGGATGGCATCTGCTCGCAGAAAGAGCGGATTTCAAGACGGCCGGCCAGGTCGGTAACGAGTTGACCGTTGCTGACGCCAGAGGCTTTTGTGAGTTTGTACGTGGTCAGTCCGCCCACCGTCTGCACGTTGTTGACTTCAAAGAGCGGCGACATCCCATCAAGGCTACCGCTTGTGGCCTTCACCTCGAAGATGCCGCTGCGATAGCGCTCGCGCACCTCGTCGACTTTGCCACTCAGGGCCACTTGCGACTTGTTGATGAGCGCGATGTTGTCGCAGATGTCTTCAACGGACGACATGTTGTGGGTGGAGAAAATGATGGTGGCACCTTCGTCGCGCAGGCGCAGTATCTCACGCTTGAGAATCTCGGCGTTCACGGGGTCGAAGCCCGAAAAGGGTTCGTCAAGAATCACGAGTTGCGGCTGATGGAGTACGGTGATGACAAACTGCACCTTCTGCTGCATACCCTTCGAGAGTTCTTCCAGTTTTTTGTTCCACCAGGCCATGATGTCCAGACGCTTAAACCAGTCGTGCAGGCGTTTTGTGGCTTCCGCGCGGCTCAGTCCTTTGAGCATGGCCAGATAAACGGCTTGTTCGCCAACCTTCATTTTTTTGTAGAGGCCGCGCTCTTCAGGCAGATAGCCGATGCGTGCCACATCGTTGGCAGAGAAGGGATGGCCGTCGAAGATGACCTCGCCGCTGTCGGGGGCGGTAATGCGGTTGATGATGCGGATGAGCGTTGTCTTGCCTGCCCCGTTAGGGCCCAGCAGACCGAAAACCTTTCCGCGGGGCACGTCAATGCTCACGTCATTGAGTGCCGTGTGGTTGGCAAAGCGCTTCACGATGTGATGGGCGCTCAAGAAAAAATCGTCCATTGTGGTGTCGATATTGGTATGGGTGAATTATTGGGATGACGAATGGCGTTAAGGGGTACAGGAAAAGGGGCCAGACCATAGGTCAGGGCTGTGTCTCTCCTTCCACAAATTCTTCCAGCAACATGTGCTCGCCGTCGAACACAGCATAGGAAAATTCCGTTATCCAGTCGCCGAGGATGATGGCCCGCGTGGTGCGCGAGAGCATGAGGTCGAGCTCAATGTGGCGGTGTCCGAAGATGAAATAGTTGATGTCGGGGTGTGTGGAGAGATAGTCTTTGGCAAATCGGATGAGTTCCTCGTTGTCTTCTCCTTGGTATTCTGGTTCCTTACCGTCCACGCGCTTCATTCTGCTGCGTCGTGCCCATTCCAGTCCAAAAGCCATGCCCCATCGTGGGTGCAAGGCGGCGAAGAGACGCTGGCAGGTGGCGTTGTGGAACACGGAGCGGAGGAAGCGAAACGAACGGTCGGTCGACCCGAGGCCGTCGCCGTGTGCCAGATAAAACACCTTACCATAGATTTCCAGTGTGGTGCTTTGGCGGTGGATGGTCATGCCGCATTCCTTTTCAAAATAATCGTGCACCCAGAGATCGTGGTTGCCCGTGAAGAAATGCACCTCCACGCCCATGTCAGTCAGTTCGCTGATTTTTCCAAGTAGGCGCGTGTAGCCCTTCGGGACGACGTATTTATATTCGTGCCAGAAGTCGAAAATGTCGCCCAAGAGATAAATGGCATCCGCCTTATGCTTGATGCTGTCGAGAAAATTGACCAAGCGGCGCTCTTGAGTTCGGGCGTGTGGAATGGCCAAACTGCCCAAGTGGGCGTCGGAGAGGAAATAGATATTTTTCATTGGGCTGAAAGCGTATTGTCGTAAGATGAAAAAGATTGGCAGAAAGCTTTTGGGTTAGTAATGGCTTTACTTACATAAACCCCAATTCGAGTTTGGCCTCTTCGCTCATCATGTCCTTGTCCCATTCAGGCTCAAAGACGAGGTTGACGTGGGCTTCCTTTATGCCAGTGATGCCATCGAGCTTGATGCGCACGTCTTCAACAATGAAGTCGGCTGCCGGACAGTTTGGGGCAGTAAGCGTCATGTCAACGTCGAGCGTCCCATCATCGTGGAGTTCGATGCGGTAGATGAGGCCGAGGTTATAGATGTCAACGGGTATTTCTGGGTCGTAAACCGTTTTGAGAATTTCAACAACCCTTTCTTCCAATTTCAATTTTTCTTCTGATGTCATGTTGGGATATATGTTGGCTTGAGGTTTAGTAATGGTGAAAAAATAACTTGACCAATTTTGTGGGGTAGGGATTTATAACTTATGCCCTGTCTTTTTGTTCAACGATTTATTCTTTCACCATTACTTAGGTGTGTCAGAGTGGTCAGAGCCGGCCCTCATCGTTGTAGCTGTAATAGCTGCCGTCAGCGAGGACGATATGGTCAATGAAGCGTATGTCCATGGCTTTCGCCGCTTCCTTCACCCTTTGCGTCAGGCGGTCGTCTTCCCGGCTGGGCTTGGAACTGCCAGAAGGATGGTTGTGGCAGAGCGCAATGGACGTGGCGTTGGCGAGGATGGCCTCGCGGAGAACGAGCCGCACGTCGACCACAGTTCCCGTGATGCCGCCGCGACTGACACAGACACTGCCGATGATTCGTAGGTTGTGGTTCATTAGCAACACGTGGCATTCCTCAACGGGATTGTCGCGGAGCTTGTTGAGGAAGTAGCGGTAAATGTCTTCCGACGATTGTGCGCTGGGACGTTCCTCCACGTGCTCTTCCTGCCGCCGTTTGCCCAGTTCGCAGGCTGCAAGAATCGACACCGCCTTCGCTTCGCCGATGCCTTTGTAGCGGCAGAGCTGCTCGAGCGTCATCTTGCCCACGTCGCCCAGACTGTTGCGATGGTCAACGAGCAGGCGCTCCATGAGACTAACGGCATTCTCCGTTGTCGACCCCGACCCGATGAGGATGGCCAGTAGTTCGGCATTGCGCAGGGCTGAAGGACCATGCTTGATGAGGCGCTCTCTTGGGCGCTCGTCGGCTTTGAGGTCTTGGATGATGGTGTGATCGTTGTCGGCCATGACGTTTGTAACCTTCCTTATTTGTAGAAATTCTTTTTGAAAGCTTCAAATTCGCCCTTGCCGAGCACACAGCGGCGATAGAAAGCGCGGATGAATCCAGTGCCATAGCCAAGCAACTGCACATAAGCGGCGGCCACGGCGCGAAGACCAACGCCCAGACTGCGGGCCGTGCGGGTGGCGTCGGCACAGATGATGAGGGCAAAAAGCACAAACGGCGTGAGACATACCCACCAATGGGGGCAACCAAGGGCGGCGGCCACGGCGGTCAGCACCACCAGCAGGGCGCAGCCGGCGGCAAAAACGGCAGGCAAGGCATGCACGAGTTTGAGCGTGCCAGGATGGCGCTTGGTGAGGTTGATGCGGGCGATGCCCGAGTTGTGTACTTGCTTGAAAAACTTTCGAAGGTCGGTGCGGCGCTTGTGCCAAACCCAGGCCTCTGGAAAGAGGCGGCAGGCATAGCCTTGCTCAAAAATGCGCGTGGAGAAATCGATGTCTTCGCCAAAGCGCATGTTGCTGAAACCATTGAGTGCGGCATAGACCGTTCGGCGCACCCCCATATTGAACGAGCGCGGATAAAACTTGTCCATCTTCTTCTTTCCGCCACGGATGCCACCGGTGGTGAAGAAAGACGTCATGGCGTAGTTGATGGCTTTCTGCATGGGCGTGAACGACTCATGGGCGCGGTCGGGGCCTCCAAAAGCATCGCAGGGCGCGGCGTTGAGTTCCGCGTCAACCGCCTGGAGATAGCCCTCCGGCAGCACCACGTCGCTGTCGAGAATGATGACATACTCGCCCTTCGCCCGTTCCACGCCATAATTGCGCGAGCCGCCGGGCCCCGAGTTCTCTTTCATGAAATAGCGCACATTGAGCGCATCGGCATAGCGCTCTGCCACCTCTTGGCAGGGCTGCGATGAACCATCTTCCACGATGAGAACTTCGAAATCCTGAAGCGATTGTTTCGTCAGGCTCTCAAGCAGTTCGTCCACTTCATCGGGGCGGTTGAATACGGGGATGACAAAGGAGTATTTCATAAATAATTTTGATTACCTACTTAAAGTGCAAACTTACGCAAAATATGTGGAATATCCGAGATTTCGCCCAACGGATTTGCCCGAAACCCCAAGATTATGTTCCACTTATCGTTGCCTTTCTCTTGTCAGTGCCGCAAAAACTTGTTAGCTTTGCTGTGCGAGCCAGTGAATTGCCCGTCGCTCTAATGTTAATACTAATAAGTAGCCTACTTAAGATAAATCGTTTCATGAAACCAATGAATATCCGAAAATCCCTCCTCTGCCTTTGCCTTCTGGCCGGCAGTCTCTTTGCTCTGCCTTGTTTCTCCCAATGTTTCAGCGGCAGTTACACCGCCGAATGGCAGTGGAACACACACAAGAAAACCAATTGGCTCAACCTGTTGAGGCTTGATTTGAATCTGCCGATAAAAAGCGGAACCGACTATCTTGAAGCGGCAACGCTCCACATGGCCAAAGCCAAAGAGGGAATCGGGACAGACTGGCAGGCCTTTTCCAACATCGAAGCCGACAACAATGTGGCGGCCTTGGCCGTGTTGGGCTATCGCCACGCCTGGGAGAATGCCAATGTCTTTCTCGGTGTGCGCAACGTCAACGAAGATTTCTTCACGTCGGATGCCACGTCGTTCTTCGTCAACAGTTCGTGTGGCATCTTTCCAACCATCGCCGCCAGCTATCCCATTGCCAATTATCCCTTCTCTGGCTTGACGGTTTATTTTGATGTAAGCCGAAACGGATGGACCTTCAGGAACTCCTTATATAATGGTGTGGGCTACAACGGTTGGCGCTACCACGACAATCCTTTTCTTGTGCGTCCGAAAAAAGACGGCGTTTTCAACATCTCGCAATTGGAATATTCCCACCGCGACGGGCATTACTTCGCAGGCGTAGCCGTCCACAGTCGGCAGTTTGCCGTTGACGAAGAAGGCGAATTGCTGACGGAATCTCCAGCGGCAGAAACAAGTTGCGCCTGGTGGGCCTATGGTGAGCAACCCCTGTGGAAAGCCGAAGAAAAAAGCATTTCCGTTATGGCGCAGTATTCTGAAAACACCTGTCACTCAAACGCTTGCCGCCGCTATGGTGAAGTGGGCTGCGTTTATCAAGACAGCCGCAATGCGTGTGGCCTCTCCGGGCAGTATGCCCTTTTCCAACAGGGCCGCGAGTACTCCGTTGAAATGACGTGGCGGCGCCAGCTCACCCGCTCTTTGGACGTGCAACCCTGCTGCCAATACGTCACGAATGCCGACGGCGATTTCTTCGTGGTCTGTGCCCGGCTGTGCTACGATTTCTGAGAGGGGAGGGCGGCAAACTATAGGAACGAAATAATACGACAATTCGGTATAAATTAATTTTGCCCACCGACTTACTTATATTATAGGAGCCGCTTCGCCGCATCTGCGGTGAGGCGGCTCCTACTTGTTTCCGCGCCGTCTGTCAATCTGGATTCGCTTGCCAAACGGGGCCGACAGGCTTGATGCAACTCAAACCAGACTCGCAGCGGGCATCCCCCCGATGCCTCGTAAACACAAATTCCCAACTTGTCAGCGAACTTCGCCCCGTCTGTATCCGCCTCTGCTCCCAGACACGACCGCCTCTGCCCCCAGACGCATCCGCCTCTGCCCCCAGACGCGCTTGCGTCTGCTCCCGCGTTCGCTGAGAGAAATAGACCATGAAACGGCAACAATAGATGCAGACTTTCAAGGCCCCTTTCACCAATTGCCAGCCACATTCTTGTTGATTTCCTGGAAACGTGGGTTACTTTCCAGACGTTTTGTTCATAGAGAGATAAGAAAACAAAAACGTTTCACCAGTAAAAGAGGCGTTTCAAGGTGCGTTACGGAAAATCCGTCCGCCAGTTTGTGCGCCCTCCAAAAGCAAACCCGCCCTATGGATAAAAAAGGAATCACACCCAACACGAGTTGACTTTGAAGCATAAGCCGATGGCAGCCCCCACCTTTGCCAGCGCACTCGAAAAATGTAAACGCATGGTTTTGTTAAACAATGTAAAACGACAGAATATTTATATTGAGAAGCTTCCCTCATCTAAACTTTTCACTACTTTTGCAATTGATTTCCTGAATTAATCTTTTGTTTGGGAGCGCCTCCAGATGGAGCGTTTTAAGAACAAAGGTTAATTTGAGCCTACGCCGAGCAGAAGTCAAAGGTCAGTTCTTCGGACCGAAGCAGAAGTGGGGTATGGGTGGGAAACAGGAGATCGACATATATTAAGGCGTTTATCAACGCTTGTTCTTGATCTTCGAAATCTCGCAAGTTTCATGTACCATCAAGACAAGGCAGCGATAGATGCCCAGGTGATGTGGTTATTCGCCTACCCAGTTTAGATGAGTAATGTCATGGCAGCACTTTTTAGTGCGTGCCATGACATGTCTCTTCGTTTCTGGGTAGCATCAGATGGTATATCATATCGGCGTGGGCTCTGTTCGTTGTTCGTTCGACGGTACAGGGCAAATGCGAGAGCCTCGAAGGTGGAACGACAACGAAAGGTTCACGCTTTTTTTGTGTTTTCATACACCCTTAGTAAAACGCCAGTATTCGATGCGGACAAAGAAATTCCCGTGGGCGGCTCATGCCCTTGGATTATCCGTGCTTTTCCCGCCGTCAAAAAAATCTTATAGAAAAACAGGGAATAATCCTTGTTTGCCAAGAAAATTTCATATCTTTGCGGCAGACTATTAAAGCCGACATTGCAATATGTGTAAATCGGATTAATGATAGTTTAATGGTGGTGGTGAAAAAACACCTCCGGATGTCAGAGCTTAAAACGATAAGAACTTAAGCATGAAAAAACCATCCGGGGAAAACATCACACAATATGAAAGAACACTGGCGAGAAAACCGGACGACACGTCCGTTGCCTGTTTTTCCAGAACGTAAGAAATGAACACATTGTCTAATGTGGAACCCCAAGGAGGC
>UQCW01000049.1 GCA_900539625.1 uncultured Prevotella sp.
CCCGTGTGTCGGTGCTCATCCTCAACCCGGGGCTGTCACCCCCGGGGGGGGCTGCAACCCAAATTCTTGTTGCGGGTTTTCTTTTTTGCAACCCCCCCGCCCATAATAATGGCTTGGCAGGTTTGGTTCTTAGGAAAACCATGAAAGGTTATTTCTTATTTGAAAAGTTGCTCCATTGTAACTTCGCTATGTACCAAACTATGATGTGCGCCATCTGCTACACCATAGGTGGTAACAAAGGTGATGACCAATGAGAACTTTGTTTTGGTAGAACTCTGGAAGAGTTCCAATCGTTGCCTTAATAACTGTTCGTATGCCTCCGTAATGCGGTATTCAGATTTACTGAATTTCATCTCGCACAGATGAATGATGCGATCAGCGCGTTTTATGACTAAATCAATCTGTCCTCCTTTCTGGTCTTCACTTGCAGCCTTGCGCCATGAAGACACTTCTGTTGCCATCCCCGAAATGCCCAAGGCACGTTTTATGCAGTCTGTGTGCATAAGACACACTATTTCAAATGTAAGTCCCTGCCATGTAGAGATTTGGCGTGACTCAAAATTATGACTCCACCAGTGTTCGTCGCCTGAAATATCCTGCAAGATAAACTTGTAATAAAACAAAGTATAGAAATCCACCAAACGATAGATTGTATCTTTCGCCTTATGACCAAAATTCTGATTTCGGGAGATGAAGTCACATCTTTCAAGATTGGTCAGCACGCGGGTAAGAGTGCCACCGGTGATTCCAATGGTCTTGGATATTTCTTCACGTGACATGCCATCATGATGTGCAGCCAAAGCCTTTACTGCACTTATATATAAGTCGGCATTTGAAAACAGAGCGTTATACAATTCATCAAACTCGCTTCGCATAATACCTCCTTGGACAAAGAATAGTCTGTCAACATTCTGCACGAGGCTTTCTTTTGTATTAATGAGACTTAAATAAAAAGGGATGCCTCCAAACACCATGTAGCACTGTAATATTTGGTATCTGTCCCATTTGCAGTGTTTTCTATGAAGATACTCCTCAGTCTCATGCAAAGTAAATGGTCTAACATAAATGCTGCTTGTAATGCGCGCATGCAGCCCTCCTTGGTTTTCAATCAGATTGTCTACCATCCATGAGGTTGCCGAGCCACTGGCAATAAACACAATATCACTGCGACGGGCAGCCCAGCCATTCCAGAAATTCTCCAATGCAGCAACAAAGTCAGACTTCTGTGTGTCAATCCAAGGCATCTCGTCTATAAATACCACTTTTTTTCTGCTTGTATCAAGTGATTCAAGATATTCTTCAAGAGCATCAAATGCGTCGAACCAATCGGCAAACTTATCTGACTTTATGCCTGAGAATTTTTTCAATGCACGCGCAAAACTCGTAAGTTGTCTCTGGCGTGATAGATTATGTCCTCCAACAAATGTAAAGTCGTATTGTCCGTGATAGTATTGGTCAACAAGAAAAGTCTTACCCACTCTTCGCCGTCCATATACTATAACAAATTCTGAACGATCCGACTCCATCACTCTGTGGAGTTCTTGACACTCTCGCTCTCTACCAACAAGTTTGTTTGTCATGATCATACCATTATATCTTAACCCTTGCAAAGGTAACGGTTTAATTGCAATTAAAAGAAAAATATGGCGATTATTTACCCAAATCTATGTTGCAGGGCTCGATTTGGGTAAATAATCCGCCATATTTTCTTCTTACATACTCTGACAATGGCTATTAGTTGCAAAGGCAGTGTGCTCTGATTTGAGCTGTTTATCGTAAAGTATACCCAATATACCATTTCCATTATACAATTTGTGGCAAAACTATTATACAATTTGTGGCAAAACTATTATACAATTTGTGGCAAAACTATTATACAATTTGTGGCGTTTCTATTATACCATTTGTGGATTTGCCAGTTATGGAAGTGTATCCTGTCTTATAGAAAGAGAAATTGAAGCAACTTCATTGCGTTCGGCTTGCACTGCCTTGGGGTGGTAAGAGAACGTAAAAAGCGGTATAGGAATCTTGCTACAGATTTCCTATACCGCTTATATTCAATGTTTTGAACTATGCTGGATAGCTGCTTTGAGCGATTAATATTCGTCCTCGTTGAAGAGGAATAAGACGTATTGAGTTTCAGGTGATTATATTGCTGTGTCAACCCTTTCGATCATTTTATTTCGTAGTGAAAGACTGTAAAAGGCAAAACTGTGCCCCTATTACAGACCAGAAAGACAATGCTATACACTAATTTGTAAATGATGGATTCAAAAGGAAGTCATAAATGCTGACTATCTGTATACCCTTCTCGTCACTCCATGATTTTGTATGTTCCCCCACCACTATTATTTTTCGGAAAGAATCATCTACAAGTTTTAGAGAACGTTTCTCTTGTTCCATCTTTTCCACATCTGGCATTTTGTAGGCAGACTGAATATAGATACGCTCACTACCCTTATTACAAACAAAATCGACTTCAAGTGTTACACGTTGCTGCTTGCCTGCCTCATTCCTAACACGATGAAATATATTGCCAACATCAACAAGCCAGCCGCGCATACGCATTTCATTGTAAATGACATTCTCCATAATATGCGTTGTCTCGTTTTGGCGGAATGAAAGAATCGCATTGCGTAAACCTATGTCTTGATAATAGTATTTGCAAAGAGCACCAATGTACTTTCTTCCTTTGATGTCATACCGTTCAGACTTCTCTATCAAGAATGAGTCTTGCATATATCCCAAATACGTGGAAATGGTCTTGACACTGAGGTCCTGTACCCTACTGACAGACTTGAATGTATTTGCTATATTCTGCGCATTAACTGGTGCACCAATACTTGATGCCACTGTCTTTGAGAGCTCTTCAAACTCTGCTTTCATTTCTATTGGATTTCTCTCGTAGATGTCTCTAAGGTACACGGTGCGATACAGACGACGCAAAAATTCTGCTTTTTTGTCGTCACCCACTTGTGTGAGAAGTTGTGGCAGACCTCCAAACATTAGATATTCAGCCCATCCTTCTTCCTTTGAACTTTCATAAACAGACATAAACTCTGCAAACGACAATGGCCAAACATGAATCTCATCACCTCTGCCACGGAACTCCGTAACCACGTCTGACGAAAGAAAGCGAGAGTTTGAGCCAGTGACATATACATCCGCTCCTTCTGTCACCGATAATGTTGAAAGAACCTCAACAAAGTCATTGACTTCCTGCACTTCATCAATGATAATATAATAAGTAGAGTCGTCCTTCATTTCTTTTTCAACCCAATCAAGCAAAAAGTCTGGGTCTTTAAAGTTCTTGTTCTTACGACTTTCCATATCAATGATTATGATATGGTCTTCTGCAACTCCCTCATCAAGTAAATGCTGGCGAAAGAGTTTCTTTAGCAGAAAAGACTTACCAGAACGGCGTAGCCCGGTGACTATTTTTATCAGTCCATTCCCTTTTGAACGTACTAATTGGTCTATGTATTTACTTCTGTTTACTATCATATTATTCTAAAAATTGTCACTTGTGACAAAATTCAGAAGCAAAGATAATGATTTTTATATGAAAATGAGTCCAATATACTTGCTTTTTAATGTTTGAAATATTCTTTTATTTGGCGGTAAGAGAACGTAAAAAGCGGTATAGGAATCTTGCTACAGATTTCCTATACCGCTTATATTCAACGCTCTAAGCTATACTGGATAGCTACTTTGAGCGATTAATATTCGTCCTCGTTGAAGAGGAAGTCTTCTTTTGTTGGATAGTCTGGCCAGACATCCTCAATGGTTTCGTAGATTTCACCTTCGTCTTCAAGTTCCTGCAGGTTCTCAACGACTTCCATAGGAGCGCCAGAGCGCATGGCGTAGTCGATGAGTTCGTCTTTGGTTGCAGGCCACGGTGCATCTTCAAGTTTAGATGCTAATTCAAGAGTCCAATACATAATGGTTGTAAGATAAGTTTACTTGTTCGAAGCAAGTAATAGTTCAATAATACTTTTACACACAGCGGCAGGCGGTTTGGATGGGCTGCCAGGCGATGGCGGTTTGCTTATGCCAGCGCTTATATTTGGGCGCAAAAATACAATTTTTCGTTTATTACAGGCTCTTTCTCAGAGATTTTTTTTCAGCTACACCGTAAAAAATATTTAATTTCAGGGCCAGGGCAAAGAAAAAGTCGGAGAGGCGGTTGAGATAGGGCACGAGGTCGGTGCGGCAACAAGCCACGACGTGTCGCTCGGCGCGGCGGCAAACGGCGCGGCAAATGTGGCATTGGGCTGCCGACGGATGGCCGCCGGGAAGGATGAAGCCGTGGAAGGTGGGGGCGGTGTTGATGAACTGCTCCATCTGCATGATGTGCATTTCCGTGGGGAAGTCTTTGGGATAGGTTGTTCCCGACATGGAGGCGCCGATGGCGAAGAGGCGGCGCTGAATGGTGTCCAGCATGCCAGAGTATTCCTCGGGGAGATTCATCGTGAGGAGCATTCCAACGTGGCAGTTGAGCTCGTCGAGCGTGCCGCAGGCTTCAACCTTTTGGTCGTTTTTCGTCACGATGGTGCCGTCGGCCAACGAGGTTGTGCCGTGGTCGCCCTGGCGGGTGGTGATGTTATTCTTCATGGCTTTGGGGGATTATGTGGGGAGGTTTTAGGGGGTAGATATATCCCGATAGTACATTACTAATGAATAATGCTCAGCATTTACTTACCACCAACTTTACTATGTTGCGCCTTCAGTATGGTGTGGCGTTTCGGAAGCGCAGGTTGGGCGCGTCCTTTAAATATTGCACCTCCTTGAAGGCATAAGTGCGGAGTTTCTGCTTCTCATCGCGGAGCATGAGGCGCCCGTCGGGCAAAACCGTCTTGATTTCCGCTTCAAAGTCGCCGTTGGCATCGCGAAAGTGGTGGCGCCTGCCGTCGCGGCGGTAGAGGCGACGGAGGTAGGCGCGATGGATGGTGCCTTCACCGCCGTTCAGCAGGCGGCGGTAGAGGCGGTGGAAGCGCCAGGCGATGTGTCGCATGAGCTGTTCCCGGTCGAAAATGCTGCCCGTGATTTGGCGCAGGGACATGGGATTTGGCGCATCGCTTTCAAAGACCACCTGGTTGACGTTGAGGCCGACCCCCGTGATGGTGGTGTCGATTTGCGGGCCGACGAGCGTATGCTCCAAGAGCATGCCGCAGATCTTCGTGTCGAGCCAATAGATGTCGTTGGGCCATTTCACGCGAATGCCGCCCACAATCTCCTCCAGCGTCTCTGCCACAGCCAGCGCCTGCACCTCAGAAAGCAGAAACTGGCGGCTGGGGCGGACGGCGTGGGGGTGAAGGCGGATGCCGAAGAGCAGGTTTTCGCCGCGTGCCGCTTCCCAGTGCGTGCCGCGCTGGCCGCGTCCCGCCGTTTGATAGTCGGCCGTCAGAAGCAAGAAAGGCGCAGTGGCGTTGGCGTATGGCGGTTGCTGGAGGTCGAGCATCGTCGATGCTGTTTCGTCAACGTGGCAGTGTTCCCATTCGGGAGGATATGATGTGATGAATCTCATGTCTTGAGTAGGTAAGTGGGAGTCTGGATAAGTAGGCTACTTATGCTTTATAGCCCAAGCCTCAGTCCTTTTGCAGGCAAACCTGTGCATATTCCGCTTGGGTGCGTTTGGGAAGTTTCTTGAGCACCTCAGAGAGCGAATGGTCGATGAGGTGTAGGATGAGTTCTTCTGGAACGTCGGCATCGAAATGTATTTCGTTCCAATAGCGTTTGTTCCAATGCCACGCCCCGCAGATACCATTGTATTTGTCGCGCAGGTCAATGGCATAGTCGGGGTCGCATTTGCACACCACCAAGTCGGGGCGTTCAAGGTCGAGGTAAGCAAAGATTTTGCCGTACACACGAAACAAGACACCTTCAGGGCCGAAGGCGCTGTCTTCCGTTGCCAGTGGTTTGGAGAGGCAATATTCTCGGATGCGTTCGATGTTCATGATGATGAATGTTTTCGTAATGATTGCCAATTACTTATGGGGAAAAGGAAGCCTCAGAAGGCGGCAACGAAATGCTGGAAGCGGTATGGCTTCTCCTCGCCCACCACCGTGATGATGTCGAAGCGGTAAGGGCCGTCGAAGCGGTGCAGATTCATATAATGTTTCGCGGCCTCGCGCACATTCCTCCGTTTTTCCTCGTCAACAGCTGCGACGGCTGGAAGATAGTTTTCATTGCGTCGTGCCTTGACCTCCACGAACACCAGTTCGCCGTATTGGTCGGCAATGATGTCGATTTCGTGGTGGTGGCTGCGCCAGTTTCGCGCCAGGATTCTGTAGTTTCGCGCGGCGAGGAAGAGACAGGCTTGCTCTTCTCCCTCGTGTCCTCTTTCGTTATAGTCGAGCATGGCAAGTAGGGTTCAGAAGGTCAGATAAGTAGTGGTGAATTTCGCCATTACTAAGTAATACTGAAAAAGCGAACGATGCTCCTTCGCTCACCTTTTGCGGCGGAAAAACTCCTTCATCAGTGCGCCACATTCATCGGCCAGTACGCCGCTGACCACTTCCGTCTTGGGGTGCATCGCTTTGGGCGCGAAAACGGCAAAGCCGCGCTTGGGGTCGGCGGCGCCATACACCACGCGGCCCATCTGCGACCATCCGATGGCGCCGGCACACATCACGCAAGGCTCCACGGTGACATAGAGCGTACACACATCGAGGTATTTCCCGCCCAAGGCGTTGGCGGCAGCGGTGATGGCCTGCATCTCGGCGTGCGCCGTCACGTCGTTGAGCGTCTCGGTGAGGTTGTGGGTCTGTGCGATGATGTGGTCGCGATAGACCACCACCGCCCCCACGGGCACTTCGTCTTTTTCGAAGGCCATCTGCGCCTGCTTGAGCGCCAGTTTCATATAGTATTCGTCTGTCATTGCATTCAAAGGTTATGTGGGGCCAATGGTGTTAAGTAGGTTAAGACAACTTATCCCGCCACATCTTTCATGGAGAGCGCCACGCGGCCACGTTCTGGGTCAATCTGTATGACTTTCACCATGACCTGTTGCTGGATGTGTACGATTTCCGATGGGTCTTTAACGAAGCGTTCCGCCATTTGCGAAACATGAACGAGGCCCTTCACCTTGATGCCCATGTCGACAAAGCAGCCGAAGCGCGTGATGTTTGTGACAACGCCCGGCACCACCATGCCCACCACGAGGTCGTCGATGGTGTGGATGGAATCGTCGAAGGAAAACACCTGTGCTGTACCGCGCGGGTCACGCCCCGGTTTGGCAAGTTCGCCCATGATGTCGTTGAGCGTCGGGAGGCCCACCATACCGCTGCAATAACGCTTCAGATCGATGCCGTTGCGCGTTTCTGTGGAGGCGATAAGGCGTTCCACGGTGCAACCCGCGTCTTTCGCCATCTGTTCCACCAGTTCGTAGCGTTCAGGATGCACCGCCGTGTTGTCGAGCGGGTTTTTGCCGCCAACGATGCGCAGGAAGCCTGCACATTGCTCAAAAGCCTTCGCTCCCAGGCGCGGCACTTTGAGAAGTTCGCGGCGCGAAGCAAACGGGCCGTGTTCGGCACGGTAGTCCACAATGTTTTGCGCCAGAGAAGGGCCGAGGCCCGACACATAAGTCAGCAGACTCTTGCTGGCCGTATTGACGTTGACGCCGACCGTGTTGACACAGCTCTCCACCGTTTGGTCGAGCGATTTCTTGAGCGCACCCTGGTCAACGTCGTGCTGGTATTGTCCGACGCCGATGGCCTTCGGGTCGATTTTGACCAGTTCGGCCAAGGGGTCCGCCAGTCGGCGGCCGATGCTGACCGCGCCGCGCACCGTCACGTCGTAATCTGGAAACTCTTCGCGTGCCAAGGGAGAGGCCGAATAAACCGATGCTCCGTCTTCGCTCACCAAGAAAATGTCGACATTCTCAAGATGCGCTTCGCGCACGAGCTGTTCCGTTTCGCGTCCCGCCGTTCCGTTGCCGATGGCGATGGCTTCAATGGCATATTGGTCTGCCATCGTGGCGATGCGGCAGGCAGAGCGTCCCCACTGGTTTTGCGGTTGATGGGGATAAATCGTTTCATTGTGCAGGAGATTTCCCTGCGCGTCAAGACACACCACCTTGCAGCCCGTTCGGAAGCCTGGGTCGATGCCCATGATGCGGCGTTGTCCCAGAGGAGCCGCCAGAAGCAGCTGCTTCAGGTTTTCTGCAAAGACAAGGATGGCTTCGTCGTCGGCTTTCTGTTTCGACGATGTCGCAAATTCGTTTTCGATGCTTGGACGCAGGAGGCGTTTGTAGGCATCCGCCATGGCCAGTTGCATTTGCGTTGCGGCAGGTGTGCCAGGTTTCACGTAATGGCGTGAGAGGCGTGAAAGCGTCTCCTCGTCGTTGGCAGGAGCGATGGAGAGGCGCAGAAAACCTTCGGCCTCGCCGCGGCGCATGGCCAGCAGACGATGGGAAGAACAGCGACGGAGCGGTTCCTGCCAGTCGAAATAGTCGCGAAACTTGCCAGCCTCCTCCATTTTCGATTTCACCACCTTTGAAGAAATGACAGCCGTGCGCTCAAAAGTGTGGCGCAATGTCTGTCGCGTGCGTTCGTCCTCACTAACATGCTCGGCAATGATGTCGCGTGCCCCTTGCAAGGCAGCTTCCACGTCGGGCACCTCCTCCGTCACAAATTTCTCTGCGGCCTTCATCGGATTGACGTGCGGCGTGAGCATGAGCTGTTGTGCCAGCGGTTCGAGTCCCTTCTGTCGCGCCGCTTCCGCCCTCGTTTTGCGCTTAGGCTTGAAGGGCAGGTAGATGTCTTCCAACACCGTGGCATCCCAGCACTCGCTGATGCGCTGTCGCAGAGCATCCGTCAGTTTGCCTTGCGCTTCAATCGTTTCGAGGATATATTCGCGGCGATGAACGAGTTCACCCAGCTGTGTGTTCAAGTCATTAATCTGTGCCACCTGCACTTCGTTGAGGCCGCCGGTGGCTTCCTTGCGGTAGCGTGATATAAAAGGAATGGTGGCGCCGCCTTCAAGCAGTTCCATGGTGTTTTCCACCTGTTGTTGGCGTAGGTCAAGGCGCTTGGCAATTATTTCAGAAATGGTCATGTTTTATATGGTAAGTAGGTTATGGTAAAGTTCCCCATCGTTGTTTCATTTCGTGGAGAGATACTTCCACAGCGGCGCCAACATCAGCGCCTGTTTGATTTCGTCGTTTTCGAGAAGTTTACGCACCTCAGCTTCAGAGAGCAGGTGTACGGTGATGTCCTCCGTGGCTTCAAGATGCTGCATCGATGTCCTTTCCACGCCCTCCGCCACGAAGCAGTGTACGAGGTTGTTCATGTTGCTCGGGTTGCACGAGATGACACTGATTTCGCGCCATGTGCCGCCCGTATATCCCGTCTCCTCGTAGAGTTCGCGTCGTGCGGCGGCCTCTGGCGAAGCATCGGTGGGGTCGATCACGCCGGCCACGATTTCGTAGCACGTTCGGCGCAGTCCCGGCCGGTATTGTCTGATGAAGATGAAATCCCCGTCGGTTGTCCGGGCAATGACGTTGACCCAGTCGGGAAATTCCAGAATGTAATATTCATCGTTGACAACGCCGTTCGGCAGTTGCACCGTGTCGCGTCGTGCCGTCAGCCAAGGCCGCCGGTAGAGATATTCGCTTTTGAGCACTTTCCAGGCTCGCGGGTCTTTTTCTTCCATAATGAGTTGTGGCTTGATGGAAATGGTTTGTCTGGCTTTGAGCGGTGTTCAAAACCTACCCTCAAATGTAGCCATTTCGTTTGACCCCACCAAACGTCTGGCACAAAAAGAAGCAGCGGGGGACGATGGCGGGGCCTGCCTGCCGACGATTGCTCGAAACAAACAGCGCGGAGAGGGACGGTGATGCCCTGCACGCCCTGCCTTCTCGTGGATTATCTCTCTCCCAGGTCGTCGTATGCCACCTGCAACAGTGCGTTGGCAGCATGGCGGCGTGAGGGAGAAGGTTGCGGCGTTTCGCTGAACACGCTCTGCGGTTTCGCGAGTAGGTTGATGGCCGACACGCCACTATCGTCCATATAGAAGATGCCCTCGCTCCAAACGTGAACGGCCGACGGACGCGTATAAGTGCGGCTCATCACGTCGCGGCTGAAGCGGAAATCATCGTGGGGAAGGCCCAACTGGCCGAGCAGGGTGGCTGGCAGGTCAGTCTGGTTGCAGATGAGGTCCACGCGTTGCGCTTCCTTCACGGCCCCTCCCGTCCAGATCATCGGGATGTGGCTTCGGCGCGGGTCGGTATCACTGATGCCCGCAGGATAGCCGATGCCGTGGTCTGGCAGGATAATCACCAGCGTGTTGTCCCATTGTTTCGTCAGCTTCAACTGCGCCACGAAACGTCCGATGCAGTCATCGAGATAGGCAAAGGCGTTGGCAATCGTGTCGCCCTTGATACGACTATAAGGCACGCCCCACGGCTCGTGGCTCGCCAGCGTGAGAAAAGCCGTATGCCAGGGCTTTCCCTGCGGTTTTTCGTTGATCATTTTCAAGAGGCGGTTGAAGGTGATGCGGTCTGTCACGCCCCAGTTGTGCGTGCTGCGTTCTTCTGCCGAAAACGACGTGTCGCCAAACGTCTTGTCATAGCCCGTTGAGAGCAGATAGCCGTTGGTGTTCGTGAAATTGATGTCGCCGTCGTAAAGAAAGTCTGTGGCATATCCAGCCCGCTTGAGCGATGCCGCGATGGAAGGCAGTGTGGCACATTTGTTGGGGAGTTTCATCACGCTCACGTCGGGAAAGGCAGGATAGCCGCTCAGGGCGCATACCGTGCCGCGGTCCGTTCGAAACGAATTGGCGTAGCAACGGCTGAAGAACACCCCTTCGCGTGCCAGACGGTTGAGATTGGGCGTGATGGCGGCGTCGGCCTGTGGGTCAACGGCATTTACCAGAGTGCCCCCGCAGCCCTCCATGATGATGAGCAGCACGTTGGGACGCTGCGTCGTTAGCAGCTTCTGGGTGTCAACACTCTTCGAAGAATAGCCCAGTGCCTCCCATTGTGCGGGGAGCTCCTCATCAGAAAAATAGTTGTGTTCGGCAGCGAAGTCGCGGGTCTTGAAGGCCGACGACACGAAACTGAACACGGGGTTGACCGCTGCATGGTTGAGCACCTGCTTGTCACTGTAATACACCATGCCGACGTTGGCCGTCGACTTCCCGATGCCGCCGCGGATGGCCAAAAAGAGCAGACCGCCAAGGAGGAGCGCCACGCCTGTGCTGAGAGGGCGGTGCGGACAGCGGGGCAATGTCTTGGGAAAGATGCGAAACAGGAGATAGAGGGGCAGGAGCCACACGATGAGGAAGTCGCGCAAAGCGCCAATCATAAAACTGACAGAAACGCTGGCGGCAGCCCCTCGGGGCGAGTCGAGATAGTTGAGCACCGTGCCATCAAGTGGGAATCCCCAGAAAGGGTAGAGGCGGAGGTTGGCCACGAGACCCAAGGAGACGAGGGCCATGATAATCGTGGCATATATCTTGCAGCCGAGGCGAAACTTCGGAATCTCCAGCCAGATGCTCGCCGTCAGTGCAAGCCAGAGCGGTGCGCTGACATACGCGGAAGTGGCCAGGTCAAGCGGAAGTCCGTGCCAGATAACCGCCAGCATGTCGCCCACATTCTTTTCTCCCTGCAACAGCAGGAAGCATGGTTTTGAGAGGATAAAGAGAAGAAGAAATGCGCCATAGAATTTCAGCAGAAACGCCAGGCGTGCCTCAAGTTGTTTTCGTTTCATATTTTCTTCTGATGGGATAATCGTTTGGTGCAAAGTTACAGAAAGCGGAAGGAAAAAGCCATCCTTACAAAATAAAAAAACCGTTGGAGCGTCTTCTGATACTCCAACGGTTGTGCTTATGAGGTTTAGTCATGCCGCCGTTATTCAAAACAAACAGCCTTGCTTTGGAAGATGGCATCGGCAGCACCGGCGTTGCCTGCGATATAGTTTGCCGCGGCGTCGCCAGCCTCCTTCAGTGCTGCTTTGTCGTTAAGCAGCGTGCTGAGCGTGCTGTTGAAATCTTCAGTGTCGTGAATTTCCTTCACGCCGCCGCAGGCGATGAGGTCGCGTGCCTCGCGAAACTTCTCGTTGTTGGGACCTATCATGACGGGACATCCGTAGACCGCTGCTTCAGGCACGTTGTGTATGCCCACGCCGAAACCGCCGCCAACATAGGCCACGGTGGCATAGCGATAGATGGAAGAAAGCAGGCCGTAGCAGTCGATGATGAGGCATTCCGCCTCCGCCACGTTAGCTTCCGTGGCACAGGAGTAGCGGAGCGTTTTGCGTTGCAATTTCCGTTCAATCTCCTTCAGATGTTCTTCGCTCACCACATGAGGCGCCAAGACGAGACGCAGTTCGGGATGGGCGTTGAAGAAAGGAATGATGAGGTCTTCATCGGGCGCCCACGAACTGCCCGCCACGAGCACCTGTCCTTTGGCAAAGCGCTCAACGAGCGGCAGGGGCTTCGCAGCGTTGCGTATGTCGATGACGCGGTCAAAACGCGTGTCGCCGACAACGCTCACTGCCGTCACGCCAAGGCGCGAGAGCAGTTGGCGCGAGGCCTCGTTCTGCACGAAGAAATGCGTCACGCGGCGCAGGCAACGTGCATATTTCTGGCCATACCAGCGGAAGAACACTTGGTTTTCGCGGAAGATGCTCGACACGCTGTAGACGGGAATCTCGTGGCGGTGGAGCACGTCGATGTAATTGCGCCAGAATTCATATTTGATGAGAAACACCGCCTTGGGACGCGCCAGACGCACGAATTTGCGGGCGTTGGCCGGCGTGTCGAAGGGGAGATAACACACCACATCGGCCACCTCGTAGTTCTTCCTCACTTCATAGCCCGAGGGCGAGAAGAAAGTGAGGAGAATTTTGGCTTCGGGGTGTTCGCGGTGCAGGCGTTCCATGAGGGGGCGCCCTTGTTCAAATTCGCCGAGCGAGGCGGCATGAAACCAATAGTATTCGCCGTCGCCGATTTTCTGGCGCAGGATTTTCCAAGCCTGATGATGGCCGCGCATCATGAGTCGCGCCTTCTTATTGAAGAGCGACACGATGTTTGCGCAGAGCATGTAGAGATAGATTGCTAATGAATACACAGCTCTTTTTTCTATGTGGGTAGTCAGATTTTTAGTACTCAGTACACTTGCTTATGCTTCTGGCAGAGCCTGCAAGGCGTTGTCCATGCGTCGCAGTGTTTCCTCCTTGCCGAGGAAAGCGGCGAGCTCATACATGTCAGGGCCTTTTCCTGCGGCCACGAGACAGACACGCCAAGCGTTCCAGGGCTTGTGGCCTCCAGCTTCCGCCCAAGCGTCGATGGCCGTGCGTTGGCTTTCAATGCTGAAGTCGTCGAGTCCTTCGAGGAGCGTCTTGAGCTCGCGCATTTCGGCGGCGGCACCGTTCTTCCAGTTCTTGCGGGTGAACTTGTCGTCCATGCTGTATTCCGTCGGGGTGATGAAGAAGAAGTCGCAGAGCGGCCAGAGCTCTTTGATGAAAGAAATCTTCTTCATTTTCATCATGCCCACCACCTGCTCTACGCGTTCAATGGGCGCTTCGATGCCGTTTTCGCGGAGAATCTTGTCAAACTGGGGAGCGAGCACACTGTCGTCTGTTTTGAGAATGTATTCGCGGTTGAACCACTGTCCCTTGACATAGTCGAACTTCGCTCCGCTCTTAGAACACTTCGAGAGGTCAAACTGCTCGATGAGCTCCTGCATAGAAAGGATTTCCTGGTCTGTTCCTGGGTTCCATCCGAGCAGGGCGAGGAAATTGATGACCGCTTCAGGCAGATAGCCGCTTTCGCGGTAGCCAGAGCAGATGGTGCCGTCGGCGCCGTGCCATTCCAGCGGGAATACGGGGAAGCCAAGGCGGTCGCCGTCGCGTTTAGAGAGCTTGCCTTTGCCGTCGGGCTTGAGCAAAAGCGGCAGATGGGCAAAGCGTGGCATGGTGTCTTCCCATCCGAAGGCGCGATAGAGGAGTACGTGGAGTGGGGCACTTGGCAACCATTCCTCACCGCGAATCACGTGTGTGATTTCCATGAGGTGGTCGTCAACGATGTTGGCCAAGTGGTAAGTGGGGAGCTCGTCAGCACTTTTGTAAAGCACCTTATCATCGAGTACGTCCGACATGATGCGCACGTCGCCACGGATGATGTCGTCAACGTGAACCTCTTCGCCCGGCTCGATTTTGAAGCGCACCACATACTGCTCGCCAGCTTCGATGAGGCGTTGCGTCTCCTCTTCGCCGAGGGTGATAGAGTTGCGCATCATGCCGCGCGTGTGGGCATCATATTGGAAATTCTCGATTTCCTCGCGCTTCTTCGTCAGTTCCTCTGGCGTGTCGAAGGCGATGTAGGCCTTTCCAGCATCGAGCAGCAGTTTGACATACTTCTTATAGATGTCGCGGCGTTCGCTCTGTCGGTAGGGGCCGTGTTCTCCGCCGAAGCTGACACCTTCGTCAAATTGTATGCCGAGCCATCGGAACGACTCGAGGATATAGTCTTCTGCGCCGGGAACGAAGCGGTTGGAGTCGGTGTCTTCGATGCGGAACACGAGGTCGCCGCCGTGCTGGCGTGCAAAGAGATAGTTATAGAGGGCTGTGCGGACACCTCCGATGTGCAGAGGTCCGGTGGGGCTGGGTGCGAAGCGCACTCTCACTTTTCTTTCAGACATGTTTTTCTTTCTTTATGGATTTTATAGTGGATGGGGCTTGCCGCCTCGGAGCATAACGCTCCGTTGGCATGTGGCCAGCATCTTTGATGTTCTCGAAAGGACAACCGATAGTCTTGCCTGTCAAAGAGGGCAAAGCCATCTGCAAAGTTAACGACTGCTTGTGGGAGAGCCAAACAAAACGCCGTTTTTCTTGTGTTTGTGGGTTCGGGTGTACTTCTGATGCGGCTTCAGAATCTTTTCATAGGCCGCCCAAATCTGTTTTTGCAGTGGGCTGCGTGCAAAAAACGCCCGCTTTGCTTGGTCATCTTCGGCAGTTGCACTACTTTTGTTTGGAGAAAGCCTTCCCCTGACGCCTTGGGTGTTCAAAATCCAGAAAAATCTCTGCGCGGTTTTGAGCCAAATGGCATGGCGGTTGCGGCACCGCTGCCCCTGGAAGGTAGGGTGTTCAAAATCCAGAAAAAATCCCGCACGATTTTTGACCAAATAAACGCTATAACTCACTGATATTCTGCAACAATTATATGCATAATGTATCGGAATGGAAATCCTGCACGATTTTGAAATTGCAGTTTGTTGATTTACTGTTAGTTAGGTATCTATTTTTGGGATAATTTGGACATGAAAATTATGAGGATTTTGAACACCCTACCTGAAAGGGGCTCATATTACAGGATAGGGGCTTGCCCCTATCTCCCGCCGCCGCTCATCTATTCTCGCTTCTGCCCCTGTAAGGGGCGCATATCGTGAGCGGGGCTTGCCCCGCAATAAGATTCGAGATATGAGCCCCTTACAGGGGCAAGGTTCATAAATCAGCCCCTACCCTAAATATGAGCCCCCTTCAGGGGCGCTGGCGCCTCTCTACCAATCTTGGCGATTCTAAATTTTGAACACCCCATCAATTAACACCTCAACCCCACACATTTATGAAACAAAGAAAATCCTTATACCATCTCTTGGCCCTCATCCTTCCTGGCCTTCTGCTGCTTGTCTCCGCCTGTTCGCGTTCCACCATCGGCCGCCTTGTCGGCAGCGACCGCGACGACCACGGCTGCCTCACGTCTGATGGCTACCAATGGAGCAATGCCCTGCACGATTGTGTGCGTGTGTGGGAAGTGGGTGAACGTTTCGACGAGGGCGAGAAGCCCGTATTTCTCGTTTATAGCCGCGACTCCCTTTTCGCCGAAATCTTTCTCGACGGCAAGCAGCCCATTTTGTGTAAGCGCGTGAAAGGCACACAGACGTGGCAGGCGTTGAAAGGTCGCCAACGTGTGTTTGTCAGCAACGGCATCACCACCATTCAGGGCAGTGACTATAATTATACCAAGACGGTGAGATGAGTTGAAGGACGGACGAAGTCAGGCAGAAGCCAAACAGACGGAGGGGTGTATCGGGAGATTAGCCGCGTGCCATATTGTTATGACTCGCGGCGCATTCCCCACTACGCCCCTCTGCGTGTGTTCAAAATCCAAGAAAACCAAGGTTGGAAAAGAGGCGATAGCGCCCTCGCAGCGGAGATTTTCGCTGGCCCGCATAATCGTCTGTTGCGCCCCAGACCTTCGCCGAATGTTCGCGTAGCGCCTCTTGTTGCTGCGCCGCAAGCGCCTTGCTATTTGGATCAAAACCGTGCAGAGATTTTTTCTGGATTTTAAACACCCCGTCCAGCCAGCCGCGTCCTCTTGCCGCTTTCTGCCCTTCAACTCTCGGTAGAAGGCCGTTCCTCGTGCCAGAAAATTCAGAATCCTCCTAAAAATGGGCGCAAGATTCCGACAATTGAAAAAAAACGTGTATATTTGCACGTTCAACAAAGTGAATCCGTTGGAAAAACAAAATCAATAATTAAAAATCATAGTATCAATCACATGCAAAACAAAGGATTTGTGAAATTCATTGCTGTGCTGCTGACATTGATTTGCCTCTTCTATTTCTCATTCTCCTTCGTGACGAACAAATACAAGAAAGAGGCCGAAAAGATTGAAGCCACACAAGGCAAGGATGCCGCTCGTGCATTCCTCGATGCCAAGCGCAATGAGAAAGTTTATTTGGGCTGGAAAACGCTGGCCGACTGCGAAAAGCTCCAAATCGGTCTTGGTCTTGACCTCAAAGGCGGTGTGAGCTTCCTCTTGGAAGTGTCAGTGCCCGACATGGTATTGGCCGACGCAGGCAGCAAGGCTTACGACCCCGAATTTCAGAAAATTGTGGCTACAGCCAAGGCTGAGGCTTCACGCACAGGCAGTGACTTTATCGACATCTTTGCTGCCAGCTATCAGAAGGCCCACGGTGAAAACCAGCTCGGTGCCATCTTTGCTGAAAAGCTGGGAAGCGACGGTATCACATATAAGAGCACCGACCAGGAAGTGAAGGAACTCATCAAATCGAAGGTGGCAAGCGCCGTCGACAATGCCTACGAAGTCATCCGCTCTCGTATTGACCAGTATGGTGTGGCTCAGCCAAACATCCAAATCCTTCGTGGTAAGGGACAGCTCGGACAGATCATGGTGGAAATGCCTGGTGTGACCGACCCTGAAGACGTTCAGCAGCTCCTCACTGGTAGCGCCAACCTTGAATTCTGGACCACCTTCAACGTGGGCGAACTGGGCAGCGAATTGGCCGAACTCAGAAAACTGCCTATCAAGGTGGAACAGCCCAAGAAGGGCAACGCCAAAGAAACGGAAATCGTTGAGAAGACCGTTGGCGACGTGCTCAACCCGCAGGCCGCAGGCGGTTGCGTGGTAGGTACAGTTGCCACGAAGTCGGAAGTGGCAGCCGTTGAAGCTGCTCTCAAGAGCGAAACCGCCAAGGAAGTGCTCAAGAACGTGCGCTTCGCCTTCTCTGCCAAGGCTGAGGTGGGCAACCAGTTCGCACTCTACGCCCTCAAGGGTGAACGTGCCGACAACGGCGCTTTGAAACCATCGCTCGATGGTGACGTGATTTCTGATGCCAAACCAGACTACGACTCTCAGCATGGCGGTCGCCCAGTGGTTTCTATGACCATGAAAACCGACGCTGCCCGCATCTGGGCCGACGTGACTGGCAAAAACGTGGGCAAGCCCATCGCCATCGTGCTCGATGGCCGCGTGTATAGCGCACCAGCTCCAAGCGAGAAAATCGCCGGTGGAAGCTCACAGATTTCTGGTAGCTTCACTCCCGACGACACCCGTGCCCTCTCCATCGTTCTCAAGAGCGGTAAGATGTCAGTGCCTCTCGTGACGGTTCAGACCGAAACGGTTGGTCCTTCACTCGGTGAAGCTTCCATCAAGGCTGGTTTCACGGCTTGTGTCGTAGCCTTCATCCTGTTGATGATTTTCATGTGTCTCTTCTACGGCATGATCGGCGGTATGGTGGCCAATGTCGCCCTGTTGATCAACTTCTTCTTCACCTTCGGTGTGCTCACCTCCTTCCAGGCAGCCTTGACCATGAGCGGTATCGCCGGTATGGTGTTGTCATTAGGTATGGCCGTCGACGCCAACGTATTGATTTACGAGCGTATCAAAGAAGAACTCCGTGCAGGCAAGAACATCAAGACAGCGCTCGCCGATGGTTACGGCAACGCCTTCTCTGCCATCTTCGACTCCAACTTGACCTCTATCATCACGGCCATCATCCTCTACAACTTCGGTACAGGTCCGATCCGTGGTTTCGCCCTTACGCTCGGCATCGGTATCTGCGCCAGCTTCTTCTCAGCCGTGTGGTTGACCCGTATTGCCTACGAACACTTCCTCAATAAGGACAAGTGGATGAACCTGACGTTCACCACGCCAATCTCTCGCAACTTCTTGGCCAACACCACTGTGAAGTTCATGGAGAAGGGCAAGAAGTCAATGGTTGTGTTTGGCGTGCTCATCCTCGTCTTTGTCGGCCTTCTCGCTGGTCGTGGCCTTTCAAAGGGCATCGACTTCACAGGTGGTCGCAACTACGTTATCCAGTTTGAAAAGAACATCACCGACACTCAGGTGAAGGAAGCTGTGCTCAGCGCCGTTGAAAAGAGCGACGAGCCTTCCGCTTCAGTCAACGCCATCAAGGTTGTGACAGCTGAAAGCGAGTGCATCCGTCTGACCACCAACTACCACATCAGCGACGACGACGAAGTGGTTGACAAGTTTGTCTACGATGCCCTCTACAACAGCAAGCTCATCACAGCCGACTATAAGGTGTTTAAGGACCGCGAAAACCGCGCTGGTGGTTCCATCGTGTCTTCTCAGAAGGTTGACTCTTCTGTTGCCGAAGACATGACCAAGGGCGCCATCATCAGCGTCATCCTTTCGCTCATCGCCATCTTCCTCTACATCTTGGTGCGTTTCCGCAACGTAGCCTTCTCAGTAGGTAGTGTGACCGCATTGGCAGTCGACACCCTCTTCATCATCGGTATGTACTCTCTCTGCTGGGGCTGGGTTCCATTCTCATTGGAAATCGACCAGACCTTCATCGGTGCCATCCTGACGGCCATCGGTTACTCAATCAACGACAAGGTGGTTGTGTTCGACCGTATCCGTGAGAACCTTGGCCTCTATCCGAAGCGCCCAACGATGCGCTTGTTCAACGATTCTTTGAACAGCACATTGACGCGTACCATCATGACATCGGCCACCACCCTCTTGGTGCTCCTCTGCATCTTCTTCCTCGGTGGCGACAGCATCCGCTCATTTGCCTTCGCAATGATCCTCGGTGTCATCTTCGGAACGCTCTCTTCAATCTTCCTCGCCGCTCCAATCGCTTACCGCGTGCTTGGCAAGAAGCGTGTGCAGGAAGCTGCTTGATGGCATAATGTCTGAAAAAGAGACGACATAACAATATTCATAAATTCGGCGTGCCGCCAAACACATCCGTGTGTTTTGGCGGCACGCCTTTTTTCTCTGTCCCTATCAGAAGTCTTGCCAATCCCCATTCCTGGTTGTCTACTCGCGGCCGTCGGTAATGCTGCTCGCGGCCGCCGGTAACTCTACTCGCGGCCGTCGGTAACATTACTCGCGGCCGCGAGTAGATGACTTTGTTTGCGGAGAGGGGGAATCTTTCTTTGGAAAATGATATTCCGTTGGAAATCTAAAAAATGATTCAAAATATTCTCGTACAAAAGTACCACAGTTAAATATATTTGTGGTACTTTTGTACAGTAATCAAGAGAGCAAGTATGAAAGCAAAGAATTCATTCATATCATCAGCAAGCGTCAAAGAACAAGGACGAACAGCCTACTACAAAATGCTGGAAGCCGTTCGTCAAGGGGAACTGATTCAGGTTTGCCGTGGCGTATATGCAAACGTAGATCAATTGTCAGCAGGAATGGTTGATATTGAGACAATAGTTCCCGGTGGTATTCTCTGTCTTTGGTCTGCTTGGAATATCCATCAGCTCACGACATCAATGCCGCAGGCTTATCATGTAGCCATCAAAAGAGACAGGAAACTAAAAGCACCTTCATTCCCAAAGATAGAACTTCATCATTATTCCTCCAGCATTCTTGAGATTGGTGTGAGGGAGAAAGTGATAGACGGATTTAAGGTTAGGGTATATGATCTTGAACGATGCGTTTGTGATGTTGTTAAATTCCGCAATAAGGTAGGCATTGATGTCTGTTCCGAGATAATTGGTAACTATCTTTCCAGACCAGAACGGAATATCAGTAAGCTAATGGATTATGCCAGACTATTGCGTGTTGGAAACATCCTTGAAAATTATCTGCAGGTTAAACTATGAGTAAGGAACAGAATAAAAACTATGGCAAGTCTGTACGCGCAAAATTACTGAATGTAGCCAGAAAGAAAGAGGTCTTTAATCAGACGATTTTGACTCGGTATTTTCAGGAACGTCTTCTCTACAGAATATCGCAGACACATTTTAGAGACAATTTTTATCTAAAGGGGGGAGCTCTCATGTATGCGTATGAAAAGTTTGCAGCTCGCCCTACATTGGATATAGATTTCCTTGGCAACAATATCAGCAATGATAGCTATTCAATAATTGCGGCATTCAAAAGAATATGTTCAGTATCATGTGAGGAAGATGGGGTGATTTTTGATACAGAGCATATAACTGCACAAAATATAACAGAGTTCAAAGACTATCATGGAATCAGGCTCAGCATTCCAGTCAAAATGGATTCCATTATTCAGGTCTTAACAATGGATATTGGGTTTGGCGATGTGGTAACGCCTTCTCCAATAGAAATAGATTCTCCAGTTTTGTTAGAACATCTGCCTGGTGCTAATATTTTGGCCTATTCGCTTGAAACAGTTATTGCCGAAAAGATGCACGCTGTTGTGGATCTTGCTGACCAGAGTAGTCGAATGAAAGATTTTTATGATCTCTACAAAATATTGCAGCACGAGACGTATAATCCTGCAACACTACAAGAAGCAATCATACATACATTTGAAAATCGCCACACTCCTTACAGTGGAGACACTATGTTTTTTAGAAAGGAGTTTGGATCTAATCGGCAAATGCAGGTAAGGTGGGCCGCTTTCATGCGAAAGATAACATACAAAGGTGAACTATCTTTTACCGAGGTGGTAGCGTTCATACAGCAAATACTCCTCCCGTTTTGGGAGAATTTGAAATCCAAGTAATCTTCCCTCTCTTGTTTCTCCTGAATTTCTGTATTTTGGGGAGAAGTGCAGGTATAACTTTCGTTGACTCTACCATGATACTCATTTCAGCATTGAGCGCATATAGCTGCTTTATAACAGAATTAATGCGCTTGCTGGGTACGTCATTGAGGGTACAAATTACAATGATAAGTAGGTGGTAGCAGCATAGCTGCAAGCGGCGCTGCGCGAACATTCGGCGAAGGTCTGAGGCGCAGCACTGTAGCTCACTTTGCTCGCAAAGTGAGGGGGGACGAATAGTGTGGCGGCCAAACACGGCTAAAAGTCCAACGAAGATATGCCCTAAAGCGCTGGCCATATTCGCTACGTGTTCGTGGCCCTCACTTTGCGAGCAAAGTGAGCTACAATGCTGGCGCCGCAAC
>UQCW01000050.1 GCA_900539625.1 uncultured Prevotella sp.
CACATCGTTCGTGCCACCATCACCTCCAATCCCCATGTCATGACCCTCCCCGTTTCTCGTTGCCATTTCAAGAGCAATGACCAAGTACGCGTCAAGGAGGGCGAATTTAAAGGTTTTGTCGGCCGCGTCATCCGCGTGGCCGGCCAGCAGCGCGTAGCATTGGAAATCAAGGGCCTCTGCTACCTCGCCACCGCCTTCGTTCCCAGTGCGTTCCTGGAGAAGGTGGGGGAGGGTTCTGGGATTGGAAGAGAGGAACAGAAAGACGCGGAAGAAAGCGTTGTTTGATGATGCTGGAGGTTGCGGGATTAATCTGACCACCAAAATAGAACTCTTGGAATGATTGTAAAGAATATTTTTTCACAGGATTTGCAGATAGCCAAATCTCTGATAAACAGGGACGAAATGGTTACGCGCAAATACTTTTACCAGCAATGCTATCCCCTTTTTAAATCTATATATGACAACTATTATACTGATTGCATCAGTTGCAAGGAGTTTATGGATGAAATCTACATAGTCGTTCTTGCTCCAGGGAATACAACAGGCAAGTGTCAGCTGGAAAATTTCCGTGGTGAGAGTACCTTGACAAGTTGGCTCAAAACAGTTTGCTTGTTCTATTGCTATAAGAAATATGAGTTGAAGCAACGCATGCCTGTTTATGAACCGTTATTGCATACTGCCGAAAAAGAGGATGGCGAAGATACGATGAGTGATAGGATGGGTGACGAAGCACTCTCTAATCCAATAGATTTTAGTGACATGAACCGTGTAGATGTCGAAGTATTGCTCGGTTTGATGTCCAACGTAAGATACCGCAACATCATTCGTTTGCTCTATCTTGAACAAAGGTCACACAAGGAAACTGCTGAGGCGCTTGGCATGTCAATGGATAATTATTACAACAAACGGATTTTGGCAGAGAGACAATTCAAACAAGTATGCAGGAAGGAGGCGAAACATGCTTAGTCATACATTACCAAGTATAGAGGAGTTTGCTGCATTCCTTGATGGCAACCTGTCACAGAATGAGATGCAGCAGTTCTCAGAGATAGCAGTGAACAACGAAGCGTTGCGACAGTTGTTGGACGCTAATTCTGTCATAGACGAGACTCTTAACAATTTAACAGAGGCTGATTTGCAGTTGCCGTCGGATTTGGTGAAAACAGATTTTGATTTGCCTACAATTCTTCCTGGAGAAGTGTCAGCACTTGTTGCGCTTTCACCAGAACCTGTGGATGACGTGCTTGTTGCAGCATGTGCTGCTGATGAGATTTCTGCGTATTCTGATATTGAACAAGATAATCATGTAATTATAGGAGAAGGCATGTACAATGATTCGTCGCAGACAACGCCTGATGACAACGGCTTTGACAGCAGCGGTGATTTGTCTGACTCATTCTTCGAATGATAAGTGGAGGCTCAAAAATAGTTTATGTTGAGGCCCCGCTTATATATAAATATTAGATGTAACTTATGGATATACCTATAGCATCACAAAGTATAAGATTCCCTGGTTACGGCATGTTTTGGGTGGCAAATTCCATCAGTTCTACGCTACTGGGGTGGAACAACCGCCGTTTGCAAGACAAGGCACACGAACGGAATCAGGAATTTCAGTTGGAGATGGAACGCGCTCGTCACATCACTGATGACGAACGTATGCAGGAAGATATCGCCTTCAAACGTAGGCTTGTTGCTCTTGCCCGCGAACAGAGGCAAGAAGTTTCACGACAATCTTTCAATGCGCAGATGCAAGCCATTGAATTGAAATACTACTTGCAATATTGTTGGCCGCTTGATCCCTTGTTGCCTCAGGCGATTTTGCATGAGATACGCAACGATGCGGCAAACGTAGCACCACGGTTGAATGTTATTCTGATGCACGCGCCTTTGTTGCCTTTACGGGCTTACGGAACAGATGCCAATGCCGCAGATGCTCAGATATATAAGGAGTTGGAATATTCCATCAAAAAAAATGATGTCCCCCTTATCGGAAATGTTGATTTCCGTAAAGACGCTTGCTTGAGGCCTGATTTGTCAGGAGGCAATGCCAGCATCATGAATATCCATTTTCTGATGAGTCAAATGCCAACTTTGGTTATTTCGCCTCAATACTGTGAAGGTAAAATGTATCTGAGTGGTGCTGTATGGGAGCCGCAGGCTTCGCGTCCTGTCATTCGTCCACTTTTTAACTTCGATTATAATCCTGTTGAAGCAGGGAAAAACGAAGAATATCGCATTGAGATGATAGAATTACTGCATGCCAGCGTATCTGTTATTACAGGTGCTGTTCGTGATTCCTATATGGTGCTGACGCAGGGCAAAGAACCGACATTGCCCGTTTTGTTGAATGACAAGGAACATGCTGATATGAAGCGACTCGTAATGGGCTATGCTGAATTAAAGGCATTCATAAAGGGAGAGAACGATAATATCCTTGCCGCACTTGATGAAGAGAATACGCCACATTTGTTGGAGGTGTACGACAAGAAAGACATCGAGGCTATAAAGGAGCAGGTTAAATCAAACATGTTGTAAATGATCTAAATATGCCAATAGGTGCTATAACAATGATACTCGCCAATGTTGGATTGCAAATCTACAACAATTGGTGTGGCAGCCGCCAGAATGCAGCGCTTCAACAGAAGCGTGAGGAGTTTGAGCGTGCTGCAAAAGACCGCAACACGGAGCACATGTGGCGGCTTATGCGCGAAGGGCAGGAACTGACCCTACAGTTGGAGAATGAAAAGCATGCTGACAGGCTCAAAGAACTGAAGGATGAGGTCGACCATCTATTGGAACGACTCACCTACGAGACAACAATCAGCAACTGGCCCCTGAAAGTGCTTCCCATCGTGATGAAGAATCAGGCTTTTGGCAATCTCTTGGCAAATCAAGAGGAGAATATTGCTATGCACGTCGTCTTCACCCGTTCCAACTACGACAAGTTCAACAAACTCGTCTATCCAATTGTCGAAAAACAATTGGAACAATATTGTGATAAGCATTGGAGCACCATGACCGACCATCCCATCCTCTTCTATAGCGGAGCCTGGAAGCCAATGGTCAACCCTACTGATGTGCAAGTAACTGCCATGCGTGAGGAGTTGAAGAACCTCCCCACCTTGCTCATCACCCCTTTCTTTCGTCCCAACGATGGCAAATTGGTCTTCCAACTGCACATGTGGGGTGTAGGAGCTAACAGTACCGACAAATTCGATGTTCCTGAGATTGAACCAACCGAATTTCAGCGTCCTTTCTGTAATCAAGACGACTACGATAACGAAGAGGGCTTGTTAGAAGAAATCGTTGAAGACCTCGTCCCCTACCTTGAGTGCATGATAGGTTATATGGCCGATACTTACTTTTGGTCATCAACTGGCTTGGCTCCGCATCTTCCGTTGCTGCTTACCAATGGTACAATTTGTACGGATGGGATGGGGTATCTCATTAATGACAGCCGTGAGTATTACGATGGGGTGTTAGCCGAGAGTGAGAAGAAAGCTAAAGAAAATCCTTTTGTGCAAGAAAAACTGTTGAATTTGTGTGAGGGGAGTGCTGAGTTGTGGGACAAGGAATATAGAAATGCGAAAGTCGAAGAGATAAAGAAAAAATTTGTTTTTTCAAGAATGCCATCGTTGCCATCACTTTTATGTCCAATTAATGCTTTTGACAATTCTATGTATTCTGAAAAAGCATTTGAGACAATTGATATTCTTCAAGATGTTCTTGTTTTTTTAGAGAATCAAATTATTGACTACACACGAGATGATTTATATATCCTACTTTGTAGGATAGAAGATGGATTGTTGACATCAAATGTGATAGATGACAATAATATAGTCCATATTTTGTCACCATCAACAGATTTTAAGTTTAAATACAAAAGGCTTTATAATGCTCGCAAAATAAAATTTTTTTTTAGTGGTAAAAAAGAAAAGATAATAGCACTTAATAAAATGTCTGATGCAATCAGACGTTTGCAAAAAATCTATGAATCTTCAATATTAATATATTAATCATGAATTACAAGTTACTAAAGAACAACAATGAACAAAAAGATAGTAGAGTTTTGTCTCTTCTACCTGTAGCCCCTCAATGGACGCTAGATGAAATCATAATGTCAGACCAAGTACGTGAAGCTGTAGATGATGCAATTGCTTTCTGTAAGAACCAGAGACAAATAGTAGAGGACTGGGAACTTGGCCGCTTTCTAAAAGGAGATGGTGGTTGCCTTGGCATAAATATGCATGGAAGTCCAGGTACAGGAAAAAGTATTACTGCAGAGGCTATAGCCAATGCAGTAGAACGGAAAATTATAATGGTAAAACTATCAGAAATGATAGACAGTTTGCAAGGTCAGACAGAGAAAAACCTGACAGAACTTTTCGATACAGCTCAAGAAGGAAAGTACATAATTCTTTTCGATGAGGCAGATAGTCTATTAAGTAAAAGGGCTTCGGGTACGAACAATGCTGATGCTACTAATATTATCAAATCTCACCTTCTGAATTTGATGGATAGAAAAAATGTCATGGTGATTTTTACAACAAATTTTTTTAAGAATTACGATCGTGCATTTGTTCGCCGAATATTATTTAATATTCACTTTTCTGATCCAACAAAAGAAGAACTTGTGAGGCTGTGGAAATTTCACCTAACCCCCAAGGTTCCCAAAGATGTCACATATGAACAACTTGCAGATTTGTCCGATGGCTTGACAGGTGGTGACATTAAACATCTAACATTAAAAATATGTACGCGTCTATCATCAAATAGAATCAGCAAACTTGATGAGGTGTCAATGAAATCAATCATTGACGAATACAAGAAGTCCATAAAACAAGACCAGAATCAGAATCCTGAAATAGAAATAAAAGCAAAATAATTTTAATACAAAAAAGTTAAAGTCATGGTAACAATTTTAATTACAGCAGCTGTTCTTGCGTTAGTTGCATGGGCGTTTAAACTCTTTTGGAAAGACATACTGGCATTCATTGCAAGTGCCATAATTGCCTTGGGAGAGCTTGTTGAAGCATTTGTTAAGTTTGTTCGTCGTAATGGGAAAGCGGTAGCTTACTTAATTAGACACTACTTTGGTGGAAGACGGACAAGAACTGAAATTGAGGAGATTGATGAAGAACTTTGTCCTGATGAAGTGCAAGAGGCATTAAAAGAAGGAAAAGAAGTTAGGGTTCACAATATAAAGTAGTCGTATGTTTATTTTAGATGATATACTAATTTACGCTGGAGCGGCTGTCTTAGGAGGACTACTAGGTGCTGCAATAGCTGCTTACATAGAGGACGCCATCAATTGGTTTAGAAACTTTTGGAACACTCATGAAACCATAAGAAAAAACGGAAAAGCAATTGGTGCACTTATAAAGTATGGCTGTAAAGTCATAAAAAGAATCTTTGTTGAAAGAGCCAATGGCGAAGAAGAGGAATACTATCAAGAAGACGATGAAGGTGAAGAAATTTCAAACTTGGATTTGCCAACTGAGTCAGAAAAATCGTTGAGAGAAAACGGTTATCTTATCGTTGAAACTTACGGATTTTAATAACTACAAATAAATATCAGATTATGTCGTTAAAAGATTTACTTTCTGGTTTCACCAGAACTTATGGGAATGCAGTGTTCCCATTCTGTAATTTCAAAGACAGAGTACTTGAACTGTATCAAAAAGCATATAGAAAAGGGTTTACAAATCCTGTGTATGGAGACATTTCTATTGAAAAACGTGGTGATGAATACACGTCTACTATTCACTTGTATTATAAACTAAACAAGGAAGGGAAAGTCCAAAAGTTTGAGACAGAGGAAGATTATGGAGAACTTGAAGATGTGCCACCAATTATTGATGATGTCCTTAAACGTGAAGGAAAAGTGCAGATAAAAATAGAAAACATTACGAACCTATTGTCTGCCAGAGATTTATCAATCAAACAATCAATAAAATTCTCTGACATCGAAAACATTGTAGATGATGTTTCAAACAAACATGGGTTGAACTATTCATCTGTTACAGTTACGTTGATTGACGAACTATTCTATACAAGAATGGTGCTGAATTTTACTGTACATGGTAAAACAAAGCGTTATCAAGCTGCTTATAGATCAATTTTAAAATATCCTGATGATATCTTAGAGCAGCTATTAGGTAGTGAGGATAGCTCAGTTTCTTTTGAATTATAAATGTAAAAATTGAAGGTGTGTTTACATCTTGGTGTATAACACACCTTCGTAGAATGATTATCATATGTTGGAAGAAATTATACGATTTTTGAAGAGTCTCTCGTTAACAAAGGCTGCTTATAATGCTTTCTTGAAAAGCATTCAACGCCAAGTTAATGATGTAAAAATAGATGACTGTGTATCGCAATTCTATGTACTACTAGAAAAAGAAGATAATAATGCAGTTTCGTATTTTATAAAACGCTATGATGATGGAAGAATTACTCGCACAAAGTTAAATGAAAGTATAGATATTGAACTTCTACCACCAGAAATTGCAGAAGTGCTTATTGAGGAAGGAAACTGCAAATTGGATGATGGCTTATTTAAGATATATAGAATATAATATGGATAAATGTGACTATAAAGGTGCTCTTACCACAATCAATTTGTTAAGAGAAGAATACAAGAAGAATCCTCCGTCAGTCATAATAAAAGATGTTGTGTATATAGGGTATTCAAATTCGACCTATACATTATATTTTGCAATTGTAAACGCAGGCGGAAAGGTTTTAACAATGGAATGGCCTATTGAAGTATGGTTTACCATTCCAGCAGAACTTAGAAGTTGTGCAAAAGTAAATGAAGGAAAGAAGATTATCATTGACGAAAACTATTGGTAGTCATGCTTGCCTTTCTGTCCTTAATTTAATTAAAAGAAATAGTATGGGAAATTTTAAGAATTTTTTTAATAATGATACTCAACGATTTTTTTGAGTCTCATTATGAAGACATTAGTGAGCCTTTAAAAGAAATTACTGTTGGAAACGATGGCAGTATGTATGAGATATCCACTTCTCAAACTCTGCTTGGAGAAAGAAAAAATGGTAAGTGGGGCTGGGTTGATTCAAATAATGTGTTTGTTATCCAACCTATTTATGATTCAGGTTTTGTGACCTGTTTCAATGGTATTATAATCATGCAAAAGCATGGAGAATGGGGTGGTATTTATCGAAAGAATGAATTAATAGCTTTCTCTTTTAAATATGCTCATCTTAGTCATGCGTATGGCAAAACTTATGTAGCACGCAATTCCTTTAATAAATGTGCCCTGGTAAAATCAGAAGATAATATGTTGACAGGGTTTAATTACAAAGGATTTTCTGTTTACAACAATGGTAATGTAACAAAATATGTAAAATCAAGATTTTTGGCTGAATCAAAGGGATTTATTGATTTAGAAACAGGAATAGAACTATAACGAAGAATATGCCATTAAACGAAGAATTTGCTTATATAGAGCCACCACGAAAAGGATGTTTGCCATTCTTTGCCTTATTAATTGTTCCAATTGTATTATCTATATTTTAGATACTTTTGTAACAATCATGTTGTGTGAAGTTCTTTTACTACTTCGGTAATTCCTATATATGTTATACACCGGCACCTTAAACGTCTATTTCCCCTGTGAGTTGAAAGACTCACAGGGGAAATAGACGTGCACGGAATATGTGGAAGAACATTGCGCAATGCCATAAACGGGGGACTCGTAGACTGAGGCAGCCGAATACCAATCAAATGGATATTCTTACCTTTTGACAACAGAAAGGAGGATATTCTAAAGGCTTATCAGGCATTTTGGGCTACGCATATAGGAGTGAGATTGCCTAACGGTGCAGATAGTTGTTATACAACACATGAGATAGCCGAAGAATATAGGCATCCCAGAGAGGATAATCTGTTTGTCAAGAATGTGAGTCTGCCGTTGTAAAGAACAAAGCTGGAATATCCGCCTTTGACAAAAGGTCATGGGGCATTAAAACATTTGTAAGAAATGTAGTTGCGATTGCTCGCACGACTTATTCCCTTATATTGTTTTGGCTGGGACACTTTTCCTTTGTGCCTTGTTGATACTTGGATATTTGTTATTATCCCAACACTTGTAGCATAGACATGAGACCCATTTGTTGGAATTTTGCAGAAATAACAATAGGCAATGATAGATTACCGCTACATCAATTATCTATACAAATAAAAGACAACAGCTTATGGACGGACTATTAGATTTTTTTAGTGTAGATTTCCTTCACAACCACCTGCCAGACAGTTGGTTTGACAATTTTCATCAAGCGTGGGGCGACTCCCTCACGGATGAAATGGTATTGCAGTCAGTAAAGGAAGCCAGTGACTTCTTCAATATGAATGCTCCGATGGACGTTCATGAAGATTGGACCACTGGCGTGATGACAGGCATACCTTTTACTGAGAATGACGACATACTGGTGTTCAATCGTCAGCAGATGCTTGATATGGGGATTACGGACAAGGAAGGCTTTGACCTCGTGATGACCCATGAGGGAGCGCACCGTGCCTTGCAAGGATTGAACACTGGCTTTGACTCTCATCAGGAAGAATTGTGTTGTGACTATATGGCAGGCGTTCGTGCAGGATTGAATGGTATGGATGAAGGCAAGATGGCCGCTTCATTGAGTGGAACGGCAGAAAGCGAATCACATCCTGATGGTGTTGCTCGTGTGGCAGCTATCGAGGCTGGTGTGTCATTTGCCCATGAGTATATGGAAACTCATAATGGTACGCCTCCTACATTCAGCGAATGTCTTGACCATTTTAACCAGACGGATGTTTATACCTCAACGGTAACACAGCAAGAACCTGGACATGTGAATTTGCGTCCTGATGTCGCTTTTGCTGATGACTTGCATGGCCACAGTGAGATGAAAGGTTATACCCAATCGGATGTTGATTGGTATGAGCATCAAGCTCGCATAACTACTGGTACAGAGCAAGCTCATTGGCTGAAAGAGGCAGAGTGGGCAAGGAATCACTTGCATGGATTTGCAGCAGATGGCGTTGCTGAAAGTGCTGATGTCGCAAGTCAAGGGCTTCATGAGTTTCATCATGGCGGCGAATATGGCAATGCCACAGGTGACTATTGGGATGATTCTCATCCAACCGAAGATAAACACGGCCAGTTACATGGCTTTGTTAATGACAAGTCGTACCATATAGGCAAAGCTGAGTCTGCCCAACATAATGCAGAATGGCATGAAAAACGTGCAGAGGCGGCAATGGCAAGGGGCGATTTGAGGGCTGCAAAGGATCATACAGACAAAGCTACGTCTTTCCGTAAATGGGAACAAGACCATATAAAATCTGCCCAGCGAAGCACAAAATAATGTTTGAGGTTGCTCCCTCTCAGATATATTTAACTTTATAAATTTATAGAAAACTTGACATGTGTGGGCTTGCTACGAATATGCGTAGCTGGAGCGTATTGAACACATTGTAAAAACAGAATTATATACTATGGTGCACAGAATAAATTTCAAGAACTTGATGTTCTATATCGGTGAATACGCTAAGAAAGTGGGGCGAGTGGCGGCAAGGCCTGTGTTGCTGACATATTTTGTGATGATGGATGACAAGACTCCGACAAAAGACAAACTTGCTCTGGGTACTGCTATCGCGTATGTGGTACTTCCAATAGATTTGCTTTCGGCAAAACGTTTTCCGATTATAGGCTGGTTGGACGAAATATTGTCTTTGAGCGTAGCTTATGATAAGGTACAAAAACACATAACCAAAGATATGGAGCGTAAGGCCGATGACTTGTTGGACAAATGGTTGCCTGAATATACAAATTATGAAATGGTTAAATAGTAGACCTCTCCTCGAGCCAGAAAAAGCGGATTGTCAAAGCAGACTACCTGTTTGTATTATAATTATATATGAATAGAAATTTAGATTCTCGGCTACCCAATGGTTACTTTTTTGTTCCGTGCATCATAAATAACTAAAATCCAAGATTGGGCAATGCACTCATTTCTCTAACAACTATAATACAGGAAGAAAATGGAAACAAAGAAGGAAATTCAGAAGACCCAGGTATTCAATGTAATCATCCTTGACCGTAGCGGTTCGATGGGGTGCATACGCCGAGCCGCTGTTGATGGGTTCAACGAGACCTTGGCAGGTATCAAGAAAGCCCAGGAAAAGTTTGCCGACACCCAAGACCATTTTGTGTCGTTGGTGACATTCTGTAGCTGTGAGACAAAACGTTTGTATGACAATACTCCGGTGGCGGAGGCCAATCCGTTGAAGATAGAGGATTTCCAGCCGTGCTGCTCGACCCCTCTCTATGACGCTATGGGCTTCACGCTCACTCGTATGCACAGACATGTTCAGGGGCTGACGGATGCGATGGTGGTCGTTACCATTATCACGGACGGTATGGAAAATGCTTCCCGCGAGTACAACGGCAAGAGCATCAAGGAACTTGTGGAGCGACTTCGTGGTGAGGGATGGTCATTCACCTATATGGGAGCCAACCAAGACTCTGTTGAGGTTGCCATGTCTATGTCTATCCGCAATGCACGAAATTTCGACTATAGCGACGTGGGTACACGTGCTTCGATGGAGAAGGACTGCAACACTCGTATGAATCTCTTCTGCCGTCTGGCAAAACAGAAAACAGATGAGATGAATGACTGTTGCGCGGCTCCAGCGTCAGAATTAGAACGACGCAACCTATATGCAAGTATGGCTAATGAAGCCTTTGATGAAGAGGAAGGTAAATGAAGCGGACATCCATGACAGCTCTGTAGGTAAGTAGGTGTCAGATTTATGATATTTGACTACCTACTTGTTCTTTCACCATTACTTAGAAGAAATCTTTATCACAAAAAAACAGGCTACACCTCGGCAAAGCATTCAAACAAGCTTGATGCTCTGCCGAGGTTTGTTCTGTATCAGACCAGCGACTTCTGAAGGACTCCTTGGCGCGGCAAATACCCTTTTTCGGGGCGGAATCCCCCTGCCGAATCATCTGTTTTCTGTTCTGCCGTCAAAAAACTGGTTTTTTGTTTTGCCAAATGGGATAAAACCGCCATCTTTACAGATTATAAGTAGGTGTTCAAAATTAGTTTATACTATCCATGCAGGGATAAGCCAGTTTAATATTGCCTTGCCGCATTCTTTTGCCCCTACAACAGTCTTTCATCAGTCACGTAGCCCGCTACGCTCCTTCTTCAAGACAGCTGTAGGAACAAAATAATACGACAATTCAATATAAACTAATTCTGAACACCTACTTACGAATATAGCCCTCCCCAATAATCAACCTCACGCTTATGCGACATTTCATCTGCCTCCTCCTTTGCCTCATCTGTTCCCTTCAAATTACTGCGAAGACGAAGCGTGCGCTCGTCATCGGACTCGGCATGCAGGCCGATAAGGAATGGGCGAAGATAAACGGAGATAAGGATGTGGCTTATGTGAAGGACATGTTGCGGACGGCGGGCTTTCGGCAGGTGACAACGCTCGTTAATCAGCAGGCCACGAAGGCGGCCGTTGTCAAGGCTTTCAAGCAGTTGGCAAGGGCGTGCGATGAGGGAGACGTCGTGTATGTTCATTATTCTGGACACGGGCAGCAGATGCGCGATGTGCATGGAGACGAGGTCGACGGGCTCGACGAGTGTTGGATTCCCTACGATGCCTATATGAAAGCCTGCGATAAAGACCGGGGCGAGAAGCATCTCACGGACGACGAGGTCAATTATTACCTCAGCGCCATCCGTCGGCGGGTGGGCGAGAAGGGAAAGATTTTTGTGGTGGTTGATGCCTGCCATAGCGGTGATGCCACGCGCGGACTTGCCGATGACGAGGTGGTGCGCGGTGTGGGACGGATTTTCGAGGCGGCCAAGGCGCTCGTCGCACGGGGAAAAGCCAAGCCGGAGAATCATCCGAATGCAAAGCGCCTGCCGGAATTGTGGGTGACAATCAGTGCGTGTCGGAGTGACGAGGTGAATGTGGAAATGAAAAATCCAGCGGTTGGCAAACTGACTTATGCCTTGTATCGCGAACTTCAAGTCAACGGGGCCTGCAACAACGACCAACTGATGTCGTGCATCCGTAAATTCTTTAAATACAATGCCAGCAGTGCTGTGCAAAACCCGCAGATGACGGGATATTACAGAAAGAGAGATAACCTAACAGACATATTAAGATAATGGAAAAGGCCAAATTATTTCGCTCGCCGCTTCAGGAGCGTGAAGCAAAACTGGTGGCGGGTGTGAGCAGAAAGGATGTGGGGATGCAGAGCAAACTCTATGACTATTGCAAGCGATATTTCTGGACGAACTATCGCGGCTTGTTTTTCATCAGCGAAAACGATGCCGTGGAGATTTTCCAAAATTCCTTCATCACGCTTTGGGAAAACATTGAGCGCGGGAAAATCATGGCTTGCGATGGCATTGTGGTGGGAAAAAACGGCGAGCCGCTCAACGGCAGCATTCTCACCTATTTTATGGGCATTGCCAAGAACAAATATAAGGAATGGACCAGGAGCCGCCCAACGCTCTACAATCCTGAGACGGAGCAGCAGATGACGGATGAAGAGTGGGGCAGACTGGACGCGGTGGACGTTTTATACGACCCGTCGGAAAACGCGATGATGGACATCGTCTCGGACGTGATTTCGCGTATGTCGAAGCGGTGTAACGAGGTGCTCTCGAAGTATTATTATGAAGAAAAGAGCCTCGATGTCATCTTGCAGGAACTCCCCAATTTTGAATCGAAGAATGCGCTAAAGACGATGAAATACAAGTGTATGGAGAATTTGCGAAAGTCGGCGCAAGAGATTTACCACAGATACCTAAACTCATAATTGCAACTCCAACTGTTTATGGATAAGGATTTTCAAGATAGAATAGATCGTTTCCTGCTCCACGGCAGCGAGATGACAAAGGAAGAACGGGCCGCTTTCTTGCGCGAGATTGAGAACGACGAGGAGAAGAAGGCGCAATATCAGTTCACCATCATGGTGAGAGATGCCATGCGCAGCCGCATGAGCAAGCTGGAAGCCATGAAGGTGATGGAATACTTTGATCATGTGGCGTCTGCGGACAATGCGCCCGCTCCAAATCCCTGTATGCCTAACAATATGCCCAGTCCGGCGTGTCCCCCGCCTGCCAAAGAGTCGCGCAGAAACAAGCGCTGGTATTTCCTTGGCGGCATAGCAGCCCTGTTTGTCGTTGGTTTCTTCTTGACCATGATGTTTGTCAACAACGGCGCGGAAGATGTGATGCGCGGCAGCGGCGACCAGTTTGACGGCACGATGCCGGCAGCGGTTGACAGTCTCGACAACGACACAGCCGATGTGGAAAACAAATGTGACACTGTTAGGTGATAGTCTCCTATGTCAAACCCAATGAAAAAAACATATCTACTTTCGTTGCTCTTCAGCGCGGCATTTGCTTGCGTGCCACTTCCTTCTGCGGCGCAGCACCTCAGCGAGTCCGCAGTGGTGGACAAGATGTACGAGGCTTTTGCGCTCGAAAAATCCAAGAAAAACGCTGAGGCCCTCGAAGCCTTTTTGGAAGTTGGGCGCAACACCGTGCAGCAACGCAGTGAGGCAGAACGCCAAACGTACGTCATCAGTCAGACGATGGCCTGCAAGTGTTACCGTAAATTGGAGCGTTATGAAGAGGGCTATCTTTTGGCCAAGAAGCTCCTGCAGGGTCGCCTGACGGAGAAAGAGCGGACGGAGATAGGCGCATTGTATGCTTACAATGGCTATCTTTATGGCAGCCGTTATATGAAAATGGAAAGCAAAGACTATCCCCGGGCGCGTGGCATTTTCGAGGAAGTGGCACCGTATGCCGATGCTACCGTGGCGAAATATCTCCTGCCAAAAATCCCTCTGTCGCATTATTTTGAAGGCGCGGAACACGAAATGCAGCAGGAATACGGCGAAGCGATGGTTTGCTACCGGAAGGCCTTTGAGGGCTTCCAGAAAAACGGCAAAAAGAGCGACGTCATCTCTTCCCTGAAGCGTATGGCCAGTTGTTTGGAATATACCGAAGATTTCACGGGCGCCGTCGCCGAACTCCAGCGAGCCTTGGTCATAGCGAAGAGCGCCGGTTTGTCCGACATTCAGATGGACATACTGGCGCTGCTGGAGAAAAACTATGCCCAGATGGGCGATGATGAGGCCGCGCGGCAATATGCCTTAAGTATGGATTCGCTCGTTGACATTTCCTCCAACGAGTCCATGAAATTTGCCTACTATTATGCCAGAGGCACCCAGGCTTTCCAACGCAAGGACTATCGGACGGCAGAGCGCTGGCTCTTGAGCGCGAAGGAGATGGCTGAAGGCACAGGCATCTGTGCGACAGCAGGCAACAAAAACGAGGTCTATACCCAGTTGCTGTCCCTATATAAGCTCTCCCAGCGTTTCGACGAGGCCTTGGAATATGCCAAGAAAAACATCGTTGAATTTCAGAAAATCACGCCGAGGGGCGATGTCAACTACAACATGCCCTATATGTCCTTGGCTGAAATCTATCGCATGAAGGGCGACCGCCAGCAATGTATGGCGGCCGTTGATCGCCTCTTTGCCAACATCCAGCAGATGCAGAAACCCAGGCAGCAGGCCTCGTTGTATCGTCTGCGCGGCTTGTGTCATTCCAGTTTTGAAGAACACGAAGCCGCCTTGGCCAACTATCAGAAGGCCGATGCCATCCTGGCCGCCAAATATCCCTCGGCCGACGCCGAGCGCCTGGTGCTCATGGGCCTCATTGCCGGTATGGAGCACAAGATGGGACGACATGCCGATTCGGAAACCCACTATCGGGTGTATGCCAAAAACATGGCGGCGCTCTATGGCGACGACGATGTGAAAACGCTCACCGCACAAATCTTTCTGGCCAATGCTGAAGGTTTTGCGGGGCATTTTGAAGCGGGCTGCAACGACTATGTTGCGGCGGCGCAGCGCTTGCGTGAGGTGCTGAAACGGCGCATTCCGCTAATGAGCCAAACGGAGCGCGAAGCCTTTTGGACTCCCCTTTCTTCGCTCCTCACGAACATGACGCCCTATGCTTTGGAAATCAATCAAAGCCAGACGCCTTTTACAACGGCGTGTTACGATGCCTTGGTGCTCTCGAAGGCTTTCTTGCTCGATTCCGAACGCTCGCTCTATGACTTCCTGAAGCGTGAGGGAAATGCGGAAAACTTGCGCGACTATCGGAAGCTCTCCTTGATGAAGAGCCAGATGAAAACCTTGAAGGAGAAAGGCACGGCTTCTGCCGACAGCCTGTTGCATCTCGCGAAACAAACATCGCATTTGGAGGCTCAGCTGGCAACGCGCTGCCAGGGCTGGCGCGACATGGCCGCGTTTATGGAGGCCGACTATCAGCGTGTTCAGCAGGCGTTGGCACCGGGAGAGGTCCTGATTGACTTCACGGATTTCGTCACCAAGACAAACGGGCGCAAATATGCCGCCTTCGTCGTTCAGAAAAACCAGAAACACCCGCTTTTGAAACCGCTCTTTGCCGAAAGCCAGATGGATTCTCTCAACATCGCGCGGCCCGACTTCTTCTATGATGAAGATTTCGCCCCCGACGTGTTGAAACTGCTTTGGGAGCCCTTGAAAGGGCAGGTGGCAGAGGGCGCAACGGTTTATTACGTCCCCTCGCAACTGCTCTTCCGCGTGGCATTGGAGTCGTTGCCCCTTGCCGACGGTTCGCTCCTCGGCGACCATTACAATTTCGTTCGCCTCTCTTCGGCCCGCGAACTGCTCGGACGGAAGCAGGCGCCGAAGGCCTATGCTGCGAAAACGGCGGTGGTCTATGGCGGATTGAACTACGACATGGATTTGCTTGCCATGCAGGAAAAGGCAAAGCAATATGACCTCTCGGCCTCCTTGCCGAGCGTGGCGGCCTGCTTCGCGGAGATTCCGTTTACAGGGATTTGCCCGGTACGGAAAAAGAGGCGCGTGCCATCGCCTCCAGCCTGCGTGCTGGACATTGGGACGTCTCGTTGCTTTCCGGCAACAACGGAACGGAGGAGTCCTTCCTTCGTCTTCACGGCCGTGCGCCCCGCTTGCTCCACATCGCCACCCACGGTTTTTATTACACGCCGCTCGAGGCCGCCAAGGTGGATTATCTCAAAGGCTACGACGATGCCATGTTGCTTTCTGGTCTCGTCTTTTCTGGCTGCAACCATGCGTGGCTTGGCAAACCGCTGCCGGGCGGTGTGCTCTCTGGCATCTTGCAGGCAGAAGACATCGCGCGGATGGACTTGCGTGGCACGGAGATGGTGGTGTTGTCGGCCTGCCAGACAGGACAGGGCCGCGCCACGGCCGAGGGCCTTTACGGACTTCAGCGTGCCTTCAAGAAAGCCGGCGTCGGCACCATTGTGATGTCGTTGTGGGCGGTCAAGGACAAGGCCACCCAGGATTTCATGACAGCATTCTATGAGCATCTCCTGAAAAACGGCGCCCAAAGCGACAAGCGTAAGGCGTTTGAAGCCGCCAAGAAGGTGGTGCGGGAGAAATATAAAGAGCCTTATTATTGGGCGGCCTTCGTGATGCTCGACTGATGGTTGGGGGACATGCTAATTGCTGCGCGGTTTCGATCCAAATAGCATAGCGGCATAGCAACAAGGGGCGATGCGCGAACATTCGGCGAAGGTCTGAGGCGAAGCACTGTAGCTCACTTTGCTCGCAAAGTGATGGGCGCGAATATTGTGGCGGCCAAACACGGCTAAAAATTCAACAAAGTCATGCCCTAAAGCGTTAGCTATATTCGCTGCAAAAATCGTGGCCCTCACTTTGCGAGCAAAGTGAGCTACAATGCTGGCGCCGCAACAGACGATTATACGGGCCAGCGCAAATCTCCGCTGTGAGGGCGCTTCGCCACCATGCTATTTGGTCCAAAACCGCGCAGAGATTTTTCTGCATTTTGAACGCCCTGTGCGAAAGGGGAGCGCGGATGGGTTACTTTACGCCCTTCTGCCTCATAAACCAAGTAGAAGAGTCCTATGCAAAGCAGATGAAACAACAGACTCCACAGACACGCCAGCACTTTCTGGCAATTTCCCTAACGCACCATAGCATCATGAATAACGTACAAAAACATATCATAGAGGAAATCCGCTGCCGTTACGGCCGCGTAGACAATGTGTTGCCTGCAGGTTGGCATTTCATGTTCAACCAGCGCCACTATCTCTTCCTTCCGTCTCCCCGGGCCGATATGGCACGCATTTGCATTCCCCATCTCGCTCTCCGTCGCGGCTGCGGTGTGGCGCAATTGTCGGATGCCGTCAACGCCACCAACCGCAGTGTTCGTTTCGTCAAAGCCATGACGTTGGAAAACGGCGCTGTGGCCATCAACTATGACTTCCATGTCTTCGAAAACCATTGCGTTGGCGAAGTCGTGGCGCGGGTGGTGCAGGCACTTGATTATGCCGCCGGTTTTTTCGAGGAGAGAGTGAACGGGGAGAAGTCAACCTGAAAACCTGCAGCGGGATTCCAAGTCCTGCTGTCCCAACACACACACGCCGAAGACCTCCCGTGCGGGAGAAACAAAACAGGAGACCATGAATTGGCGCTTGACAAAGCAGTTTGTCGGTGCGGCCAACTCATGGTCTCCTTCTTTTTTCATCATTACCTAAAACAAAACCCGCCACAGGTTCTTCGGAAGGTTCTGTGAGGCAAGTTATCTCTTCACAATCGTGTAAGTCACATTTGTCTTGGTGGTATATTTTGAATTTCTGCATTCAAAATAATAGTAGACAAAAGTGCCTCCGTTGAAGCCTGTGTGGGTTTTGTCGAATGTGTCGTTGTTCTTTTTTCGGTCGTGAAACCAGTGGATGATGCCTCTTTATGAAAGAAGGAGCGTGGAGGTAACCATTTTCTATCGGGAAAAGATGAGGGATTCTGATTTTTAATTGTAAATTAGCCTGCAAAATAATAGAAGAAGCAATGCGGGCATTGCGACTGAAAACAAGGACAACCAATTTACCGTTACTAAATACATCAAAAACAATGTTGAATCCAAAAGTAGAAGCTGCGCTCAACGCGCAAATCAATGCCGAATTGTGGTCGGCCTATCTTTATCTATCTATGGCAGCCTATGCCCATGCCAATGGCAATCCCGGAATGGGAAACTGGTTTGAAGTGCAATTCCAGGAGGAGCAAGACCATGCCAAAATCATGTTCAACTACATCATCCAGCGCGGCGGCCGCGTCGACCTGAAGCCCATTGAGGCAGTGCCGACCACTTGGGAATCGCCCCTCGCTGTCTTTGAAGCCACATTGGCCCACGAGCAGAAGGTCACGTCGCTCATCAACAACCTCTTTGCCTTGACAACGGCTGAGAACGACTATGCCACGCAGAGCATGCTGAAATGGTTTGTCGACGAACAGGTGGAGGAAGAGGAAAACGCCCAAAACATCATCGACAACCTCAAGATGATTCAGGGCAACGGCTACGGTCTTTACATGCTCGACAAAGAACTGGGTGCCCGCACCTATGTGCAGGCTTCTCCTTTGGCTGCCAAAGGTTGAACGCAGGCCCGAAGGGGGACATAGGTAGCGCCCTTGCGGTGGAGATTAGCGCTGGCCCGCACAATCGTCTGTTGCGGCGCCAGCATTGTAGCTCACTTTGCTCGCAAAGTGAGGGCCACGAATACGTAGCGGACACGGCCAATGCTCTGGGCATGACCTTCTTGGTTTTTCAGCCCATGTTTGGCCGCTGTAATATTCGTCCTCCTTACTTAGCGAGCAAAGTGAGCGACTTTTTATGAACTATTTCTTATCCCGAGCTGGGGTATGCTATATGAAGGAGTGCATCACAGGTCAAATGTAATCATTCTTTCAACCATCAGCTTGATCCACCAAACGGTAATTTTTTTGTTTATGAATATGAAGAAGATTTTTTTACACTCGAAAAAGATTGCTGCCAGGCGGTTTGTGACGATACTGATGTGTTTGCCAATATGGGCTGGCCAGTTGTCGGCACAAAATGCCTATGCCGTGTTTGACGAAAGCCAAAGTACACTAACATTCAAGTATGACGTAGGCGGAGGAATACAGTTAAACAAGGACAAAACCATACCGGCATGGGCTAAATACAAAAGAAAGATAAGAAAGGTCGTTTTTGACCCCTCTTTTGCCAATGCACGTCCCACAAGCTGTTATTATTGGTTCAATGAGTTCTATGAGCTCGAAAGTATCGTCGGCATTGAAAACCTTAACACCGATGAGGTGGTAAATATGGCTCACATGTTCAGTCTTTGCCCAAAGCTCGCAGAGCTTGATGTCTCTAAATTCAATACTTCGAAAGTGAAGAGCATGAGACACATGTTTCAAAGCTGCAGTAATGTTCCTCGACTTGATGTTTCAGGATTTGACACACGCAACGTGACGGATATGTCTTATATGTTTAATGACTGTGTCGGTATCACATCTCTTGATGTGTCAAAGTTTGATACACATAATGTGACAGACATGAGCGGCATGTTCAGCGCATGTTTAGGCATTACAAGCCTTGAACTCTCAAATTTCAACACCCAGAAAGTGACGGATATGAACAATATGTTCTCCAATTCTAAGAATATCGTCACCCTCGATCTCTCTGGTTTTGACACACGTAACGTGTCGGATATGGATGGCATGTTCTTTTTCTGTGAAGCACTCAAAACCATCTACGCCACCGATAGTTTTGTCGTAACAGCTTTAAAAAAGGTTGACGAGATGTTTTATGGATGTGAGTCGCTTGAGGGCGCGATTAAGTTTAATCCTAATAAAATCAACAGTTGGTATGCAAACTGCACTGACGGTTACTTCACCTGTCCCACCCAAAGCGGCATTGATGATGTCTCTGTTGCAAAATCCCACAAAACAGTGTTTTACGATTTGCAGGGGCGCCGCCTGAGCAAACCGCAATCGGGAGTCAACATTGTGAAAAGCGTGAATGGAACCAGCAAGGTCATCTTACGTGTGCGCTGACTTGTGCCGTTGGGCAAATGAAGCGTGCTTCGCCTCAGACCTCCACCACATGTTCGCGCAGTGCCCTCACAGCGGAGATTTGTGCTGGCCCACACAATCGTCTGTTTCGGCGCCAGCATTGTAGCTCACTTTGCTCGCAAAGTGAGGGCCACGAACATGTAGCGAACATGGCCAGCGCTCTGGGCATGACCTTCTTGGTTTTTCAATCCATGTTTGGCCGCCGTAATATTCGTCCCCCTCACTTTGCGAGCAAAGTGAGCTACAGTGCTTCGCCTCAGACCTCCGCCACATGTTCGCGCAACGCTCCTTGCAGCGGTAGAAGCGAAAAACGGGGAACTGTTGTAGGAGATATGGGGCCACTATCTCCCGCCGCAACGTCCGTTTCCTGAAAAGCCTTGCCAGTCTTCCTGAAAAGCATAACAAGTTATCGATTCGCGGCCGCAGGGCCGACGCATTACTCTATGGCATCAATTTAGCAAGGAAAGAGCTGTCCCATCCTGCTCTCTTTCTTTTTGCT
>UQCW01000051.1 GCA_900539625.1 uncultured Prevotella sp.
GGTCCTGCTGCCCTCTCTGGGCCCCCGCCCGGTCTGCCTGCTGTCCTCCGGCTGGGGCGGGCCGGGGCCGGGCGCGGCCGGGGGCGCCGCGGCGGGGCCCCCGGCCCCCCCCCCCCCCCCCCCCCCCCCCCCCCCCCCCCCCCCCCCCGACGGTAGATGACATGTCGAGGTTGGCGGAGACATTTAGTGGCATTATTGTGGTTTAAGTAGGTGTTCAAAATTATTTACCATCAGGGAAAAGCAGAACCTCTGCGAGGGCCATACTTGATGTGCGTTTTGACCGCAATCATTACTATATATAGGAATTTATGTACGACAGAAGATATACACCCGAAAGGATTTTGGAATTAAAGGGGAATGAGATATTTGTTTTTGGTAGCAATCTGGCAGGCGCACATTGTGGCGGTGCCGCACGGCTTGCTTATGAACGATTTGGTGCCGTATGGGGCGAAGGCGTTGGTCTGCATGGCCAAACATACGCCATCCCTACCATGCAGGGTGGTGTGGAACCCATCAAGCCCTACGTAGATGCGTTCATCCGTTTTGCCAAGGAACACAACCGCCTCACGTTTCTGGTCACACGAATAGGTTGCGGTATAGCAGGATTTCGCGATGAGGAGATTGCTCCACTCTTTATGGATGCCATTGATGTGGAAAATATCATCCTTCCGATTGAGTTTGTCACGTGCTTGGTTAAGCATGTGACACAAACCAGGATGGACAATGGAATTACATGGAACTCCAATGTGTTTCTTGCAAAATATGCTCCTTTAATGTATAAGGCAAATCAAGGTGATCATATTGCATATAACCAGGTAAGGGAACTGCGTGTCCAAGAGTATCGAAATACGATAGAGATTGTAAATCAAGGATTCTATACAACGGAGGAAGGGCGACGTGTTCAGTTTCCTATCCCTACACGCATGGAACATGAAACGACTTTTTATAGCCGTGCATTCCGTGTTGATTACATCGCTGTAAGACCGATGGCTACACAGGTTATTGTCCGCAATGTGGATTGTTTGGAAGAAGGTGTCCGCCTTACCCATGAAGGCTACAATCCTGCTGTGTTAAATATGGCGAGTCGCAGGATTCCAGGAGGTGGAGTGATGACAGGATCTGGAGCACAGGAAGAAACTCTCTTCCGTCGCACGAACCTGTTCCGCTCGCTCTATCAGTTCACGGAGTATTTCATCAATCATGTATGGTATGCAAAGCATATAACGCCAGTTCGTACAGGCGAGCGTTATCCTTTGGAGCGAAATTTCGGTGGTATCTATACACCTGGAGCCTTACTCTTTCGTGAGGACGAACATCATGGTTACAAGTTGATGGATTCTCCTCAAAAGCTCTCATTCATATCAGTGGCGGGCATCAATCGTCCTGAGCTGAAAGATGCAACCCATCTTGCAGACAATATGATAGAGGGGACAAAGAATAAGATGCGGACTATCCTGCGGATAGGATTACGTCATGGCCACGACTCACTTGTGCTCGGAGCATTAGGTTGTGGAGTCTTTTGCAATCCCCCTTCGCATATAGCCCAGCTCTTCCACGAGGTGTTTGAAGAACCAGAGTTTAAGGATAAGTACCGCCTTATCAGTTTTGCCATTTTGGATGACCATAATGCGCACCGCAGTCACAATCCAGAGGGTAATTACATACCATTCGTAAAAGAGTTTTGTCGGTAGGGCAATGATAGGTACAAGGTTATTTTTACCTTTTGAACGTAATAATTTAGCGGTAGTTCACAAAAAAACAGGGATTCCCCTGAAGTCGCAGAATTGAATCGGCGGCATCAGGGGAATCCCTATTTATCGTTAGATGGCGCGGGGCCGTCTGGTGTTATTTCTGTGCCAGGTCTTCCAAAATGCGCCAGCATTGGAAGAGTCCGCGTGGCACGTGGAAGCAGCCTTTCCATTTTCCGCCCTTGAGAGGAAGCAACACTTCGCCTTGGCGGTTAAGATAGCCAAACCATTCAGGATGTTCGGGGTCGGCAAAATGCGACCATACGTAGTCGTGAACACGGTTGAACCATTCAAGGCATTCCTGGCGACCGGTGAGCTGGTAGCCCTTGATCATGGTGATGAGCGTCTCGATGTGCACCCACCAGAGTTTCTGGTCCCATTCGAGCTGCTGGCAAGGATGGCCGAGGCGGTCCATGAAATAGAAGATGCCGCCGTGCTTCTTGTCCCATCCGTAGTTGGCCTCGTTGAGGGCGATGTCAACGGCTTTCTCAATGAGGTCTTGACGGCCGAGGCGCTTGCCGAGGTCCATGATAAACCACATGGCTTCAATGGCGTGGCCCGGATTGAGGAGGCGTCCGTCGAAGCAGTCAACAAGTTCGTTGTCGGCAGAGAGGTGTTCCACGATGAGGCCCAGTTCGGGACGGTAGAAAACGTCCATGACCTCGTGAATGCACGTGTCGATGGTTTGCTTCATGAAGGCAGGGTCGAGCAGCGGTTCGATTTCCAAAGCCACGTTGCAGAGAATCATCGGGAGGGCGAAGCTCTTTAGGGCGCGGGAGCCAGGGACAGCCTTGTTCCAACGGCCTTTCGGATTGTCAACCTTTGAGAGGACGATGTCAAACGTGCGCTTGGCGATGTCGGCATATTCCTGGTTGCCTGTGGCGATACTGAGCTGGCCGAAGGCGATGACAGCGAAGGTGTAAGAGAAAATGTTGTAAGGCTCCACCAACGGATGGCCTTCACGGTCGAGGGAGAAATACCAGTTGAGATTGCCGTCGTGTCCGTATTTCTTTAGGAACTCAGCACCCTGGATGGCGCAGTCGAGCCATTCCTGGCGCTTTTCCACTTTGTTGTAGAGCGTGGCGAACATCCACACTTCGCGGCCCTGCAGCCAGATGAATTTGTCCGTGTCGAAGACGTTTCCTTCACGGTCAAGGCAGGTGAAATAACCGCCGTGTTCCAGGTCTTGTGACTTTTCAAGCCAGAAGGGAACCACTTTGTCGAGCAATTCGTGCTTGTATTGCTCTGAGAGTTTTTTGAAATCTGTTGTCATCGTGTATGTTTTTTTCTGTCGTCCCCCTTTTCTCCGACGGAAACCGTTGGAGGCGGAGGGGGAGGAGAGGGTGATTGATGATGTTTATCGGTGATGCTTATATATTCACCATTACTTATGCTTGAAGAATCATTTGGCGTTGTCAGCGTCGAGTTGTTTCCAGCAAAGTCCCTTCAGGTTCTTTTCTTCCTTGAAGATATAGGAGAAGATGAGACCGACGAGAACGGAAGTGACGAGGCCGATGAAACCGTAGAGCAGGAAGCTCGTCGGCGTCAGGTTTTTGACGAGGAAAACAACGCAAACACCGCTGAGGAAGCCCGTGAGAGCCGCCTTGCCACCGATGCGCGGGAAGAAGATGCCCATGAGGAAGAGTCCGCCGAGGCCACTGGAGAGGAGCCCGAGAATTTCTTGGAAGAAATCAAGCAGGGAGAGAATTTCCCATGTGGCCATGAGCAGGGCGATGCCCATGCCGATGGCGCCCGAGACGATGCAGGTGCGGCGTGCCACTTTCAAGGTCTGCTCCGACGATGCCTGCGGACGCCAGCGCTTGTAGAAGTCGACACTGAAGGCCGTGGCCACGGAGTTGATGTTTGAAGAGATGGTGCTCATCGTTGCAGCGAAGATGGCCGCGATGAGCAGTCCGGCCAATCCTTGCGGCAGTTGGCTCATCATGAAGAAGGGGAAGATGGTGTCGCCCTTGAGCATGGTGTAGTCGAGTTCGGCAGGGTGGGTCTTGAAGAACGTGTAGAGTCCGGCACCGATGGCGAAGAAAGCGATGGAGATAAACACGCTCATGAGACCATTGAGCATGATGCTCTGGCGGGCACTGCGCTCGTCCTTGGTCGTGAGGTAGCGCTGGATGACCGTTTGGTCGCTGGTGTAGGAAATCAAGTTGTTGGCCATGCCGCCGAGGATGATCACCCAGAAGGTGGCCGAGCGATAGTCGAAACTCCAGTCGAAGAGGCGGAATTTGCCAGCGTCGCTGCCGAGCTGCAGGAAACCGCTCACGCCGCCTTCCGTGCCAAAGACGAGATAGCCCACGGCGAAGAGTGCGCCGCCAACGAGGATGATGCCCTGCACCACGTCGCCCCACACCACGGCTTCAACGCCGCCCATCGTGCAATAAACGATGGTGACAAGCGCCATGAGGATGATGCAGATGTAGAGGTCAATGCCCGTCACGGCCGTCAGCGCCAGAGAAGGGAGGTACAACACCAAGGCCATACGTGCCACCATGAAGATGATGAACAAGGCGGAGGCTATGAGCCGCGTGGTGGCGTTGAAACGGCGCTCGAGATATTCGTAGGCGCTCGTGACGTTCAAGCGGCGGAAGAATGGCAGATAATATTTGATGACGGGGAACGACACCAGCAGGATGGTGACGAGCATGGGGTAGTAGGTCCAGTCGGTGGCATAAGCCTTGGCGGGGTAGGCCATGTAGGTGATGGCGCTGAGCATGGTGGCATAGATGCTGATGCCTGCCGCCCACCAGGGGATGCGGCCGCCGCCTTTGAAGAAGTCATCGGCATCGCCTTCACGCTTCATGAAATAATATCCCAGGAGAATCATGGCCACGAGGTAGGCAATCAGCACGGTCCAGTTGCCCCAACCGAAGGAAGGGCGCATGGTCATCTTGATCGCCGTCACGTCGGCAGAGCGCACGCCGGGTTTGCTCTCGCCGCCAACAACAATCCATTCGCCATCGTGGCCCACCAGGGCTGCGCCAGCACGCGCCAAGAACGGCGAACGGCTTTCGGTGACCCAGGTGTCGGTGATGGTGTGATAGATGAGCAATTCGTCGTTGAAGCAATACCAGGGCGCTGGATGGAGCATGTATTCCGCCTGCTGGTTGCGCAGCGTTTCCAGTTGGCCTTTGGTGGCCGAATCGTCGGGATGCTGCAGCAAGGCGTTTTCTGCCTGTGCAATCGCCAAGGGGCGATTGATGGCCTGCTGGAAGATGTCGCGGTTGACGCCACCCACAAAAACGATGTGGGCGCAGCCAGAAGTGAGCGCTGCGGCACCAACAAGGGTCATGGGCGTTTTTGTGCCGTGGGGAATGATTTCCGCCACGTGGCTCCACTGCTTAGTTTGGGGATTGAAAACGAGGCCGTCGGTGTTGGCAAATCCGGGGTGTGAAGCGTCGGCAGGCTGGAAACCGCCCATCAGGTAGAAGCAGTTGGTCACACCGTTGCTTTGCACCGCAGCGGCAGGTTGCAGACGTGCCGCACCAGGCATGTCGGGAAGGCGTTCCCATCTCGTTGCGTGAGGATAGCTCAGACGATAGGCCGCCCGCGAGGACGTCCCGTTGGTCTGTCCGCCAGCCACATAGATGTAGCCCCCGCCAATGGCTCCAGCCATATTGTCGAGCGCCTGTGGCAATGCGGGAAGGTTCACGCATTTGACGCCGCCTTTCTGCTTCTCGAGGAGAAACACTTTGGCGGAACTTTCCTTGCCGTTGGTGCCGCCGATGCACACGAGGCCTTCGGGAACAGGGACCGCCACACCGTAGGCCAGCGCTTCGGGCAGTTGTCCTGCCTTTTTCCAGTTGGATTTGTCTGACGCGGGGTTCTCTAGTTCGTAGATGTCGCGATAGAACACTTTTTCGCCGCCTTCGGCTGCCGGTTTGCCGGGGAAGTTACATCCTCCAGCCACCAGCAAACTGCCTTTTGACATGCCAGCGAAGGGTGCGGAGACACCCTCTTTGCCGCCCACCGTCAAGGCAGGGAGGCTGCGATAGGCCACCGTGTTGAAGGCGTTGTCGTTGGCGAGTGGTTTGCCTGCCAACGCTTCCGTCGTGTTTCCGCTGGCACCAGACTGCTGGCTTGCGGCGCAAATCGTGCCGCCACTTCCTGAGAGACAGGCTGCTGCAACAATTAAAAACAGATATTTCAGAATGTTTTTCATGTTGAGATATTAAAAAGGATTGACGAGAATCCCCCCTGAGAGGTTCCCGTCAATCGGTTTTATCAGATGAAATTACTTGTTGCAACGGTTGAAGAAGTCAATGGCCTCGAGTTCTGCGCGAAGCTGTTTCTCCTCTTCTTCGGTCACATTTTGGAACGGCGTGCGGTTCGGGCCGAGGTCCAGTCCGATGAGCTTCATGATGCGCTTTCCGCCGACGATGTTACCACGGAAGTGGCAGATGACGTCAATCACGTCCTGTGCGAAATTCTGAAGTTCGCGTGCCTTTTCCAAATCGCCGTTGGCCCATGCCTCCTGGATGCCAGTCAGCACGCGGCCGTTGTAGTTCGTTGTGCCGCCGATGCCGCCTTGGGCACCGCCCATAGCCAGACATGGCAGGATGGTTTCGTCTTGTCCGTGGAGCATGTCAAACTTGCCGTCTTTGTAGCGGCGGCAGCGGTTGTATTCATAGAGACTTTCGAAGGTGTATTTGATGCCGGCGAAATTTGGGATGCGTCCGTCAACGGCCTTCAGAAAATCAAGCATAGAAAGGAATGCACCATTGAAAGCCGGGATGTGGTAGAAATAGAAGGGGAGCTCGGGAGCGCCGCAGGCAATCTCCTCGCAATATTTAACGAGTTCTTCAATGCGTCCCACCTTTGGGAAGGGAGGAGCCATCGCACCGATGCCCCAAGCACCGATGGCCTGAGCGTGTTCTGCCAAACGGCGGCTGCTCTTCACGCAGGTGCTGCCGACATGGACAATCACCTTGAAGTCGGCGGGAACGGCCTTGACCCATGCCTCGGCCAGTTTCATGCGTTCTTCTTCGGTGAGCATATATCCTTCGCCCGAAGAGCCATTGATGAACACGCCTTTCAGTCCGTTGCGTGCCAACAGAGCTGCATAGGCAGGAATCGGTTCGTAGTTCACTTCACCATTTTCGTAGAATGGCGTGAATGGCGCATCAATGAGGCCATGTATTTTTTCAAAATTCATTGTAGGTAATATTTAGATGGTTGTTTGGTGATACAAATGTAACAATATAGGAAGAAACAGGCAAGCAATTTTTGTGCAAGATTTTCGTTCCTTCGTTAAAAAAAGTGCGCAGGGCAAAAAACGGGCTGGGCGGTGTCTTGCAGGAGTCGCACAGCGTCTTGCTGGGGCAGCGCAGTTGCATCGTTTTTTTTGCCGCTGTCGCCCTCGGGTAACGGCGTGAAGCCAAGGCCTTTCTCTGCCCGCTGGAATGCCAAGAGAAACAGGCAGGGAGGGCGGCACGCAACAGGTTTTCGGCAAAACGCTTGCTCAATCTGCACAAAGTTTGTAATTTTGTGCCACAATTTAAAATTTTCAAAAGAAGAAACAAATGACACACAATCTGTTGAAAGGCAAGCGCGGCATCATCTTCGGCGCTTTGAACTCTGAATCCATTGCTTGGAAAGTGGCTGAAAAGGCTGTTGAAGAAGGTGCTACCATCACGCTCAGCAACACGCCGATGGCCTTGCGTATGGGCCAGCTCAACGAGCTCTCTGAAAAACTCAATGCACCAATCATTCCGGCCGACGCCACAAGCGTTGAAGACCTCGAAGTGGTGTTCAAGGAGAGCATGGAGAAACTCGGCGGCAAGATCGACTTTGTGCTCCATTCAATTGGCATGAGCCCCAACGTGCGCAAACACCGCACATACGATGACCTCGATTATGGTTATCTCCAGAAGACGCTCGACATTTCTGCCATCTCTTTCCATAAAATGCTCCAGGTTGCCAAGAAGCAGGACGCCATTGCCGACTACGGTTCGGTGGTTGCCTTGACCTACGTGGCTTCGCAGCGTACATTCTTCGGCTACAACGATATGGCCGACGCCAAGAGCATGCTTGAAAGCATCGCCCGCTCTTTCGGTTATATCTATGGTCGCGAAAAGCACGTGCGCGTCAACACCATCTCGCAGTCGCCAACTGCCACTACTGCCGGTAAGGGCATCAAGGAAATCGACAACATGATGGACTTCGCCGACAAGATGTCTCCGCTGGGCAACGCTGATGCTGAGGAATGCGCTAACTATTGCGTCGTGATGTTCTCCGACTTCACTCGCAAGGTGACCATGCAGAACCTCTTCCACGATGGCGGTTTCTCTAACATGGGCATGAGCCTCCGCGCCATGAACCAGTATTCAAAGGACTTGAAGCCTTTTGAAGACGAGAACGGCAAGATTATCTACGGATAATTCGTTAGTATAATTTTCCTCTCCGGCTGTCTGACAGAAGGGATGGCAATTTGTCTGCCTGCCGCAAAAGCGGCCACGTGCAGGTGCTTGTCTTTCCATCGCCGCCAGCCGACGATAAAAAACGCGGGACGGGGTTCTGTGGGGAACAGGTCGCAAACACGCGATGTTCCTCATAGAACCTCGTCCCTTCCTTTTTTACCATTACTCTAAATAGGTTTTCTATGGGATTTTTCAATAGAATCTTCGGAAGCAGTGCGCCTGTCTCCGAAGAGACCAAAAAAGAACAAGAGGCGCAGCGGCAGTTCGATCTGCTGAGAGACACTGGCGTGCGGGCTTTGCGGGCGCACGAAATGAAAACGGCTATCGACTGCCTTTCGCAGGCACACACGATGCGTCCTGAAGAGGCCGAAACGCTGAGTTATCTGGTTGAAGCCCTCTTGCAGGCGCAGGCATTTGAAGAAGCCATGCCATTGCTGAAGAAACTCTCTGAGATGGAGGCCGACAACCTCGAAATCAGTTTGCTGCTGGCGCAGACCCAGGGCCGCCTCAATCTTTTCGACGATATGGCCGCCACCGTCATGCCGCTCATGGCAAGCCATGCCGGGGATGCTCGCGTGTTTTGTCTGGCAGGTGAAGCCGCTGAAGGACAGCACAACGACATCATGGCCGTTGCCTGGCTCACACAGGCGCTCACATTGCGTGATGATTATGTCAAAGCACGCCTGTTGCGTGCCCGCGTGCTGAAGGGCATGGGGCAGTGGAGTGACATGCTTGCCGACACGGAAATCCTCACGGCGGCACACGACGACCTCGAAGAAGCGTGGACAATGCACGCTGAGGCCTTGGCGGCAACGGGGAAGACAGAAGAGGCAGCGTCGGCATTCCGACACGTCATCAGTGTGAATCCTTTCTCGTCAGAAGCTTACCTGCAATTGGCCGCTGTGCTCGAAGCTGCCGGCGACTTGCAAGGGGCGTTGGAGGCATGCAACGAGGCTGTTGAGCAAATGCCGCAATTGGCAGAAGCCTACCAATTGCGCGGGGGCGTGAAACTCCGATTGCACGACAAACTGGGGGCTGCCGACGACCTAAAGAAGGCACTGCAAATCAAACCCGAATTGGCGCAAAACTTCGAAGGGGCTTTCTCCAATATGGACAATATGAAATGCGGAGGCTGAGAAAATAAAAACAATCCGGAAGAAGCATCGATGCTTTTTTCGGATTGTTTTTTATGTAGGTATTCAATATCAGACTGGTTTTTTCCTGTGTGGATACTACAAAATAATTTTGAATACCTACTTATAGAAAGCGTATTTGAAAAGTCCTAAGTCTTTAGCTGAGCGGTAGTTTATTTCTTCAAGAACAAGTCTGCAAACAGGTTCATCGATTCTGGATGTTCTTCAACAAAGGTGTCGATGTGTCGCATGCGCTTGTTTTCCAATATTTCGTCAACGGCAATCAGAATGCCCGTTTCCTCCACCTGTCCAAACTCGTGGTTGATGGCGGTGCCAAACACACGCATCGTGGGGCTTAGGCCCATATAGGCATTGACGAGGGGCGGAATGTTGTAGCCCAGTTTGCGTACTTCGGTGTTGAGGATGTGATAGTCTTTCTTGAAATCGCTCTCGCAGAAGAGGTTTTCAAGATAGTCCTTGTCTGTCCTAATCTCCAAGGGTTCTTCGGGATAGACGAGGTGGTCTTTGTCGCCGAAGTGCTTGTTGAGGAAGAAGAGAATCATGTCGCGGGCCTTAGGATTGAAGGAAGGATACATCGTCATCTTCCCGAAGAAGTATTTCAATCCCGGAATCACCACCGTCAGTGCGCCCAGTCCGTCCCAGAGGTTGTCGAGCGCAAAGAGTCCCTTGCTCATTTTGCGTGTGCTCTGATATTCAAGCGTCACGAAGGAGCGTCCCAGTTCCACGGTGTCGGCCAAATAGTCTTTGATGAAGGTGTCTGAGAAATGGAACATGTGGCTCGTGGCCAGATGCGGCTGTCCGTTTGCTTCAAATTTGATTTCAGAGCTTGGCAGGAAACGGTATCCTCCCAGAATTTTTTCATCTTCTGGACACCACACCACGAGTTGGTAGTAGGGGTGTTCGCAAGTGTCAAATTCATCGAGGTCGAGCGCCAGTCCTGTTCCGCCTCCCGCTGCACGGAAAGCGATTTCACGGAGACGTCCGATTTCGCGCACCACGTTTGGCGCCTGCTGATAGGTGACCACGTAGATTTCGTTGTTGCTTTTGTTGGTTGAACGCAAACGGCGTTCGGGGGTCAGTTCCGCTTTGAGAAGTTCGCGGCTGACGGGTGCTATGATATCTTCCATGTCCTTGTTTTTGGAAATGAGATTTTGCTGGCTATTTTTCTGTCAGAGTTGGTAAACGATGTTCTGCACGTAGGTGGCCCATTCGGTGGCCGAGCGGCTCTTGTCGAACGTTTGCCAAGGAATCGGTTTGCCGATTTTCACGACGAAGGTCTTGTGGCGGTTGAGAAACATCTCGTCGACAAGATAGAGCATGGCGATGTTGAACTTGATGCCGAAGAACTTGCAGAGGTTGGCCAACCGGTAGAAGCGGTTGGAGTTGCGTCCTCCGAAATGGATGGGCACGATGTCGCGCTGCGACTCCACGCTCTTGGTGATGAAGGTTTTCGACCACGGGATGTCGCGTATCACGCCATTGTGTCGGCGCGAACACAGTCCGGCAGGAAACATGATGATGTTGTCTTTGCTCTTGAATCCTTCGCGGACGAGAATGGGCAGGCGTCGGCTCTGGTTGCCACCGACATTGACGGGGATGCAGAGCGGGGCGAGGCCGTGAAGGTTCATGAGTAAATCGTTTACGAGATATTTCACGCGTCCGTTGTAGTGTGTGCCAAGAATATAGCCCAGCGCCACTCCGTCTTGTCCTCCGAGCGGATGGTTGCTCACGAAGGTGTAGAGACGTCCGTCTGACGCATCAGGCAAATTTTCGAGTCCCTCAACCTGGAGGTTCATATCGAGAAATTCCACGCAATCCTTCAGCCAGGGCACTCCCTGTTTGTCGCCTTCCTTCTCAAGAAAGGCATTGATTTCGTCTTGGTGGATGATGCGCTTGAGCCACGAAACAATGAAACGCGGAATGCGCTTCGCCTTGTCGCCAGCTTTGTCGCGGATGATTTTGTCTATGTCTATTCGAAATATCTTGCTTTCGTTCATGTGTCGTACGTTTGGGGTGATGGCTTGAAAACTATGTTGTGCTTGTCGGCATGCCATAGTATGTGCAGGAGCTTTTGACGGCTTCACCATCACTAAGCCGTTGCAAAAGTAATAATTTATTTTAGGCTGATTCCCTCCGTGCGTTCTATTTTTTGGCCTGTTAGCTGAAATGTCACACGCAAAACGTTTTTGGCCCTTGCAAATTGCGCAGTGCGCGGGATTTTGTGTGCTTCCGTTGGCTTTGACGATGTCTGAAATAGGAGGGCGTAAGGGAGGGAAAACGCTGGTTTGAAAAACGGCAAAAAGCATCTCCGGCAACAACCTTTCATGAATCCGCGGGATTTTCCTTGGCATGAACGGCTGTTGCCGGAGAGGGAGAGATGAAATGTTTATACCATATATAATGTATGGTGGAATATAATGTATGGTGGATTACGGTTTACGCGTATGGCAACGCGTGTTTCCCATTACCATTATATATGCGGCTCCATAATCCATTATTTCTGCCACGTCTTCTTCTCCAGCATTTTCTGTTTCATCTCGTTATACCGCACAGCGAAGCGGCGGCGCGAGGTGATGATGCTGCGGCGATAGATTAGGCAGGAGGTGACGAAATAGCAGGCGGCCTGTGCCCAAAGGACATACCATTCGTGGCTGACGCTCGGCAGGTGTGCTCCCATGTTGTTGATCTTTAGGAACCCGTTGATGCCCAGCGTTGAGGGGAAAAGGTATGAAAGCGCCTTCCAGAACTTCGGCACCGCAGCACCGGGCCAAGAAACGCCCGAGATGAAGAGGAGCGGCAGAGAGGTGAAGACGATGATCATGATGCACGTTTCGCGCTGACGGATCACGCCCGACACGGTCATGGCAAAGAACGTGCAGGCCAAGAGGAAGGGCACGATGAAGAGCGCCATGTCGACTGGGTTGCCAATCTGGTTCAGATGGAAGATGCGTGGCACCACACCGAGGATATACACCGAGATGGGGATATACACCAGCATGTAGGCACTTGATTTGCTCAAAACGATGCGCAGGAGGCCTGTGTGGTGTCGGTCAAATGGTGTGAGTTCGCGAAAGCGGTTTTGCTCGCGGGCCGTTCCGGCGGAGATGCCGACGCCGAGCAGGAGGGTCTGCTGGATGATGAGAATCAGCACGGCGGGAATGAGAAACGAGGCAAAACCATTTTGGGGGTTGTAGAGGCTCACTTCCTCATAGGCGATGGGGTGTTGCGTCACGAGGTCCTGCTGCTCAGTGGTGTTGCCAGCGCGTGCCACTTTTATGCGGGCATTCATGGCGAGCGACACGTTGGTGTTTGTCGTGAGAATGCTTTTGTAATAGAGCATGCCGCTCATGTCGCTGTAGACGCCCACTTCCACTTGTTCGCCTTTCGACAGGCGCTTGGAGAAATCAGCAGGGACGCGCACGATGCCGTAAGCTTCGCGGTTTTTTATGCAGCGCTCGGCTTCGGCCATGTCTGCACAATAGTTGATGATTTTCACGTCGGGCGACGCGTCAACGTGGCGCAGGTATTCGCGGCTCATTGTCGTATGGCTTTCGTCGACCACGGCAATGGGCACTTCCCGCACCACTTCATCAGTATAGATGAAACTATAGAGCAGCGGATAGGCCAGCGGAACGAGAAAGAAGAAGATCAAGACACCTTCGTCTTTCACGATGTTTTTCAGTTCGAGCTTGAACAGGTAGTTCCAGTCGGAACAGGCTTGCTGCCAATATTGCTTTATTTTTTCTTTCATGCGGTCAAGGAATATAAGGAACAACCAGCAACATCTTCTTCAAGCGGCGCAACAGCAAAAGCGGGAGCAACGCAAACAAGAGCAGGCCCACCACATAGGGGGCGGCATTCATGAGCGGGTAGCCATCGAGCGCACAATTGACGTAGAGCAGGAAATAATGCCGCAAGGGGAAAAGGAGCGACAGTCCCTGCAACGTTGGGTGCATGGCCATCACGGGGTATGACATACCGCAGATGCTGAAGGAAATGACACCCCAGAGCGAGGCGAAACTCAGGCTCATGCGGAGGGTGGGGAGCATGGCAAACATGAAGACACCAAGTCCCTGCGCTCCGATGATGCCCAAAAACATCACCAGTAGCATCGTCGGCAGGCCGCAGTGGCAGGGGAAATGGAGCACCCCATAGAGCCCGATGGCGAAGGCGATGCCTATGAGGAAGAAAATGAGCGTCTGCGGAAGCAGTTTTCCCGCCAAGGCGTGGAACATCGAGCCGCGGGCCATGATCAGCCAGTCGTGCACCGTGTTGTATTTCACCTCCGTTCCGATACTGAACACGGTCACCATGAAGATGAACAGCATGAGGAGTCCCGGAAGGATGACGTTCGAGAGATACACATTATAGTTCAGCCACGGGTTGTTGATGGCGTGGGAGTCAATCACGATGGGTTGCAGAAAGGCCATCGCCTGTCTTTCCGTAGCGCCTTTGGCATAGAGCACCGTGCGCGAGGCCGCCCCCGAAGCGAGTTCCGACATCGTGCGCATGTCGCGATAGAGCAGCGAGCCGGCCACGAGGTAAGAATAGTTCGTGTAGAACGAAACGACGGGAAGCTCCTGCCGTTGCGCCTTGCGTGTGGTGCCTTTAGGAATATAATAGAAGCCGTAGATGTCTCCGCGTTGCACCGCTTCGCGTGCTTCCGTGACGTTAGCATATTGCTCCTTGATGCTCGTCATTTCGAAAGCATCGAGGTTGCGTGCCAGGGAACGCGACGTGGTGGTGTTGTCGTTGTCAACCAGTCCGAGCGGCATGTCGGTCGGCAGACCTTCCGCCATCAGGCTGGTGAAGAAAACGAAGCAAAACAGAGGAGCCGCAATCATGCAAAACCAATAGATGGGCTTAGAAGCCATCCGGCGCAGTTCGCGACGGGCTATTTTTAGGATGGTTGGCATGTGGAAAAATTAGAAATTACTTTTGAGGAATATGTCTCAAACGCTTAGCCAGTACTCAGGATTATTTAACGAGGACCGACATGCCAGGGCGCAAGCCCTTGACTGGCTTCTCGAGCGACGCCTTCACTTCGAAGGTCTTCATGTCAAACTGCCCCGTGGTTTTGGTGGCCTTCCAGGCAGCGTAACTTCCAAGGTCTTTCAGGTAATACACCTTCAGTTTTACGGACTTGTTGCCCAGCGCGGGGATGACAGCTTCAAACGTCTGGCCCATGCCGAAGTGTTCCAAATGGTCTTCGCGGATGTTGAAAGTGACCCAGAGGTCGTCCATCATGGCAACATTCATGATGGGCGCTCCCGTGCCGACAAGTTCGCCCACCTGCGGGAAAATCTCAGTGACCTCACCGTCGTGGGTGGCCAAGAGCACCGTTTCCTTGATGTAGGAGTTCACCTCGCTGACGGCACCTTTTGCGCGGCGCACAACGGCGGCGGCAGCCTCCTTGTCTTCGCGTTCAGCCCCGTTGACCGCCATGTCGTATTGTGATTTTGCAGCACGCTCCGTGGCCACGGCCGCATCGCGTTGCGCCGTCACCTCGTCGAGTTTCTGCGCCGTCACGACGCCCTGGTCGTAAAGGCGTTTCACGCGGGCATACGATTTCTCGGCGATTTCAACGCCAACTTTCGCTTTCTGCCACATCTCGTAGGCGCCGCGAATCAGTTCCTGTCGTGCGCCCTTTTCAGCCTTTCGGCTTTGTGCCGCAGCGGCGGCCTCGGCGGCTTCCGCCTGCGAGAGTTTAGCTTCCACATCTGGAGCTTCAAGCAAGGCGAGGGTGTCGCCCACGTGAACCATCTGTCCTTCCTTCACTTTGATTTCAAGAATACGTCCCGGCACCTTGCTCGAAACGCGGTATTCCGTAACGTCGGCCTGTCCCTGAATGGTCTCATTCGGCTGGCTGAACGCATACATGCTGGCAACGGCCACAACCACCACAACGGCAGTAACGATAAACAGGGCCGGAAGTAAATTGGCTTTTGATTTCTGTGACATATATTTCTGTATATATATAATAGGTATATTCTTATTCGTTGACATTGAGTGTGCCCAACGCCTTACGCATGGACGCGTTGGTGAGTCTCACTTCAATCTGGGCGTCGATTTTCTCGCTGTTGGCCTGCAGCCAAGCCGTTTGGGCGGCCAGCAGGTCGCTGGTGGTGACCACGCTCTCCTTGAAGCCCACCTGTGCCGTGCGCAGGTTTTCGTCGGCTTTGCTGAGGTTGTTGAGGCTCAATTGGAGTTGCTTGTTGGCCTCGTTGACGCGGAAGGCAGACTGGTTGACCTGCAGGGCGATTTTCTCCTTGGCGTCGTCAAGCTGCAACGCGGCAATCTGCGTTTCGGCCTTGGCGGCACGCACTTTGTATTTTCCCTCGCCCCAGTTCCAAACGGGCACCTTCAGCGTAAGCCCAACGGCCCATGTTCCGCGGAATTTCTTTTCGAAACCGTTGAACACGTTGGGATTCGTTGTCAGATAGCCCCCCATCAACGCCAGTTGCGGCAGGAAGGCAGAGCGTTCAATGTTCACCTTCTCGCGGTAGATATTAACAGCCGTTTCGAGTTGATTCAGTTCCGGTCGGTTGGCAAAAGCCGTCACCGTGTCGGCCTGCGCCTCCGGCGTGAGCGTCGGCAAATCCGTCAGCGTTTCGTCGGCCAGTTTGATGGGTGTGTCCAACGGCAGTCCACACACCTGACAAAGCAGCATACGGCTCAGCGACAATCCGTTTTCCACCTTCGTGAGCGTCATCTCGGCCTCGTTGAGCTTCACACTCACCGACAAACCATTGGCCTTCGTGGCAACGCCCTCTGCAATCATCTTCGTCACATCCTCGTCGAGATGACGCAGCATGTCGCGGTAGCTGACGGCCAGGCGCTGCTTGTTGCTCAGCGAAACCACCTGCCAATAAGCCTGGTCGGCTTCGAGCACCACCTCCTGTTCTTCGGCCCGGAGTCCCTGCTCAGCCACCTGTTCGCTGTAGCGCGTGATGCGGTCGTAAGCGCGGATTTTCCCGCCCATATAAAGCGGTTGCGTCAGCAATGCGGCCGCCGCCGTCATGTTTCGCGTGTCGGTTCTCAGTCCGTCAACGATTTGCGTTCCGATGCCGTTCACGGCGCCGGCAATCTGCGGCAGATAGCTGCTGCCCTGCTGGATGAGCGGTGCGAGGTCAGGAAATTGCTGGACGATTTGTCCGGCCATTTCGCCAAACTTTCCCGTCATCGCCGTTCCGAGTCCCGAGAGCGTTTGTTTTTGGTGTTTGGAGAGCAAAGAAATCTCGTCGCCCGTTCGCATGTAGCTTCCCATGACCGACACTTTCGGCAGATAATTGGTGCGTGCCGCCCGGCGCATGTTGTAGGCCTGCTCTCCCTTTGCCTTGCTAATCGCCATCGCCTTGTTGTTGGCCACCGCCATTCTCCTGCAGCTGTCGAGCGAGAGCGTCTGCCCCATGCCCGCCACCGCCCAGGAGAAAGCCGATGCGATGATGATGAAAGATAGATGTTTCATTTCTTGTTTGTTTTCAATGTGTGTGCAGATGGTGTTTCAGGGTAAGTATAACTAAGATTCATCTGCGCTTGTTGTTGAAACGAATTGATAGGTATGGTCTCGTTGGCGTTCTCCCGAATCATCTGATGCAGAAATCGTTGCTGGATATTTCTGCCAGACGAATTTCCAGAACGCCTTTTGTTGTCCAACTGCAAAATTACGTTTTTCCAGCCGATGCGCAATCCTTTTACCGAAAAACAGAACAATCCTTCTTCCGTATTTTCGCAAACCCCCAACGTGCCGCCGTATTTTCCGCCTTCAGCCCCGCCACGGAATCTCCCCATAAATGAGGATTGCATCTCAGAGAGCAAAACCGTAACTTTGCATCCCGTTAAACAAAACAACGTATGAATCATATCCCCTTCTTGCTGGCAACCGCCAGCGCCGTATTCACTCCCTTCTGTGCCGCCGCTTGCCCGGCATTACCAGACGGCCGCCTCTCTGGACACATGGCCGTCCCTTCCAGCGTTAAGTACGAAGCAAACACCGCTGCGGAAAATGAAGCCGACACCCTGCGCCAATATGAGATAGACGAAGCAGTGGTGGTGGCCTCGCCGAAAGAAACTTCAAGTTTCAACAAGCAGCCCGTCTCCGTGACGCTCTTCAGCAAGGCCGCCCTTCAGCGCATCGACGCTCAAAGCATCAAGAGCATGGCCAATTTCGCGCCCAATTTCTTCATGAGCAACTATGGTTCGCGCCTCTCGTCGGCCGTCTATATTCGCGGTATCGGTTCGCGCATCAACACGCCAGCCATCGGCCTCTATGTCGACAACATCCCCTATGTCGACAAGTCGGCCTACGATTTCTCTTTTCTCGACGTGACGCGCGTTGACGTGCTTCGCGGCCCGCAAGGCACGCTCTACGGCCGCAATTCTATGGGCGGACTGGTGCGCATTTTCACGGCCGACCCCTTCACCCACGAAGGCACCGACGTGAAACTGAGTGGCGCCTCGCGCACAGCTGCGCGCTCTGTGAAAGCCGTTTCTTATTTTCACCCCTCGGCCACGACCGCGCTTTCCCTGGGCGGTTTTTACGAAGGAGAAAACGGATTCTTCCGCAACCACACAACGGGGCGCAAGGCCGACGGTTCTTCTGCCGGCGGCGGAAAAGTGCGCTTCGGCTGGAAACCTTCAGACGTTTTGCGCGTTGACCTCACGGCCAACTATGAATATAGCGACGAAGACGCCTGTCCCTATTTCTTGACGAAAGCCAACGGCCAGACGGCGCAACCCGCCCAAGAAGGCCTCATCTCGCAAAATCGCCAGAGCAACTATCGGCGCGAGCTGGCCAGTGCTGGCCTGGGCCTTGAATGGCAAGCCCCTCGCTTCATCCTCTCTTCCGTTTCCTCCTGGCAGCATCTGCGCGACCGCCTCTTCATGGATCAGGACTTTGTGGAGGCCGATGTCTTCTCGCTCACGCAGAAGCAGCGCTATAACACGCTGACGGAGGAACTCTCCTTGAAGAGCCATCCCGGCAAGCGCTGGCAATGGACCACTGGTGCCTTCATGATGTATCAGGACATGCACACGTCGTGTCCCGTCACGTTCTACGCCGATGGCGTCAGTTATCTGAACCGCCAGTTCCAGACGGTGCTTCCTTCGTCGCCCGCCATGTCGCTCGCTTTCACCTCGTCATCCCTGCCCTTCACGGCTTCCTTCCAGACGCCGACGCTCAATGCGGCCCTCTTCCACCAAAGCACCGTGGACCTCGGCAGCGGCCTCTCCCTCATCGCTGGCCTTCGTCTCGACTACGACCACACGCGCCTGAAGATGGATTCGCGTGCCGACGGACGTATGGACTATCGTTTCAGCATGCCGTCGTTCCGCATCAATGCCGACCTCTCGGCCTCCCCCGACTTGTCGGGAGAACTGGAAAACGACACTTGGCAGGTGTTGCCGAAACTGGCCTTGCAATACAACCACCGCAGTGGCCGCGGAAACGTTTATATTGCCGTGTCGAAGGGCTACCGCTCCGGCGGATACAACATCCAGAGCTATTCTGACCTCTCGCAGACACAATTGCAGAGAAACATGATGCTCGGCATCAAAGATTTCAGCATCGCCACTATCAACGCCCTCCCGTTGCCCGAGAAGCAGAAGCAGCGCGCCATTCAGGGCATGACGGGCATCCTCGACGCCAAAACGCCGAAAGAACCATCGTTGGCCACGTTGGCCTATAAGCCGGAACAGACGTGGAACTATGAGCTTGGCGGACACCTCACGCTCGTGCCGCAACATTTGCAGATGTTCTATACCTTCTTTTATATGCACACAAAAGACCAGCAACTCGCCCGTTTTGCCGAAAGTGGCATGGGGCGCGTGATGGTCAATGCGGGACGCTCCCGCAGTTGCGGTGCGGAACTGACGCTGCGTGCCTCCCTGCTGAACGACCGCCTGAACCTCTCAGGGTCCTACGGCTACACGAATGCAGAATTTTCGGCCTACGACCTCGGGCAGCACAACGGCACCTCTGTTGACTACACTGGCAACAAAGTGCCCTTCGCTCCCGCCCACACCTTGGGTGCCACCGCAGAATTTCGCCAGCCGCTCAGCAATTCCCTCTGCCACGCCCTCACGCTGGGAGCCGACGTGCAAGGTGCCGGGCGCATCTGGTGGGACGAGGCCAACACCTTCTCGCAGCCCTTCTATGCCGTGGCGGGAGCCAGAATCGGCGCCGAGTTCGCTGGAAACGTCAACCTGACGCTTTGGACGAAAAACGTCACGGCCACGCGCTATGACGTCTTCTCCTTCCAGAGCATGAACAACCAGTTTGCCCAAATCGGGCAGCCCCGTTGCTTCGGCATCGATGTCAGTGTGCATTTTTAGGATAAGTAATGGTGAAAGAATAACTTGGGCAATTGCTCAAGTTATTTTTTTACCATTGCTAAGCTTATGCAACAGAATCAGCTTCATGGCTGTCTGCGGCCCTGTGCGGGCTGAAGCCCGTATGTCTCGAACCGCAAAAATTCGATTAATTCGAACCTGCTGGCGCACGCTGCCCCTGAAAGGGGCTCATATTTAGGGTAGGGGCTTGCCCCTACCTCTTGGGGCCGATTAATGAACCTCGCCCCTGT
>UQCW01000052.1 GCA_900539625.1 uncultured Prevotella sp.
TTTTACGCACAATCTCCCCCCGCTTGATAGTTCAATTTTGAACGCCCTATCTGTAATGGCAAAAGTATGGGCGAACGATTAACTTTTACTTTCGCCCCCACGCGAAGTAGACTTTGTTATCTGCTCGCGGCCGCGAATCGTGCTACCGTCGGCCGCGAGTAGTGCTACCGCCGTCCGCGAGTCGTGCTACCGCCGTCCGCGAATCGATGACTTTTTATAGGGTTTGCAGGTAGAGTGTTCAAAATCCAGAAAAAACTCTGCACGGTTTTGCTCCTAATAGCAAGGCGCTTGCGGCGCAGCAACAAGAGGCGCTACGCGAACATTCGGAGAAGGTCTGCGGCGCAGCACTGTAGCTCACTTTGCTCGCAAAGTGAGGGGGACGAAGATTGTGGCGAACCTATAGCGGACTTAAGCATTTTCGCGACGTGTCCGTGGCCCTCACTTTGCAAGCAAAGTGAGCTACAATGCTGGCGCCGCAACAGACGATTATGTGGGCCAACGCAAATCTCCGCTGCGAGGGCGCTGGCGCCTCTTTACCAACCTTGATTTTCTTGGATTTTGAACACCCTAGTTTGCAGGGCCAACGCATGGCTTTAGGGTGTTCAAGATAAGTAGGTTCTTTCCGCCCGCAACAGCTTACTGCTTCCTCAAGGTAGGCAATGCTCCTTTAAGTTCGTAACGCCACTTTGAGCCTGCGTTCTGCAAGGCGGTGTTCATGGCATCAACGGCTTTCTGCCAGGTAACGACAGTGCCGTCCACCTTCGTGGCTTCGGTGCTTTTCTTATTGTAGCCGATACCTTGTTCATGATTGTTCTTCCAGTAGCAGGCGGTCATTACGTTGGCGTAGTTATTTCCCAAAAAGCCGCCGATATGCATATAGCCAGTGCTACTACCCGTACTGGTTACGTTGCCCGTGGCATAGCAGGCAAGGAGGCTGCTTCCTGCGTTCATTCCCACCAGACTGCCGCCAGCGATATTCTTTTTGGGGGCCATTTCTATGATCACGTTGCCCGTGGCATAGCAAGCGGTCAGGGTGGCACTCGAATTCGTCTGACCTGCCACGCCGCCGACATCGACCGTTCCCTTCACTGTGGCCGAGGAACTGCATCCGGTGATGGAACCGTCTATTTGAGCACCCACCACACCGCCGACATACACCGTGCCGCTGACGCTGCCCGATACCGAGCAGTTTTCAATGGTGCCCCAGCCATATCCTACCACGCCGCCAATACTGCCGCCATATATTTGATTGCTTGTTATCTGTACGCCCTCCATCACCACGTTCTTCACCGTACCAGCTCTATTGAGCCAGCCGAACAGACCCGCAAATTCGTCATTTGTCGTAAAGGTCAGCCCCGTAATGGTATGGCCGCCACCGTCGAAGGTGCCTTTGTATGAGTTGTCGTAGTCTGTGCCTATCGGTGTCCAGTCTTTGCCTGTGAGGTCAATGTCTGTGTCGAGGGTAATGTTAATGTCGCTCTTACCTCCGTTCACTAATTTGGCTATATTCATCAGACCATCGGCGGAGGTCACGGTGTAGCTGCCGTTGCTCTCTATGGTATAGCCCAGGTCTTTTGCCGCAGCGAGGGAGACGGTGTAGGTATATTCACCGCCCGCCTGCCAGTCGGTAGCATTCTTCATCTTATAAACGAAGGTCTTGCCGTTAGTGAAGGTGCAGGTGATGAAGGTCGTGCCAACTGCCACACTTTGCGGGGCTACAAGAGCGGTGTAGGTGTTGCTGCCCTTGTCATACGGGGTGATTTCGGCAGGGTTGTCGCCTTCGGTGGAGAGGCCCGTCAGTCGCACGGATGCCAGCCCATCGGTGTAGTCCGTCAGAACGATGGTCACTCGCGCCGTGCGGTGGGTGAAGCGGAGCGTGGGGCTACCGTAGGTCACCGTCTGTCCGTCGGCTACGATGAGGTCGCTGCCCTCAAAGTCTTTCTGGGCACTTTGGTTGGCTTTTACCTTTACCGCAGGTGGGATTGTCTCGCCAGCGGTGTAGGGCCACCACGCTGTGACGGTGATGTTGTTGTGGTTGGTCCAGTAGTACGGGTCGGTGGAGGTCAGCGTGGCGCTGGTGGGGTCGGCGGTGGAGGGCGTCACGTCGTATGCCTTCACCGTGCCGTCCATCATGACTGCCACGCTCTGCACACCCGTCCAATTGCCATCCGCGGGGGCACGGGTGCCGGCGATGGCTGTCGCGGCGGGATTCAGCCCCGTGGCGGTGAAGACGATGGGGGTGCCTTCCGCCCCTTCCGGTAGGAAGCCCGCTTCGTCCTGCGTGCAGGCGGCAAGGCCGAGCAGCAGGGCGATGGCTGCGGATATATGGATAGTTGTTCGTTTCATGATGCGTGTTGTTTATGGGTAGCTATTGTTTCTTTAGCGTAGGCAATGCTCCTTTAAGTTCGTAACGCCACTCTGAGCCTGCGTTCTGCAAGGCGCGGTTCATGGCATCAACGGCTTTCTGCCAGGTAACGACAGAGCCGTCCACCTTCGTGGCTTCGGTGCTTTTCTTATTGTAGCCGATACCTTGTTCATGATTGTTCTTCCAGTAGCAGGCGGTCATTACGTTGGCGTAGTTATTTCCCAAAAAGCCGCCGATATGCATATAGCCAGTGCTACTACCCGTACTGGTTACGTTGCCCGTGGCATAGCAGGCAAGGAGGCTGATTCCGTCGTTGAATCCTACCAGACCGCCGCCAGCGATATCCTGTCTGGGGTCTATTTCTATGGTCACGTTGCCTGTGGCATAGCAAGCGGTCAAGGTGGCACTAAAAATCGTCTGACCTGCCACGCCGCCGACATTGATCGTTCCCTTCACTGTGGCAGAGGAACTGCATCCGGTGATGGGACGGTCCCTTTGAACACCCACCACACCGCCGACGCTCACCGTGCCGCTAATGCTGCCCGACACCGAGCAGTTTTCAATGGTGCCCCAGCTAAATCCTGCCACGCCGCCGGCATAACCCAACCTGTGATTGCATGTTATCTGTATGCCCTCCATCACCACATTCTTCACCGTAGCGGCGCCATTATTGAAATTACCGAGATAGCCGAACAGACCCGCAAATTCGTCATTTGTCGTAAAGGTCAGCCCCGTAATGGTATGGCCGCCACCGTCGAAGGTGCCTTTGTATGAGTTGTCGTAGTCTGTGCCTATCGGTGTCCAGTCTTTGCCTGTGAGGTCAATGTCAGTGTCGAGGGTAATGTTAATGTCGCTCTTACCTCCGTTCACTAATTCGGCTATATTCATCAGGCCGTCGGCGTTATAGACCGTGTAGGTCTTGGTGTTGCTGTCGTAGATGTAGCCCAAATCCTCGGCTGCGCCGCTCTCGCCGCCGCCGTCAGCCCAGTTGCCGATGGTGCAACCCTCTAACGTCAAGCCGATGGCGTTCACCTTAACGGTATACTTATAGCGGCTGCCCGCTTCTAATACGACGTTGTTCTGCGGACGGAAATAGAAGGTGCCGCTGCCGAGTTTCACCTTGACGAACGGCTTGCCTGCCGCAACGGTCTGCGGGGCGGTCAGTGCCTCGTAGGTGTTGCCGCTTGCGTTGTAGGTCTTGATGGCAGTCGGGTTGCCGTTATCGGCGGACAGGCTCACGAGGTTCACCGTGGCACCGGCGACGCTCGTGAATCCCGTGCCGGGCTTCAGTTCGATTGTCACGCGTGCCGTGCGATGGGTAAATTCAAGAGTCGGGTTGTTAAATTCCACCTTCCGGTTCTCAGCAGAGATGAAGTCGCTGTTCTGGAAGTCAGCCAGTTTGCTTTGGTCTTCTGCCACCTTCACGGCAGGCATCTGTGTGATGTCAGCCTTGTCGAAGGGCCACCATGCCGATACGGTAATCGGGTCGCGGCTGGTCCAGTAGTACGGGTCGTTCTCGCGTGAAAGCGTGGCACTCTTGAAATCGGTAGAAGCCGTTACGGTGTATTCCTTTACCGCATCGCCCATCTTGAGTGCGACGGAAGTGACGCCCTGCCAGTCGCCGTCCACAGCGGCACGGGTGGAAGGGGCTGCCAGCGGCGTTGCTTCTACGGACAGTCCGGTGGCACGGATGACGACGGGGTATTCACCTTCGGGCAGACGGTTATCGCCAGCAAGTTCGTCCTGCGTGCAGGCGGCGAGGGCGAACAGCAGTGCGGTGGCTGCGGGGATAAATAATCTATGTATCATAATTCTTCATTCTTAATTATTAGGGTGTTCAAAATCCGGAAAAAACTCTGCGCGGTTTTTGGCCCAATAGCAAGTGGCGGTTGCAGCGCTGCCCCTGAAAGGTAGGGTGTTCAAAATCTTGAAAAAAAACGCACGGTTTTGAGCCAAATAGCATGGCGGTTGCGGCGCTGCCCCTGAAAGGGGCTCATATTCCAGGATAGGGGCTTGCCCCTATCTCTCGCCACAACTCATCAATTCTCGCTGCTGCCCCTGTAAGGGGCGCATATCGTTGGCGGGGCTTGCCCCGCAATAAGATTCGAGATATGAGCCCCTTACAGGGGCGAGGTTCATAAATCGGCCCCAAGAGGTAGGGGCAAGCCCCTACCCTAAATATGAGCCCCTTTCAGGGGCGCTGTCGCCTCTTTACCAACCTTAATTTTCCTGGATTTTGAACACCCTACTTAATTATTAATATCTTACAGGCCAGCATCCACTTCTCCGCCGTCTATATCGTTCCACTTTGCAATGGTGGCTTCGCTGACTTCAAGGACTTTGTTGCGTACCTTGACGGTATAGGTATAGTTGTTGCCCGCCAGCAGTGCGCCATCGGGCATGGTGAGTGTGGCATGATATTCCTGACCTTTGTAATTCACAACCAACGGCAGGGATGCAACTGTCTGCGGGAAGAGGATGATTGATGACGTGAGATTGCCGTCTGCCAGATTCATGGTCAGTTCTCCGGTCTGTAGTCCGTTGTCTGCGGTGGCAATACCGTCGGCCGTGTTGAACGTACCGGTGAGTAACAATCCGTCCAGCGTGTAACGTTCAGGCTTGACCACGCTGAAATTCACGCCGTCGCCCGCCTCGAAGGTAAGGGTTATCTGGCTCATGCGGTGGTGGAAGGAGTTGTCTTCACCGCCTTTGGCGGTTTTGTCGGTGAAGCTTACAACCGGGTTGTTTTTGTCTCCCGTGGCTCCTGAAGCAAAGAGGAAGTCGATGGCAGGCTGGTTTTGCTGCGCCGTGGCATCAGTCGTGGCTGTGAGGATGCCTCCCGCCGCGTTGTACGGATAGTAGGCGCGGAAAGTATGGGTTTTTGCATCTTCGATATAGATGACCTTTCCTTCTGCCTCAAATTTCCCGTTTTTCAGGATGAAAGGCACGTTGCCGTACTGGGAATCGTTGCCGATGTCGGTGATGCCGATACGGTCGCCGCCAGTCCAGGTGGTTCCGCTGGCGCGGGTGGCGGGGGCGATGCTGGCGGTAAACTGGGCGGCCACGGGGTCACCGTTCAGGTTCTCGTTGTCGTTGTTGCAGGCTACCAGTGTGAGGGCAAGCGCTGCAAGTGCAAAAAATCTTGTCTTCATTATATTTGTCATTTTATTAGTTAAATTCCATTTCAATAATTGCTTACAAATCAGCATTTACATTATCACCTTTCACTTCTTCCCAGCCGTTGATTTCGACTCCGTCCACTTCCATGCCTTCGGGAGTCTCAACCAGCGTTCCGCCGAGGGTCAGCGATTTGCCCTTTCCGGTGTTGAACTCCTTGAGAGCTTCTGTGAGGTCGCTTTTCAGCGTGGTGGGGCTCGGGTTGCCGTCTGCATAGCGGATTTCAGCCGTCAGCAGTTGTTCCGTACCAGTCACACCCAGCAACCGCACCGTGGCTTTCCACTTGCCGGCATCGTCACCTTCGGTTATCTTGGTGAAGGGCAGCACGACGTTTGAAGCGGCTCCGTAGGTATCGGTAGCGAAATCGAGTGTTCCGGCTGCACCCGTCAGATGGGCAACAATCTCCGTGATGCGTCCGGCGGCATCCCCCGTCGGTTTGATGATGAGCGTCAGTTCGCGTACCTGCTGCTTCATTGCGGCGGTCAGCGGATAGTCCTTGTCTTTCTCGATGCTCACCTGTTTCGTATAGGTGAAGAACCATCCCGGGGCATTGTTCACAAAGGCATCCGTGCCTGCCCGGTTTCCCGTGGCTGCGGCAATGGTGGCGGTGGTGCCATTTACCGTGATTCCTTCAGCTGGGTTCCACACCGCAAGGGCGTAGCTGCCCGGAGCAAACAGATGGTCGGGGGCATGGGTGGCGGAAGTCTCCGTACCCGTATAGTCGCCCATTGTGACCGTCCACGTGGCAGGTATGTTGATACCCTCACCGCAGGCCGACCAGTCGGCTGTCACCGCAATTTTCCCGTAGTCGGGATGCGGCGTGTCATAAAGCGTGTCCTTCACGCAGGAAGAGAGCAGCACGGCGGCTGTCATTCCCATCATATATATATATTGTCTTGCTTTCATATTCTATTCCTCCGTGTTAGAATAACTTCCATACCAATGTCACACCGGCATTGATGGGACCACACCAATTTTTTGTCTCGTTGCCGCAGCGTACGCGCACACCATCGATGACTTCATATTTTTCGAAATCGGCATTCAGGTAGCCCAAGCCGAGGTTGAAATCAAGCGTCAGTGCCTTGTTCAGCCGTAGCTGATAGCCAGTGGTGATGCCGCCACCCATCAGGTCGCCTTGCTTGCCTGTTTCGGAGAGCTTGTAGTTGAACTGTCCGGCCTTGAACATCGCACCTAAATACCAGGCTTTCTTCTCACCCATGTAATAACGTATTTCCGGAGCCACTTCCCAGAGTGCATAGCGGCGGTCCTTGTCGCTCCACGTCCAAGAAGTCCATGAGCCGTTTACGGCAATGCCCCACGACGGACAGATGCGCCATTCAAGTCCTAAATCGGGTGTCAGGGTAGCCCAGCGCAACAGGTTGGCACGCAGGGAGAGATGATAATCATTTGTGATTTTGGTTTCCGACGGCGTGTAGGTAAGTGTATTTTGTAGAGCGGCTTTCTCGGCTTCTGCCTTTTGCCTTTCCCTTCGGCCGGCGACCGTTGGTTCAGCGGCAAGTCGGGCTTCTTCCGCCTTGCGCTGCTCTTCGGCACGCCGTTCCTGTTCTGCACGCGTCTCGGTTTCTAAGCGTTCGGCTTCCGCCCTGCGTCGCGCTTCCGCTTCCACATCCATCGCGGCTGTTTCCTTTGCAGGTACCGTTAGGCGCACGATGACAAAATCACCCCCTGTCGCATGATTGTGGGTAATGAAGTTTTCTTCCTTGATTTTCGCGCGTGTAATCAGTTCTGATTTCACACGGTTGGCACGGGTCTTTGCCGTGGCAAGATTCTTGGCTTCACTGCCCAGCGAATTGCAGTAGCCGTCAACCAGTAGCGGCAATTTGCCGTCAAGAATTGTTGCTTTGTAGTTTTCGATACACCCCAATAGGCGGGCAAGTTCCGTGTCATTGCCATTCCAAGGCACGTAGAACATATCCTTCTGCGGAACGAAGCGGAAGGTATAGGTCGTGTCTGCTTTCTGCTGCGCAATGACAGGAATCGTTGCCGTCATCAGCCACAGAAATAGGGTAAGAAAATGGATTTTTCTGCTCATACAAACTTGGATTTATTATCTTTTTCTTCTCCAAAGGTAATAAATGCCATTCAGCGCCCAAAACATTACGAAACCTTTTTTTGCTAAAACACAGCGTTTTATAAAAATTGTCGTTTGAGCACTTTTCACATTGTCGTCTGAGCACTTTTTTTGTCAAACTGGCACTTTTTGAGTTGTCGAATTAGCACTTTTGCGGCTGTCGAATTAGTGCTTTTTGTCGTTTGAGCCCTTTTGGAAAATGGGCTTCTGAGAGCTTTTTCATCGGATTTTTACCACGCAAATCACTTCAGATTTGCTTTTTTCCACTTGGCAGGCGTACATCCTTCCTTCTCGGTAAATAATTTGATAAAGTTACTGCGGGAAAGAAAACCGGAAGACTCAGCCAGCTTCTGTATATTGATTTCCGGATGCTCCTTCAGTATGTTTTTCGCATACTCCAACCGGAGACTGGTTATCCATTCGCGGAATGTCATTTTATACGTGGTCTTGATATAAGCGGAAAGGTAGGTGCGGTTCGTATGAAGTATTTCGGACAGTTCTTTTATGGTAAGTCTCTGCTGGACATAGCCGTCTGTCTTTATCCAATTGTCCACCTTCTCTATCATTTCTGTATAGGACACAGGAACTTCTTCTTCTGAAACCATTTCGGGCTCAGTTTCCGAATTTGTCAGAAGTTCTCCTTCAGATTGTATATCCTGCTCAAACGCATTTTCTACCTCTTCATAGAACAGCAGGTAGTTCTGATAACAGAGAAAGAGATAACTGTAGAACGGGATTGATGATAACACCCAGATATATATATATTCGTCAGGCAGGAATGTCAGCAATCCGCATCCGACACCGAAGATAACAGCCCAATAAGTGAATATGGAAAGCCATTTGATATATGCGCCTATATCATCCGCTTGAGTTTCATTGAAAATTCGAATGGCTCTGCGATATGCAACGATGACTCTGCGAGCTAAAACGACTCCAAAAACGACTAGCCAGGCAGCTAAAGCAAGCAAAGAGATTTCTTGCATGATCCCGCTTGGCAACAGGAACAACACAACTCCGGAAAGCGTTGAAAATAAAATCCATAAACTGATATGTGTCCACACACGCCGTTTGGTAATGTAAAAACGATCAAGCAACATGATCAATGCCGAACTGAACAGAGAATAGCATAGGAAGTATGTGGACATGTTCATCAGTATGGAAGAATCCGCATTCTTGAATCGGATACCAAAAAAGAAATGTACCGAATAATTTGCCGAAAGTAGCAGCATAGCTATACCCATAATCTGTCGGGAGCGGAGATAATTTTTGAAAATTTTCTTTTCAGGAGTCTTTGCAAACAAAAAATAAAAGCCGAAGAATAACATCAATGGCAGTGCGGTACAAAGTGAAAAACTGTATATAGATGGTTCCATAGTTATGCTTATTTGATTTTGATACAAAGTTATGAAAAATATTGGTATTCAGGAATATTCTATGTGTCGTTACGCATTACACTGGAGGCGTTTCCTTTTGGCTTTTCATTGTACTTATATTCAGAGAAATTCGGCAATATTTTTGGTCAAATAGCGTAGCGACATAGCAACAAGAGGCGCTGCGCGAACATTCGGCGAAGGTCTGCGGCGCACGCTGCCCCTGAAAGGGGCTCATATTTAGGGTAGGGGCTTGCCCCTACCTCTTGGGGCCTATTAATGAACCTCGCCCCTGTAAGGGGCTCATATCTCGAATCTTATTGCGGGGCAAGCCCCGCCAACGATATGCGCCCCTTACAGGGGCAGAAGCGAGAGTCGGAGAGCTGCGTCAGGAGATAGGGGCAAGCCCCTATCCTGGAATATGAGCCCCTTTCAGGGGCAACGGCGCAACTGCCATGTTATTTGGCAAAAAACCACACAGAGATTTTTCTGGATTTTGAACACCCTATAAAGTAGGTGTTCAAAAATAGTTTATGGGTGGTTCTAAAACAAAAAAGCAGGCCGGTTCAAGAGAACCAGTCTGCTTTTTATGTGATGACAGGTAGGCAATTGGTTGAGGCCCGTTTTTCGGGCGTGCCTGCTTGTACTTATTGTTAGTAATTCACCATTACTAAATCAGATGCCAGCAATTTCCACCACCTTTTCAACGGCAGCGTCAAGACCGCTGAGGTCTTTTCCGCCTGCTGTGGCGAAGTGGGGCGCACCGCCACCGCCGCCCTTGATGAGCTTGGCTGCTTCGCGCACGATGTTGCCGGCATGGAGCTTGCGCTCTGCCAGGAGGTCCTTGCTGATCATGACCGTCAGGAGCGGTTTGTCGTCGTGGTGGCTTCCGAGCACGCAGAAGGTGTGTTCAGGCAGTGTGCCAGAAATCTGGAAGGCGAGGTCTTTCACCACGTCGGGAGCGATGTCCATCGGGATGTTGCTCTTCACGAGGTGGATGCCGTTGATTTCCTGTGCTGAGGCAACGAGTTTCTCGCGCAGACGGCCCACCTGTTCCTTCATAAATTCATCTACCTGCTTGCGCAAACCGTCGTTTTCTTCGATGGTCTTGTGGATGGCAGCGGTGAGGTCTTTGGCGTTGTTGAAGAACGACTTGAGGTTGTTGAGGATGTCTTCTTCTGCGTAGATGCTCTCTTCGGCAGCTTTTCCCGTGATGGCTTCGATGCGGCGAACGCCAGCAGCGACACTGCTTTCGGAGAGGATGCGGATGAGGCCGATGCGGCCCGTGCTCTTGGCGTGGCAACCACCGCAGAATTCAACGCTATCGCCAAACTGCACGACGCGCACGTGGTCGCCATATTTCTCGCCGAAGAGGGCGATGGCACCCAGTTCCTTGGCGTCTTCAATGGCCATGTCGCGATGGTCTTGCAAAGGAATGTCTTCGCGGATGCGGCTGTTGACGATGCGTTCCACCTGACGGATTTCCTCTGGTGTCACCTTCTGGAAGTGTGAGAAGTCGAAGCGCAGATAGTCGGGAGTCACCAGTGAGCCTTTCTGCTGCACGTGGGTGCCGAGTACTTCGCGCAGTGCTTGATCGAGCAAGTGGGTGGCTGTGTGGTTGGCTTCGCTGGCGCGGCGGGCTTCTACGTCAACGCAGGCCATAAATTCGGCCGATGGGTCTTTCGGGAGTTCACGCGTCAGATGGATGGGCAGGTTGTTTTCGCGCTTCGTGTCGAAAATTTCAATGGTTTCCTGTTCGTTGCAGATGACACCGCGGTCGCCCACCTGTCCGCCCATTTCGGCGTAGAAAGGTGTCGTGTCGAGCACGAGTTCAAAATAGGTCTGCTTCTTCTGCTGCACCTGGCGGTAGCGCAGGATGTGGCAGGTGTGTTCCGTGAAGTCCCAGCCCTTAAATTCCGTTTCGCCTTCGCGCACCACAACCCAGTCGCCTGTTTCCACTGCGGCGGCGTTGCGAGCACGTTCCTTCTGCTTTTTCATTTCGGCGTTGAAGGTGTCTTCATCAACGGTCATTCCCTGTTCTGAACAGATGAGCTGCGTGAGGTCGAGGGGGAAACCATAGGTGTCGAAGAGCGTGAAGGCCTTCTGGCCGTCAACCACGGTCTTGCCCTCCTTTTTCGTGTCGGCAATGACACCTTCGAGCATAGAGATACCCGTTGAGAGCGTGCGGAGGAAGGATTCCTCTTCTTCTTTCATCACGCGTGTGATGAGTTCCTGCTGCGCTTTGAGTTCAGGATAGGCTTCGCCCATTTCGTGCACCAATGTCGGTACGAGCAGATAGACGAAGGCGTTGCGCTGGCCGAGGAACGTGTAGGCATAGCGCACAGCGCGGCGCAGGATGCGGCGGATGACATAGCCGGCCTTGGCGTTGGAAGGCAACTGTCCGTCGGCGATGCTGAAAGCGATGGCGCGAAGGTGGTCGGCAACGACACGCATGGCCACGTCGACTTCTTCGCTCTTGCCGTATTCATGACCAGAGAGCTCACCAATCTTGTGAAGGATGGGCTGGAAGACGTCGGTGTCGTAGTTGGAATTCTTGCCTTGCATGGCGCGAACGAGGCGCTCGAAACCCATACCCGTGTCGATGACGTGCATCGGGAGCGGAGCGAGCGAACCGTCGGCTTTACGGTTGAATTGCATGAACACGATGTTCCAGATTTCGATGACCTGCGGGTCGTCTTTGTTCACGAGTTCGCGACCGGGCACCTTGGCCTTCTCTTCTGGCGTGCGCGAGTCGAGGTGGATTTCAGAGCAGGGGCCGCAAGGACCAGTTTCGCCCATTTCCCAGAAGTTGTCGTGCTTGTTGCCGTTGATGATGTGGTCGGCAGGCAGGTGCTTGAGCCAAATCTGCGCAGCTTCGTCGTCGCGGCCCAAGCCTTCTTCGGGAGAGCCTTCGAAAACGGTGGCATAGAGGTTGGCAGGGTCGAGCTTCAGCACGTCGACGAGGTATTCCCAAGCCATGTCGATGGCGCCTTCCTTGAAGTAGTCGCCGAAACTCCAGTTGCCGAGCATTTCAAACATGGTGTGGTGGTAAGTGTCGTGTCCCACCTCTTCCAAGTCGTTGTGCTTTCCACTCACGCGGAGACATTTCTGCGAGTCGGCGCGGCGGCGCGGTTCTGGGTCGCGCGTGCCGAGAATGATGTCTTTCCATTGGTTCATACCCGCATTGGTAAACATGAGCGTGGGGTCGTCTTTGATTACCATGGGAGCTGAGGGCACAATGGTATGTCCTTTCGACTCAAAGAATTTCTTGTATGAGTCGCGAATTTCGTTTGCTGTCATCATGATGATTGTATCGTTTTTAAATGATGGTGCGAAGTTACGAAAAAGATTATATATATAGGTGCATGCCAGAACATTAGTTTGGCGCTTGCGGCCCTTTGCCACCTCGTTTTAACACCACCTTATAGAAAAAGGCGTTCAGGAGGGATTTTCCTGAACGCCTTGTATTGGCGGAGGTGTTCTGATGGGGAACACCGTTTTGTCTGGTAGATTATTCGCGGTTGGCACGCTTGCGGGCAAGATGGTCGAGAATCACCTTGCGCATGCGCATGGACTTCGGCGTCACTTCCACGTATTCGTCTTCCTTGATGTATTCCAAGGCTTCTTCAAGCGAGAAGATGACGGGAGGAACGATGCGGGCCTTGTCGTCGGCGCCCGAAGCACGCATGTTGGTCAGCTGCTTGGCCTTCGTGACGTTGACCACGAGGTCGTTGTCGTGAACGTGTTCGCCCACCACCTGGCCGGCATACACTTCGTCTTGCGGATTGATGAAGAACTTGCCGCGGTCTTGCAGTTTGTCGATGGCATAAGCAAAGGCCGTGCCTGTTTCGAGAGAAATCATCGAACCATTTGTGCGGCGCTGGATGTCGCCCTTAAACGGCTGGTATTCTTTGAAGCGGTGGGCCATGATGGCTTCACCCTGGCTGGCTGTCAAGACATTCGTTCGCAAACCGATGATGCCGCGCGAAGGGATGTCAAACTCGATGTCGACACGCTCGCCCATGTTCTGCATGGAGGTCATTTCGCCCTTGCGACGCGTCACCATGTCGATCATCTTGGAGGCGAACTCTTCTGGCACGTTGATGGTCAGTTCTTCAATCGGCTCACATTTCTCGCCGTCGATTTCCTTATAAATAACCTGTGGCTGTCCCACTTGCAGTTCGTAGCCTTCGCGACGCATTGTCTCGATGAGGATAGAAAGGTGGAGCACACCGCGACCACTGACAATCCAGCTGCCCTCGCTATCAGAGGGGCGTACGCGCAGGGCGAGGTCTTTCTCGAGTTCCTTGTTCAGACGCTCGGCGATGTGGCGTGAGGTGCAGAATTTTCCCTCCTTGCCGAAGAACGGCGAGTCGTTGATGGTGAAGAGCATCGACATGGTCGGCTCGTCGATGGCGATGGTTGGCAGCGGTTCGGGATTTTCGAAATCGCAGATGGTGTCGCCGATTTCGAAGTTTTCCAGACCGACCACAGCGCAGATGTCGCCGCTCTCAACGGCGTCAGTCTTTTTGCGGCCCATGCCTTCGAAGGTGTGTACTTCCTTGATTTTCGTCTTTTCGAAAGAGCCGTCGCGGTGTGCGATGGTGCAATTCATGCCTTCGCGAATCACGCCGCGGTGAACGCGTCCCACAGCGATGCGGCCCGTGTAGTTAGAATAGTCGAGCGAAGTGATGAGCATCTGCGGCGTTCCTTCCAACTGCTGCGGTGCGGGAATCACCTCGATGATTTTGTCGAGCAAGTAGTTGATGTTATCGGTCGGGGTGTTATAGTCCTCACCCATCCAATTGTTTTTTGCGGAACCATACACCACAGGGAAGTCGAGTTGGTCTTCTGTGGCATTGAGGTCGCACATGAGGTCGAACACCATTTCGTAAACCTCCTCTGGGCGGCAGTTTGGTTTGTCCACCTTGTTGACCACCACGATAGGTTTCAGTCCGATTTGGAGTGCCTTCTGGAGCACGAAGCGCGTTTGCGGCATCGGGCCTTCAAAAGCGTCGACCAGCAAGATACAGCCGTCGGCCATATTGAGCACACGCTCCACCTCGCCGCCGAAATCGGAGTGTCCCGGGGTGTCGATGATATTGATCTTCGTGCCTTTGTAGCGGATAGAGACATTCTTCGAGAGGATGGTTATACCGCGCTCACGTTCAAGGTCATTATTATCGAGCATGAGGTCGTTGGTTTGTTGGTTCTCGCGGAAGAGGTTTCCGGCGAGCAACATCTTGTCCACGAGCGTCGTCTTGCCGTGGTCAACGTGGGCAATGATTGCAATGTTACGGATATCTTGCATATAATAATCGATATATATATATTGTTTCAACATGCAAAGTTACTGCAAAGCGCCCGAAAAAAACTAAAATGAAGGGTAAAAGTTTTTCGGAAGAGGGGGAATTTCGTAATTTTGTAATGGTGAAAGAATAACTTGACCTATTTTGACCTGTATTTTTGTTGGTTTTGGAATTTGGAAGAGGGAGCATAGCGGGCTATGTGACCGATGACAAATTTCAAAAACGGCAAAAAGACAGGGCATAAGAATTTAATTCCTTCCCTCAAAATTGGTCAAGTTATTTTTTTTCCATTACTTTGCACCCTAAAACCTTTATATTTCAAGCAGATGAAGCAAATTTTATGCGGTCTGGCCCTGTGTCTGACCACGTTTACTTCTTGTATCAAAGACGAGCCTCTCAATGCAGAATGCGACATTGTCAGCGTGCAGAGCGAATGGCTGGAGGCCCACAAAACGCTCTTCCGCGGAGAGCCGATTGTGAAGAACAACAGCGTCTCTTTCACGCTTCTCGACAACGTGGACCGCACGGCCCTCAACCCCGTTTTCGTCCTGACCGAAGGGGCGCGTATCGCGGCCGAGGTGGACGGAAAGATGGTGGAAGCCAACGGCATTACGCGCGACTTCAGTATGCCGCAGATTTATACGGTCTATTCGCAAGACGGCAATTGGAATAAGCACTACACCGTGAGTTTCTCTCCCGTCAAGCCCTTGAATGTGCTGAGCTTCGAGAATTTCAAGCTCGACCCCTCTGGGCGTTACTACGAGTGGTTTGAGGTGGACAAGAACGACGCCACCACGCCGCAGCGCGACTATTGGGCGTCGGGCAATTCTGCCTATGCGGTGACGGGAATGGCCAAGAATCCTCAGGAATACCCAACGGCACCGGCCAACAACGGTGTGGAAGGCTTCGCCGTGAAGCTCTCCACCAGCGATGCTGGAGAACACGGTCTCAAAATTAAAATGCCCATCGCTGCCGGCAACCTTTTCTTGGGCAGCTTCAATTCCACCCAGGCCATGCTTTTCCCACGAAAGGCTACGCGCTTCGGCCTGCCGCTTTTGAAGGAACGCCCTGTGGCCCTGAGAGGTTCCTATAAATATAAGGCCGGCCCAGAGATGGTGGATGCCACGAAGACACCGCAGCCGGCGCTTCACGATACGGCCGACATCTATGCCGTGGTTTATGAAATCGCCACCAAGAGCGAAATCGCTGCCGACCCGAAGAAGAAATTCGTGCCGCTCAACGGCGACGATGTGCTCTCTTCCGATCGCATCGTCCTCATGGCGCGTATCAACAAGCCCGTGGAGTTTGAAGGAACGTTGGCGGAACTGGAAACGGCGCCGTGGGTGAGCTTCAACGAACCTTTCCATCTGCTCAGCGGCAAGACTTTCAGTGAGGAACGCCTGAAGGACAACGGATATGCCATCGCCATCGTTGCCACCTCCAGTCGGCAGGGTGCCTACTTCATCGGCGCCATCGGGTCGACGTTGTATATTGACGAACTGCGTATCGTTTGGGAGGGCGAAGAGTAATTCAGCTCTGCACCTCCTCTCCCCGACAGCATCCTCTCTTGTTTCATTTACAGGCATGAAAGGCTGAACCTCTGTTCCCCTTCGCAAAGAATCGTCTGGCATGTTCAGTAATGGTGAAAGAATAAGTTGTGCAATTTTGACCTGTATTTTTGTTGGTTTTGGAATTTGGAAGAGGGAGCATAGCGGGCTATGTGACCGATGACAAATTGCAAAAACGGCAAAAATTCAGGGTATAAAGATATAACTCCTTACCCTTCAAAATTGGTCAAGTTATTTTTTTACCATTACTTAGACAGACATTGGGACGGGCGAATGCCATCCTGCCGGATTTCCAACGACAACAACAATGAAGAAAACAATATCCATCTTTTTCGCGATGCTCTTCGCGATTTCTGCGCAGGCACAGGGTGTGTCTGAAGCCAAGGCAACCAAGCCCAACCTTGTCAAGGCGGCCCTGAAGGGCTGGCAGATGCGTCTGGGCGGCGGTTTGAGTTTGGGCGGCACATCGCCGCTCCCCATTCCGGCCGAAATCCGCGCCATTGACAGTTACGACCCGACGCTCTGCATCGCCATTGAAGGCAGCGTGCAGAAGAAAATCCACCACCGCTGGGGCATCGCCACGGGCGTGCGCCTCGAATCGAAGGGCATGAAGACCGACGCCACCGTGAAGAACTATCACATGGAGGCTCGCGAAGACGACGGTTCTGATATCGTCGGCGCTTTCACGGGACACGTGAAAACGAAGGTGTCAAACAAATATCTCACCGTGCCCATCCTTGCCACTTACGACATCAACTCGCGCTGGCAGTTGCAGGCTGGTCCCTATCTCTTGTGGCTGATGGACGGCGAGTTTTCGGGCGAAGCCTATGGCAAGCCCCTCTATGACGCCGACGGCAACCTGACGGGCAATGATGCCTACATCCGCGACCAGGACCCCACTGGCGAACGTACGGAGGTGTCGCACGCCACCTATGATTTCAGCAACGACTTGCGCCGTTTCCAATGGGGCATGCAGGTGGGCGGAACGTTCAAGGCCTACAAGCATTTGGCGGTGACGGCCAACCTCACATGGGGTCTCAACGGCATCTTCCCGTCCGACTTCACCAGTGTGACGTTTGCGCTCTATCCCATCTATGGCACGTTGGCCTTCTCCTACATTTTCTGACACCAAATCCAAAACATAATATATGAAGAAATTTTTACTTACTCTTTGCGCCGCTGTGGCAATGGCCACTACGGCTTCTGCACAATTGGCTGAAAAGATTGCCGGACAATATGCTGGCGACCTCTACATCAGCCTCGGCGAAGAAATCAATGACGAAACCGAACCGATGCCCGGCCAGTCGCTCGATGTGACCGCAGCTGTCGATGCTACCAAGGGCGGCGTTGACCTCGCCATTCACAACTTCTCTTTCGGCGACATTCCTTTGGGCGACATCCTTCTGCCGTCCATCAGTGTGACGACAGACAGCCTCAACCGCGTTGTCTTCGGCAAGAACGAATCCATTGAACTCTCCTTCCTCGACGGCGCCATCATGGCAACGGCTTATCTCGATGAGACGAAGAGCTACATCAGCGGCAACGACATCGTGGCCTATATCAACGTTATGTGGACCAACAACGAGCCGCAGATTCCTATCTACGTGTTGTTTAAAGGTAAAATAAAAAAGGACGAGCCTGCTGTGAACACGCCTGATTTGGTGGCTGCCAGTGTCGGCCCGTTTGGTGGCGACCTCTACATCAGCCTCGGCGAAGAAATCAATGACGAAACCGAACCGATGCCAGACCAGACGCTCGACATCACCGCTGCTGCCGACAGCGTGAAGGGCGGCGTTGACCTCGCCATCCACAACTTCGCTTTCGGCGACATTCCTCTGGGTGACATCCTCCTGCCGTCCATCAGTGTGACGACAGACAGCCTCAACCGCGTTGTCTTCGGCAAGAACGAACCCGTTGAACTCTCCTTCCTCGACGGCGCCATCATGGCAACGGCCTATCTCGATGAGACGAAGAGCTACATCAGCGGCAACGACATCGTGGCCTATATCAACGTCATGTGGACCAACAACGAGCCGCAGATTCCTATCTACGTGTTGTTTAAGGGCAAAAGAACCGTGGATGCCATCACGCTCCCGACCACAACCCAGAAGGCAGCCGACGTAGTTTACGACCTGCTCTCAGGCCGCCGCATCAAGGCCAGCGAAATGCAGCGCCACGGCATTTACCTTGTCAACGGCAAGAAGGTGCTGAAATAAATCTGCTTAAAACAATTTCTGATTTTCCCACCCTCTTTATTGGGGGTGGGAAATTTTGTTTCATACCTGCCTTGTTTGGGGAAGTTTATACAATGCCATAAATACTTTCATGGTGGTAAGTAGGTGTTCTGAAAGGTAGGGCGTTCAAAATTGAAATATCAAAGGTTAGCGGTAGCGCCCTCGCAGCGGAGATTTGCACAGACCCACACAATCGTCTGTTGCGGCGCCAGCATTGTAGCTCACTTTGCTCGCAAAGTGAGGGCCACGAACACGTAGCGAACATGACCAACGCTCTGGGGCATGACTTTGTTGGATTTTCAGTGCTTGTCCGCCACAATATTCGCCCCCTCACTTTGCGAGCAAAGTGAGCTACAGTGCTTCGCCCCAGGCCTCCGCCAAATGTTCGCGCGATGCCCCTTGCAGCGATGCTGCACTCGCTTGCTATTTGCTCAAAAACGAGCCGAAATTTTCCTGGATTTTGAATATCCTACCTGAAAGGGCTTTCAGCCCGCGCAGAGCCGCAGACAGGGCTTTTTACGCACAATCTCTACCTACTTAATATTTCAATTTTGAACGCCCTATCAAATAATTATATTGAAATGCTTCCCCTCATTTAAATTTTTCATTACATTTGCATTTGATTTCTTGAATTAATACTTTGGTTAGGAGTGCCTCCAGATGGAGCGTTTCAAGAACAAAGGTTAAATTGAGCCTACGCCGAGCAGAAGTCAAGGGTTAGTTCTCTGGATTGAAGCAGAAGTTGCGTATGGGTGGAATGCAGGAGATTAACATATACTAAGGCGTTTATCAACGCTTGTTCTTGACTTTCGAAATCTCGCAAGTTTCATGTACCGTCAAGTCAGCGATAGATGTCCAAGTGATATGATTATTTGCCTACCTGGTTAGATGAGTAATGTCATTGCAGCGCTTTCAGTGCATGCCATGACACGTTTCTTGGTTTCCTGGTAGTGTTAGATGGTATATCATATCAATGTGGGCTCTGTTCGTTGTTCGTTCAACGGTACAGGGCAAATGCGAGGGCCTCGAAGGTGAAACGACAATGAGAGGTTCACGCTTTTTTTGTGTCCTCACATCATGAAAAAACATCTTCGGATGTCAGCGCTTAAACTGCAAGAACTTAAGCATGAAAAAACCATCCGGAGAAAGCACACACAATATGAAAGAACGCTGGCGAGAAAAGCGGACGACACGTCCGTTGCCTGTTTTTCCAGAACGTAAGAAATGAACACATTGTCTAATGTGGAACCCCAAGGAGGC
>UQCW01000053.1 GCA_900539625.1 uncultured Prevotella sp.
GCACTGGCGGGAGATAGGGGCAAGCCCCTATCCTGGAATATGAGCCCCTTTCAGGGGCAGCGGCGCAACTGCCATGTTATTAGGCTCAAAACCGCGCAGATATTTTTCATGGATTTTGAACACCCTATCAAACTGGTTTTTCCCTACTTATATACTAACACAGCGAACTCCCGCGGGGTGTGCCGCAGGAGTTCGCTGTGTTGTGTGAAAGAGAGAAGGCCTCTCTATGGTTGTCTGTTCGTTAGGAGCCACGTGTCATCTTCCCCGCCTGCGCTTCTCGTTGTGTGGCGGACGTTGTTGCCGACCTTCGCGCTGAGGGCGCTCATGTTGCCGACGTTCGCGCTGAGGCCGTTCGCGCTGGAACGCATTTTCGCGTTGCGGCGACCGCTGCGGTGTGCGCTCGTTTTGCGGTCGGAATCCAGCATTCGCACCAAAGAGACGCTGGATGAGGTCTGGGCGGTTGAGGCGTCGCAATTCTGTCATGATGCGGGCGCGTTCCTCCGGTTTATACCAGAAAAAGAAGAGGCGCTGGCGCTGTTTCTCCTCAGGCGTTTTCGCCGAGAAGACAGGTTCGAGCGTGTAGGGGTGGAAACCGCTGTACCACGTCTCCGTCGACACCGTCATCGGCGTCGGCGTGAAGTCTTGCACCTGTTCCAGGCGGAAGTCGAGGTCTTTCGTCTCCGCTGCCAGTTCGGCCATGTCTTCCTCCGTGCAGCCCGGGTGGGAAGAGATGAAATAAGGGATGATTTGCTGGTTGAGGCCCGCCTGACGGTTGATGCGGTCGAAGATGGCCTTAAACTCGTGGAAGAGTTTGAAAGAGGGTTTGCGCATGAGGTGCAGCACGCGGTCGGAAGTATGTTCCGGCGCCACCTTCAGTCGGCCCGACACGTGGCGCAGGATGAGTTCGCGCGTATAGTCGTTGGCCGCCTTGCGCAGCGCCTCGTCCTTATAAGGATGCAAGAGAAGGTCGTAGCGCACGCCGCTGCCGATGAAGCTCTTCTTGATGCCGGGGAGGGCATCGACGGCGCGGTAGATGTCGAGAATCGGACGGTGGTCGGCATTGAGGTTGGGGCACACCGATGGCGCGATGCACGACGGCCGTTTGCAGCGGGCGCAGAGTGTTTGGTCTTTCCCGTGCATCATATACATGTTGGCCGACGGTCCGCCGAGGTCAGAGAGATAGCCCTTGAAATCGGGCATGGCAATGATTTGCTTCACCTCGCGCAGGATGCTCTCTTTCGAGCGGCTCATGATGAATTTGCCCTGATGGGCAGAGATGGTGCAGAAGGCGCAACCGCCGAAGCAGCCGCGATGGATGTTGACCGAGAATTTGATCATCTCGTAGGCCGGAATGCGTTTTCCCTTGTATTTGGGGTGTGGCAGTCGCGTGTAGGGAAAATCAAACGAGCGGTCGATTTGCGCCGTTGTCATTGGCGGGAAAGGCGGGTTGACCACCGTCCAACGGTCGGCCACGCGTTGCAGAAGGCGCTGCGGATGCAGTTTGTTGCTCTCTTCTTCGATGTGGCGGAAGTTGGAGGCATATTTCTTCTTGTCGGCCAGGCATTCCTCGTGGGAGAAAAGCGTGATGTCGTCATCGCGGAAACCGCCTGGGATGTCGGCTTCCGTTTCCAGCGTCACAGTCTGTTTCACTGGGAAGCGGCGCACAATCTGGCGGAAGGCATCGGTTGTGCAGTGGGCCTCTTCGCGGCCGTGCAGGAGTTTGTCTTCAAGCAGATGGCAGAGTTCAGCCGTTGGGAGTTCGCCCATGCCATAGACAATCATGTCGGCCCCGCTGTCGCAGAGCACACATTTGCGAAGGCGCTCCTGCCAGTAGTCGTAGTGCGTGACGCGGCGCAGCGATGCCTCGATTCCGCCGAGCACCACTGGCACGTCGGGATAGAGCTGCTTGAGAATCTGTGTGTAGACCACTGTTGGGTATTCCGGCCGCATGTCGTGTCGGCCGTCGGGACTGTAGGCATCTTCCGAACGCAGCCGTCGCGCGGCCGTGTATTTGTTCACCATGGAATCCATACATCCCGGTGCCACAGAAAAGAAGAGGCGTGGCCGCCCCAGTTTCTTGAAGTCGCGGAAGTCGCCATGCCAGTCGGGTTGCGGCACGATGCAAACGCGGAAGCCCTCGTCTTCGAGCAGGCGGCCGATGACGGCGGCGCCGAAAGAAGGGTGGTCAATGTAGGCGTCGGCCGAGAAGAGAATGACGTCGGCTTGTTCCCAGCCTCGCAGGTCCATTTCTTTGCGGGTGGTTGGCAACCAGTCGGAGAGCTTGTGTTGTTCGGTTGAATTGGCCAAGGGAGAATTTGTTTTATGGTTGGGGGAAGGGCGGAGTGTTGGGCGTTGGCAACAATCGTGCTTAGTAATGGTAAAAAATGAGAAACTTATTCAGTCACCGTTACTTATTCCTCCGTCGTGTTTCCTTCCTCTGTTGTGTTTTCCGTTTCCGGATGCGTTTCACACCATTGTTTGTAGCAAGCCATCAGGTTTTTGAGTCCGTAGGCTTTCATTTTGTCGTGGTAGATGACGTCGATGCAGAGGTCGAGCAGGTCTTTGCAGTTGTCAGACGCGTTGGCGATGAGCGCGCGCACCGTGAGTTTGAGTTTGTCGAGCACGGGTTCGGTGACATATCCAGTGGAGTCGACCAGTCCGTGGAAGAGGTTGTATTTTCTGATGGTTTGGAGGTTCTCGTCGGTGATGTCAAGGTGGCGCGTGCCGCTCTCGTTAAGTTGGATGTCGTACATGGTTTGATGTTGTGTTAGGTTTTTCAGAAATTTGGGGCTCATGCCCTATGCAAAGCTACAAAAAAGCGGTGAGTTACGTGGGGATTTCGTGTGTTTTTTTGACCTCGGCGGCGTTTGCCTTCCTTTTCCTTGGTGGGCCGCTTCCCGTCAAACAGGTGGCGGGTTGTCTTCTGCAAACGTGTGCTGGGAAAAGAAAAGCGAAGACCATTACACGGCGTAATGGTCTTCGCTCAGGATATGTTTCTTCTTTGAAGATGCGTCAGTTCTTCCAGATGCCATAAAGCCGGCGGCGTATGACAACGACGTTGAAGGCCGAGACGAGAAAGAGGTAGGCCAGGGCGAGACAGAGCGTCGGGAGGACGGAGGAATCGCCGAGGCCGATTTCTTCCAGTTGCCCTTTCCACAGCTGGCGGCAGCAGAGCGTGGCGGCAGTGGCGATGAGCGTGATGGCGGTGTTGGCGCCGATGACGATGAGCTCATAATAGCGGCTGATTTCGAGGGGCGGGAAGCCCATGAACATCAGTTTGCGGATGGTCTCTTTGCTCTTTTGCAACAGGAGGAAGATGGAGAGCGTGAGGATGAAGAGCGCCAGTGCACTGATGACCACACCGTTGGTGGCCACAACGCTCGACACGACGCGCAGGAAGGCAGAGATGTTTCCTGTGCTTCCTTTGTCGCCCGCCATTTCCAGTTCGTGTTCTTTCAGATAGCGCTCCATGTCGGCAGCCGCGAGGCGGTCGATCTTCACGATGAGGCGCGAAGGCTCTTGAGGAGGCCCGGAGTAGTAGCGCTTGTTGGCCCAGTCCATGAAACTCTGCGGCACGGCGATGGTGTTCAAGCGCGAAGAGAAGCCGACGACGGCAGCGGAGTAGGTTTCGGTGACGTTGCCTTCACCCGTCAGCTGCAACGTGATGGGCACGGCGCCCACCATCTTGTCGCTCACTTGCGGGAGGCCCTGCGGGATGGCAAAGCCGAAGTTGTAGAGCGTCAGATAGTCGCGGCTCATGATGATGGGCACGAACTTTTCCTCTGGTTTGAAATACCAGCCAGAGGGCAACACGTCGAAAAACTCGTCGGGCACCGACTCAAAGAAGAGGTAGGTGGACAAGCCGCGCCCACCCATGTTGATAGAACCATTGACGGCAAACTGCGAGACGCTGAATTTCCCCACTTTTTTCACCCATTTCTGCTGCTCGAGGTTGGAGATGTCGTCAGACGTGAACCTCACGGGCGTGAAGCCGATGCCGTCGACTTTCTTCGAGAGCACGATGTAGTCTTCGGAGAAGAAGGCGTCGCTGTCGCTGTTGCTGTGTTGGCTGTCGGCATAGAAGAGTGTGCCGATCAGGATGACCGACAGACCGACAACGTTGGCCAGAGCGTAGCCCAGGAGTTGTCCTTTGGAGATGTTCCTTTTCAGGAGACACCATATCTCCTTTCTGAATGGTTCTTTCATAGAAAAACGAAATGTGATGGAGGTGCTCGTGCTCTGCGCGGGCGCGGAACGTTGGGCGGAGGCCGGGATGCCAGTTACAATGCGACAAATTCGGCGTTGCTTAGCAGCAGGTGGTTGCCAACGGAAGTGGCGATGATGCCTGCGCCCTGTCGCTGCGCTTCTTCCGAAACCATCTGAGCAACGATTTGGTTGTTGCGCGCGTCAAGGTGGCTGACGGGCTCGTCGAGGAAGATGAAGTCGAAAGGCTGGCAGAGGGCCCTGACGAGCGCCACGCGTTGCATCTGTCCGATGCTCAGTTGGCTGGCCAGCACATCGTATTTCTCCGCGATGCCCACCCGCTCCAAGCAGTCCATGATTTCCTGCCGCGTTTTGTGGTGCGTGCGGTTGTTCTTCAGGTCGATGTTTTGCCCGACGGTCAGTTCTGGGAAAAGCGCCATGTCTTGCGGCAGCAGGGAAATGTTTTTCGTTCGAATCTCACACCACTGTTCAACGCTGAGTGCGCGGGTGTCCTGACCATTGAAGAGAATCTGCCCCTTATAGTCCTGGCGCGTTCCGAAGATGAAACTCAGGAGAGAGGATTTCCCGCTTCCCGACTCCGCTTGGATGCAGAGGCGGCAGCCACGCTGGAATATAAAAGACGGCTCTTCCCAAATCTGGGAAGAGCTTATCTTTTCTGTCTGCTCCATCCCCGAGAACACCAGGGGAAGGAGGTTGCTGATGGTGATTGTTTCTAACATGAAAATGAGGTTCTGCTGTGGTAGGTGGTCTGGAATGCTTGGCGTTCCAACTTATATATATGGTGTTTCAGCCTATATATGGTGTCCCTACCTATATATATAATGAATTTGACCACCTACTTGTCATTACCTGCCTGCTTAGTAGACTTCATTGTAATCGTAGTCCTCTGTGGCGCATGAATCGACATCTACCATGTCGTCATCATAGGCCGCGGTGTCAACGTCGTAATAGTTGTTTACGTAAGGATTGGGATTCATGCTTTCAAGTTCGTCCTCGATTTTTCCGCTCTGCTCGACGATTTTGAAAATCATCTTGGCCACCTTGGAGATGATGCCGGCATCGGTGTCGCCGTCAACTTCAAGCGTCATGACAGCCTCTGAAGTATTGGGCTTGCAACCGATGAGGAGCTTGATGTTGTTCTTGAGATTCAAGTCGCGCATGAGTTGATTGTCTGGCGACAGTCCTGCGCAGAAAACGCTCAGGTATTCGTTGAGATTGGAACTTGCCACCAAAGGATTGTCGTTGCTCTCCTTGATTGGATGGTTGGCAATGACGATGAAGTTGCCCACGTTCTTCACGTAGAAGGCACCCGGTTTGCCAGTGATGTTCTGAAGTTCGATGGTAAAGCCAGCAGCGTTGTCGGAGAACGGCACGCGAACCTTTTCCAGGAGACCCTTCATGTCGTCGATGAGGCGCTTGGCCTTGCCCTCCTTGGTTTCGATCACCATTGTGGTCGAGAAGGCCGACATCATGTCGTCTGTCTGATAGGCGATGCTGCCGATGGATTTCAAACCGTTGTTTATGCCGAAGCCCATAGCAACTGTGCCGTCAATCTTCTCCAAGTAAGCTGTTACGGCGCTCAGCTGGGCACGGTCGCCACGGGAGAGGCCTGAGCTTTGGGCGATGAGGTCGGTGTATTTATCCCAGTTGACGTTCTTGGCACTCATGGCGAAAACCATAAACTCGTCTTTGCCAAGCAGAGCCAGGGCGTCTTTGCTGACATTGGCAGAGAGGTCAAGATAGTCCTTAAACTTGTCGCAGTTGAATTTCTCGCCTTTCTCGTCAAACAGTTGGACTTTGACGGTGGCCTTGTCCTTTTCCAGTTCGCCGCGCATGCAGACGTAGCCGCTGTAGAGGTCAGCGAGGTCGGAGGGCACACCATTGTTGCGCAGTTCACGTCTCAGTTCCTTCGGCAGGGCAAAGGCAATGCCGCCAGCGTTGCCGTCGAGAATGTAGTCGCCGAAGTTCGTGTCGGCAAAGTTGTGTTTCGCTGCGTCTTCAACGACGTTGGCAAGGTGGGAAGCTGGTTTGAAGTCAGAGCCGACCCAAACGCGCTCAATAAAGTAGGCATAATCGTCGTTGATGAGCAAGTAGCTGTAGTCGTCATACTCAGAACTGCTACCCTCGTAGACCTTTTTCTTATAGAGTTTGGCATCTCCGTCGAAGCTCGATTCTTTGTAGCCGTCCTTCTCGATGGAAGCGATGAACTGCGACTTGTCGGAAAGCGCAAACAGGATGATGGGGCGGGAGTCCTTGTAGTTGCCAAACACGGCACAGGCGTCCATGTCAATGCCTGATTTCTTCAGGAAATCGTTGGCCTTGTCGATGTCGTTGGCTTTTTGACGGGGAAGGGCGTCAAGCACGTAGGAAGGCAACTTGATTTTCGAGTCTTCGATGGAACCGCCTGCCGACTCTAAAATGGTTTTCACATTGCCCACACAGACAACTTCCGTGTTTTCGGGAATCTGCTCCAGCAAAGCTTTCATCTTGCCGTTGTCTGAGCAAGAAGTGGTCATGACCAGCGCCATGACGAGACAAATAAGTCCGCTTAAAATTCTTTTCATAATAAAGATACTCTTGCAACACTATGGTTAGGTAAATCAATGGTTTCTATGGACAGTTCCGCTGTTGGGAATAAACAGTGTTCACCCCATCCTATTTCTGTATTGTTCAGTATAGAGAGTATCTCCGTTTATACATTTATCTGTCCTGTGTTGTGCCACCCGTAAAGGCCCATTTGATTCAGTGTTGCAAAGATAATCCGATGAGCCTTGGATAACATACGGCAAAGTTATACTTTTTTTTAGTAATGCTGCAAGAATTTTTGAGCTTTTTATTGCAAAATGCCAAGAGGATATGGCAAGGATTGTTGCGGCGTGAAATTTTTTTAGAGCTTAATTGGGATTTTCCCCTTGCGGGAGAAAAATTGGTCGGTTGTTTGCCGTGAAGGAATCGGCAGAAAAGAGTATATTTGCGGAAAATCCCTTTTGATATGCGTAAGACCTTCTCTTTCATCGTGTTGAACGCCTGCCTGGCGGCCGCCGCTTTGCTTTTTCTTGTCCCCTCCCGCCTCTGCGCCCAAGGGACGAGCACCGTTGACAGTCTCTTTCAGCGGTTTAAGGCCGCTTCGGCTTTCGACTATAATTTCCCCCGCGAAAAAGTGTTCCTCCACCTCGACAACAATGCCTATTTCGAGGGCGAGACCCTTTGGTTTAAGGCCTACGTGGTGAGGGCGTCGAGCCTGAAGCCCAGGCCGTTGAGTCGTGTGCTCTATGTGGAACTCCTCTCCGATGCGGGGGCGCTGATGCAACGCAAACTTCTGCGCCTCGACTCTCTGGGGCAGGCCAATGGCGAGTTTGACCTCGAACTTCCCGTTCGCAGCGGTTATTACGAGGTGAGGGCCTACACGCGGGAGATGACCAACTGGGGTGCGGCGGCGTGTTTTTCGCGCATGGTGCCAGTGTTCAAAAAGGGGAAAGACGGAAAGCTCGACAACGTGCCGCTCACGGAAATGCCGCGCAAGACGTCTCGCGCCTTTCCCCGGCCTAACGGTGTGCTCGACAGCGTGAAGACCATCGTGGAGTTTTATCCCGAAGGGGGCAATCGCGCGGAGGGCGTGGCGCAGCGCGTGGCTTTCCGGCTGACGAACGGGCGCGGGTTTCCTTCCCCTGGCATTCTGTACATCAAAAACGGGGCGGGGGAGGAAATCACTACGGCGCGGGCCGAACATGAGGGCTTTGGCACGTTCTTCCTGCCAAAGAGCGCAGGCAACGGGCTTTATGCCGTCGTAGACAACGACCGGAAACGCTACGAACTGCCCGATGCAATGCCTGGACTGCCTTATGCGATGACCGTCAATAAGCACCTCGACGGTGGGGCTGATATCATCATTGGCGCCAGCGAAGCGGCGGACACCAGGAGGCTACTCGGCCTGGCCGTGTTCTGTCGTGAAACGCCCACCTATTTCGACACGCTGAGCATTGCGGCGGGCGAGACTTTGGAGATGACGCTCTCCGACAGGGCTTTCCATCTGGGCGTGAACCGCATCGAACTTTTCGACGCGACGGGGGAGGGCGTGGCTTCGCGCCTCGTGTGGCACGGAACGATGTCGCAGGAGATTTCAACGGCGGTGCGGCAAAACGAAAAGGTGTATGCACCCTTCTCGCCTGTGGCCCTGGAGTTTAGTCTGAAAGACCGTCAAGGGAAGCCCGTAAGCACCACGTTTTCTTTGGCCGTGCGCGACGACAACGGCGAACTGGTGGAGGGGGAGCATGCCAGCGTGCAGACCGATTTGTTGCTCTCTTCGGAACTGAAGGGATATGTTCATCGCCCTGGATATTACTTTGAAAAGGCCGACGAGGAGCATCTTGCGAATCTCGACCTCCTGATGATGGTGCAGGGATGGACGGCCAACAGTTTTTCCACCCTCTCCGGTCGCAACGCCTTCCAGGCCAAGGAACCCATCGAAGAGAAACTCACGCTCAACGGTACGGTGTTTCGCGAAAACAACAAGCGCCAGCCACTTCCCAATATGAAACTGAGCATCAAGATGTATAGCAAAGAGGGCGCGGCGCTGTTGGGAGAATGCGTCACCGACAGTGTGGGACATTTCGCCTTTGTCTCTAACGAAGACTACGTGGGCAACTGGATTGCGCAGTTCACCACGCGTAACGAAAACGACAAGCGGCGATGGAGCCGTATTGCCATCGAGCGCTGGTTTGAGCCAGAACCGCGGCCGCTTACGGGCGTGGAATTGTTTAAGGCGCCGCCGAAACCTTGGACGGACTTGAAGGTGGGAACGGAGGTGCCGGCCGTGAAGACCTTTGTTTGGAAAGACACCATCCCCCGTTTCGTCGGTAACAAACTGGGCGAGGCGGTGGTTGTCAGATACAACAAATATAAAGGCCTTACTGGCGGCCGATACACCTATAATGGCGGCGAGGCTTTCGGGCAGCGGCATGCCATCACGCAATACAACGTGCTTATGGAGGCCGAGCGGGAGAAAGACGATGGCGGGGCTACGGGATATTTCTACGAGTTTCTGCCGAAAATCGACCCGAAGGTGAGATACGGCACCGACTATCCCTCTGCGGAGGCCGCGAACACCAGTGTCGGCATCACGAAGGAAGTAAGCCAAGACATAGGAAGCCTGAACGGCATTGAAGATTCGTTGCCCATTACCCTGTTTTACAAAAACCGTAAACCTCAGATATTCCTCAACAACGACGACCACATGAATGTTTCCCTCGTTGACCTTATGACCGACGAGGTCCAGTCGGTGTCCATCCTCAAGAACGGCAGCAACGGCACTTCCCTCGATCCCATGAAGATGAACGGCAAACTCTGGGCCATGTTCATCTATGAAGTGCCCGACTATTTCCGTTTCCTGGAAAAGCGCGGCATCAACAAACGGCGTGTCACGGGCTACAGTCGGCCGAAGCGCTTCTTCTCGCCAAGTTATCACGGTCTCGACACTCCGACGGATGAAGACGTCAGACGCACGCTCTATTGGAACCCCAACGTGAAGAGCGACGCGCAGGGCAAGGCCTCAGCCGTTTTCTTCAGCAACAGCCGCGAGAAACAATATCTGCGCATCTCCGTCAGAGGCATCACGGCCGACGGCCGCTTTGTGGATTTCGAACAATAAGGCCGCGAAAGCCGCACCTGGTGGTGCATGACAAACCAAAGGCGGATGTCCAAGATGAAAGTCTTGAACATCCGCCTTTGCCGTATGTGGCAATCTGATAATCGTATGGATTATCCTTGTAATAGTATAGACAATCCTTGATACAGTAAGGATAACCCTTGTAATCCCTCCTGTTGGAAAATCCCCGAGAACATGTTCTTCCTATACCTTACAGCTGTCCGCTTTCAACGAGGCGCACCACGCGTTCCGTATAGCGGTCGTCGCCTTCAGGGTCGTAGCGTTTCGTCAGACTGTTGCCGAAGCAGAAAGCCATAGCTTGATAAATGTTGGCCTTGAAAGAACCGATGAAAGCCTGGGCGATATTATAGCCTGTTTGCCCACATTCGCGGTCGATGAGCTTGACGAGTAGGCGGCCCTGCGAGCGTGAGAGACGCTTCAGCGTGGGGGCATATTGCTTCTTCAGTCCGTCCTCAACGAGTTTGATGTGTTCCGCCTTTTCCTTCTTTGTTGGTAGCGTTTGCAGATAGTCGTAAGTCTCAATCACGGTATATTTTGCCAGTTTCGCCAGCGGCAGCAGTCGCTTCACGTTGGCAACCAATCGGTTATAGCGGTCGCGCTCCTTGTCGTTCTTAAATGTCATGGGGGGATACTTATAGAAAGTGGGGAAGATGATGGCGGGGATGCTGTCGCCGTGGAAGAAGACGCGACTATTCATGACCTTAATCTCCATATTCGTGGCGGGCGGCATCTCGTCGTCTGGCACGTTGTCAATGTCGGGAATGACCTGTGCTGAGGCCATCTCCGACCCCAATGACAGGAAGAGAATGAATATTATATATTTGAAGTACTGCATTTGCCCGCAAAATTAACAAGAATCTCTTGAGATGCGCGTTATAAATCCTTAATTGACTGCGAAAATCGCCAAAAAATAACTTACTTTGTAGTAATTATAACGATATTTCGACTCTGCCAGTGCATCGCAGCAGGATGCGGCCCAAAAACAGGGGCGGGTAGGGGCGGCAGACGTATCGCGAAACTTAAATTGAACAGTCATGGGTCGCAACAAGAAAGAACAGAAAAGCGGCGGACGCTTAACCAAGAAGCAGATCATAAAAAGACTTCTTGACCTCTTTGCCTCTGAGCCAGAGAGGGAATTTAGTGTGAAGGAAATCTTCGATTTTATACATGCCGCAAACCATCCGGCAAAAATGCTGACGATGGATGCGCTCTCAGAATTGGTGCTCGACGATTACCTCACGTCGGACAATAAAGGAAACTACCGAAATGCCGTGCGCTCCAACGTGATGGAGGGTACTTTCCAGCGCAAGCGCAATGGCAGAAACTCCTTCCTGCCCGACGATGGCGGAAAGTGTATCTTGGTTTGTGAGCGCAATTCGCTCCATGCCCTCGATGGAGACCGCGTGAAGGTCACGATGCTGGCACGCCGGCCGGGACACACGCGCGAGGCCGAGGTGACGGAAATCTTGCAACGTGCCAAAGACACCTTCGTTGGGCAGTTGCAGGTGGAGAAGGGATTTGGCTTCCTCATCACGGAGAGCCGTTCCCTTGCCAACGATATTTTCATTCCGAAAGATAAGCTCAAGGGCGGAAAGACCGGTGACAAGGCCGTCGTGAAGATAACGGAATGGCCCGACGGTGCGAAGAGCCCCATCGGAAAAGTGGTAGACATCCTTGGAAAGCAGGGAGAGAACACCGCCGAGATGCACGCCATCTTGGCTGAATATGGTTTGCCTTACACCTATCCTGCCAATGTGGAGAAGGCCGCAGAGCGGCTTTCGCCCGACATCACGCCCGAAGAGATTGCCCGACGCGAGGACTTCCGCGATGTAACCACGTTTACCATCGACCCGCACGATGCCAAAGACTTCGACGACGCGCTTTCCATCCGCCGTCTCGACGATGGCAATTGGGAGGTGGGCGTACACATCGCCGATGTCAGTCACTACGTTCATGAGGGCGACATCATCGACCGCGAGGCCGAGAAGCGTGCCACGAGCGTTTATCTCGTTGACCGCACCATCCCGATGCTTCCGGAGCGCCTCTGCAATTTCATCTGCTCGTTGCGCCCCGATGAGGAAAAGCTGGCCTATTCAACCATCTTTGTGCTCAACGAAAAGGCAGAAATCGTGCGCTGGCATCTGACTCACACCGTGATTCGTTCCAACAGACGCTTCACCTATGAGGAGGTGCAAAATATCTTAGAAAGAAACAACGAGGCCTCGAAAGAAGATTTGGCTCTGCCAGGCGAACATCCAGAACCGCTGCCTGAGGGAGCGCCGCTGGAGGGCGAGTATGCAGAAGAGTTGATCAAACTCAACCAACTGGCCAAGAAGCTGCGTGCCGCCCGCTTCAAAAACGGTGCCATCGGCTTCGAACGCTCGGAAGTGCGCTTCGAGGTGGACGAGAAGGGACACCCCATTTCCACTTACGTGAAGGTGGCAAAGGATGCCAACAAGCTCGTGGAGGAATTTATGCTCCTGGCCAACCGCAGTGTGGCCGAAATGATTGGCAAGCAGCCCAAGGGCAAGAAGCCCAAAGTGCTTCCCTATCGAATCCACGACGTTCCCGACCCTGAGAAGCTCGAAAAACTGCGTGCTTTCATTGCCAAGTTTGGCTATAAAGTGCGCACGGAAGGCTCGAAGACCGACATCTCGAAGAGCATCAACCATCTGCTCGAAGACGTGAAGGGCAAGAAAGAGGAAAACGCCGTGGAAATCGTGGCGCTGAGAGCCATGATGAAAGCCAGATATAGCGTTCACAACATCGGCCACTATGGTTTGATGTTCCAATACTACACCCACTTCACTTCGCCCATCCGCCGCTATCCCGACACGATGGTCCACCGTCTTCTCACGCGTTATGCCGAAGGCGGACGCTCTGTGAGCGCCACGAAATATGAAGACCTCTGCGAGCACGCCTCCAACATGGAACAGTTGGCAGCAACGGCCGAACGCGCCAGCATCAAATACAAACAAGTGGAGTTCATGGGCGACCGCATCGGGCAGGAGTTCGATGGCAGCATCTCTGGTGTCACGGAGTTTGGCCTCTATGTGGAACTGACGGAAACCCTCTGCGAAGGCATGATTCCGCTCCGCTCCTTGCTCGACGACTATTATGAATTCGACGAGCGCAACTATTGTCTCGTGGGCCGTCGTTACCACAAATGCTATGCCTTGGGCGACAAGGTGCGCGTCAAAGTCGACCGTGCCAACCTCGAACGCCGCCAACTCGACTTCGCTCTGGTCTCTGACGAAAGCGAAACGATGGAGCAGCGGCAAAGAGCTGGGAAAAACAACCAAGACAAGACCAAGGAGGGCAAAGCCGACAAGAAAAAGGGCCGCGGAAAACGCGGAGGCCGCAGCAAACGACATGGCGGAAAATAAAAGCAAAGGAGCGTTCCGGCATTTTCAGGCCGGAACGCCCGCTTGTTTGAACGCCCCTCTTTCAAGATAACAAAGAAAACCTAACAATTTAATTATGAAGAAACTGAAAACCATTCAGTCGTTATGTGTCTGGCTCATGGTTGTGGCGTTTTCAACGGCCACTGCCCTGGCGCAGTTCACCCGTGGTACGCTCTACCACATCATTCCCGCTGCGGATGCCGGCAAGACCGTGTGCTACAACGAGAAGAAGCAGGTGATCTGCTCGCGCCTCGACGACAGCAACGCCGCGCAACATTGGACCATCACACCGCTGGCGGGTGCATGGCGTCTCATCAATCCGTTCTCCAACCTCGCCTTGCGCACCGCCGGTTCGCAGGTGGCAACGGGCGAGAACAACGGTTCTGACGAAGCCCAGCTCTGGAAAACAGAGAGCATTGGCAAAGGCCTCGTCATCCTCGTTCCCGCCAATCGTCCAACGGTAGCCGCCGCCATTGCCCGCGATGGTAGTGTGTCGCTCATCGCCAAGCAGAAGGCAAAGACCGACAAGTCCGCCCATTTCTATATCCGCGAAGCCGCCAAGGCGGGATTTGACGTGGCCCTGACCTACCGCATCCGCTCTGTTGCCCATCCTGAACTTGTTTTGGGTAATGGCGATTCTGGCGAAAACAGTGCCGCCATCATCGGCGAGAAAGCCGATTCGCTCAATCGTGGCCAATATTGGAATATCCGCATGCTCGACCTCGATCGCCGCGTCGTTACCAACGCCTTCTACGACCAAAACTTCGACGACGGCGGCAGCAACGCCTCCATCAAGCACCTCTTGCAGTGGCCAGCAGAAGATGGCGTATGGAACAATGCCCAATTTCGCTTCGAGCCTGTTGCTGGAGAGAAAGGCGTTTACCTCATCGTCTCCAACGGTGCCCAGAAGAAAGGCATGATGTATGCCTTGAAAAACGGGAAGATGATGTCTGTGGCGCTCAATGCCAAAGACCGCGACGCCTGGTTCTCTTTTGAAACCATCGAGAAGCCGAACATCGCCGCGCCCGACTGGGAGAACGAAGCCGTCTTCGGCATCAACAAAGAGCAGACCATTGCCAACTATATGCCTTATGCCTCGGAAGCCGAAATGCTTGCCGACAAGGAATACTACGCCACCCCCTGGACCACACCGCGCTCTTCGCGCTATCTCTCGCTCAACGGCACGTGGCGTTTCCACTTCGTGAGCGAACCCTCGAAGCGTCCGCTCGACTTCTTCAAGGAGGGCTTCGACACGTCTTCCTGGGACACCATCCCTGTGCCATCCAACTGGGAAATGCAGGGCTACGACCGCCCCATCTATTGCAACGTGGAATATCCGCACTCCAACACCCCGCCTTACATCAAGGCCCGTCCGTATTACAACGACGGCGGAAAGAACTACGGCATCAACCCCGTCGGTTCTTATGTCCGCACCTTCGACCTTCCAGAAGGATGGAAAGAACGTCGCACCTATCTGCATTTCGGCGGCATCTATTCTGCTGCCTACGTTTGGGTGAACGGAGAATTTGTGGGCTACACGCAGGGAGCCAACAACGATTCCGAATTTGAAATCACCAAGCAGCTCCGTGCCGGCCGCAACTCCATCGCCGTTCAGGTGTTCCGCTGGTCAGACGGTTCCTACCTCGAGTGTCAAGACATGTTCCGCATGAGCGGCATCCACCGCAACGTCTATCTCTACAACGTGCCCGAGACAGCCATTCGCGACCATTATATCACCTCGCAACTTTTCGATGGCTACCAGAATGCGCGCCTCAACATCACCTACGACACCGACACGCGCTACAGCCAGTCGGCACCAAACGGGGCGCCGCGGTTCGTCACCATTAAACTCTTCGATCCGCAGGGACGCTTCCTCCAAGAGTCAACCGACACCATCAGTCTCTCTGGCATCAAGGCAAAGGGCGACTGGAAACAGACCACGACCGCCAAGATGTTCGAACTGAAGAACGTGAAACTCTGGACGGCCGAAACGCCGGAACTCTACACCGTGCGCTTCATCGAGAAGGACGAGAAAGGCAACGACATCATGGCCTTCTCCACGAAATATGGTTTCCGCGAGATTGCCATCAGAAATTCGAAGGTGTATATCAACGGCAAATCCGTGTTCTTCAAAGGTGTCAACACGCAAGACACCGACCCATTGCGCGGACGCTCCGTCACAACCGAAGACATGCTCAAGGACGTGCTCATGCTGAAGCAAAACAACTTCAACACCATTCGCACGTCACACTATCCGAAGAACGCCCGCATGTATGCCATGTTTGACCACTACGGACTCTACGTGATGGATGAGGCCGACCTCGAAGACCACGCCAACCAGAGCATCTCTGGTCGCGAATCGTGGATTCCGGCTTTCGTTGACCGCATTGAGCGCATGGTGCTCCGCGACCGCAACCATCCGTCGATCATCTTCTGGAGCCTCGGAAACGAATGTGGCGGTGGTGGCAACTTCAAATATTGCTACGAAAAGGCCCACGAACTCGACACGCGCCCTGTGCATTATGAAGGAACGCGCGACGGCAAGAGCTACGGCGGCAACCGCTTTTCTGATCTCTATTCGAAGATGTATCCTGGAATGCGTTGGATGGACCAGTATCGCAACTCCTTCGACAAGCCGATGTTCATCTGCGAAATGGCACACTCTATGGGTAGCTCCACTGGCAACATGACGGAATATTGCGAGAGCGCCGAGACGAGCACGAGCATCGTCGGCATGGCCATCTGGGACTGGATTGACCAGGCCATTTACGAACCTTCTGAAATCAAGGCTGGCACCTACAAGGGACGCCTCCGCACTGGCTACGACTTCCCTGGCCCGCATCAGGGCAACTTCTGCAGCAATGGCTTGATTCCGGCCACGCGCACAGAAAGCGCCAAATTGGCAGAAGTGAAGGCGGCCTACCAGTATATCAAGTTCCGCCTCTCGCAGGTCAACGTGAAGAACAACACCGTCACCGTTGTGCTCCGCAACGCCTACGATTTCCAGTCGCTCAACAACTTCAACCTTGTTTATGAGGTGATGGCCGACGGCCACATCGCAGCTTCCAAGACGCTCCGCATAGGCGCCGTAGCCCCAGGCGACAGTTTGACGCTCGTGCTCAAGATGCCGAAGTCGAAACTCAAGAAGCTTGCTGAAGAAGGCAAGGAAGTCATGCTCAATCTCCGGGCAGAATATCGCCAAGCCACGTCCTACGCCCCGCAGGGCCACACGGCGGCCATTGCGCAGTTCTCCCTCCTCAAGCGCCCCGCCTTGGCAGCCGTTGAATACAACGCCCGCCAAGCCGCTCCCCTCGCCATGACCGACGGTGCCGGAACGCTCTTTGTCGGCAACGACCGCATCCAGCTCTCCTTCGACAAGCAGACGGGACAACTCAGCGAACTCTCACTCCGCGGACGCAACGTGATTGCTCAAAACGGCGGATTCCTCTACGACAACTTCCGCTGGAACGAGAACGACCGCTTCCACAACACGTCAAACGGACTGGATGCACAGGGCACCATCTCTGTCGAGAACCCTGGCGGCAACACCGTGGTGAAGACACACCGCGACGGAACGCTCTGCACGCAGGACATCGCCTACACCATCTATCCAGAAGGCGTTGTCGACATGACGGTGACGCTCACGCCGAAAACCGCCGACCTGCGCCGCGCTGGCCTCGCCTGCCTTCTCGATTCGGCCCTCTCGCGCGTCAGCTATTTCGCCCACGGACCGTGGGAGAACTATGCCGACCGCCTCGACGGCTGCCCCGTTGGACGCTACACCACGACCGTGCCGCAGATGGTGGAATACAACCAGAAACCACAGTCGACCGGCGGACGTGAAGGCCTGCGCGAACTCACACTGAGCGATGCCAAGGGCTTCCAGCTCCACATGCAGACCGAAGGCGAGGTGGCCTTCTCCATCCTTCCATACACCGACATCGACCTCATGAAGGCCAACCACTATTGGGAAATGAAGGCACGCCCCTACAATGTGCTCCACCTCGACGCCCGCACCCGTGGTGTCGGAAATGCCAGCTGCGGCGGTGCCGAAGCCGACACGATGGTGAAATACCGCGTGCCGCAAACCACGCTGACCTACAAGGTGAGAATCTACTAAGAAACTCGGTAAAAGAGTGTTCAACGGAAAAATCGAACAATCCGTCGGCGCTCCAAACCACCCTCAAAAAGCAAGGGCCGACACGCAAAGTGCCGGCCCTTGCCGCTTTTTGCGACCTTGCCAACACAGAAAACGTCTCTTTACATTTTTTACATCACGCCACACAGAAAAAAAGCGCACAGACACTCGCTTTTCCATAAGTATTTTTGTATTTTTGCCTTCGAAAACAGAGCCGTCAGGGCAACCACTTGAAAACCACGCCCAACGGTGGAAAACGAAAATAATTCATTTCTAAATCATATACAATTATGGCATTTTTGACTAACGAAAAACTCGTGATTGTTGGTGCTGCCGGTATGATCGGTTCCAACATGGTACAGACCGCCTTGATGATGGGCTTGACAAACAACATCTGTCTCTACGACGTGTTCTCTCCGGAAGGCGTTGCAGAAGAAATGCGCCAGAGCGGTTTCGGCGATGTTAACATCGTGGCCACCACCGACGTTGCAGAAGCATTCAAAGACGCTAAATATATCATCTCTTCAGGTGGTGCTCCCCGTAAGGAAGGCATGACCCGTGAAGACCTCTTGAAGGGCAACTGCGAAATCGCAGAACAGCTCGGCAAGAACATCAAGACTTACTGCCCCGACGTTAAGCACGTTGTCATCATCTTCAACCCTGCCGACTTGACAGGTCTCGTAACGCTCCTCTACTCTGGTTTGAAGCCTTCACAGGTGACCACTTTGGCTGCCCTCGATTCAACCCGTCTCCAGAGCGCATTGGCCAAGAAGTTTGGCGTTATGCAGAGCGAAGTGACTGGCTGCAAGACCTTCGGCGGTCACGGCGAGCAGATGGCAGTGTTCGGCAGCAAGGTTAAGGTTGCTGGTCGCAACCTCACTGACATCATCGGCACAGACGAATTCCCTGTTGCTGAATGGGAACAGATGAGAAAGGACGTTATCCAGGGCGGTGCCAAGATCATCGAACTCCGTCGTCGTTCTTCTTTCCAGAGCCCAGCTTACCTCTCAGTTGAAATGATTCGTTCTGTCATGGGCGGCGAAACCTTCCGTTTCCCTGCAGGTACGTTCGTTAACAACGAGAAGTACAACCACATCATGATGGCCATGGATACCACTCTCGATGCCACTGGCTGCCACTACACTATGCCTGAGGGCACAGCAGAAGAACTCGCCGCTCTCGACGCTTCTTACGCTCACCTCTGCAAGATGCGTGACGAGTTGGTAACGTTGAACATCGTTCCTGCCATCGAAAAGTGGGGCGAAATCAACCCAAACTTGTAATCAACGCTTCCTTATAAACCAAGGAAAAAAGATAGCCCAAAGCGCTTTTGCGCTTTGGGCTTTTTTTTGACCCCTCAAGAAAACTGCATCCCGACAGCAGAGCCCCTATGCCTGTCGGCGAATCTGGGAGCAGACGCAACCGCCTCTGGGAGCAGACACGACCGCCTCTGGGACGTGACGCGAACGTTTCTGGGACGTGATGCGAACGCCTCTGGGACGGCGTTCGCTGAAAAACAATGGGTTTGGAGCGGAAGGTAAAGTCCTTCATTTGCCAGAATATGTTGTATGGGCCAAAAGAAAGTGATAATATTCTCTGTAATTGCTTGAAAGCGAGCGTCTAAACTGCGCATTATGTGTGCGCAACCATCTGCAATCTGCAAAATATTCAAATTCAAAAGCCCAAATACTTGCAAAATCTCCAGTTTCAAATCGCTCAAAACTTGCAAAATCCCCAGTTTCGCTGGTCATTAGGAACAAGAGGAGGGGAAGAAAGCGGGCGGGGGGGGGGGGGCCGCCAATAGTGATGAGGGTGTGTTTTTGTTGGTGCGCGCCCCCCACAAAACTGTCAGGGGGGGGGGTGGTGTGT
>UQCW01000054.1 GCA_900539625.1 uncultured Prevotella sp.
AGTATATAGTCGGGGGGGGTGGTGGGCGCCTGCGGTGCCGCGCGCGGGGCGGCCCCGCTCTAGCCCCTGGGGGGGCCTTGGTGCCGAAGAGCGCCCGGCCGCGAATCGATGACAAAACAAGGAGGGCGTTCTGAACGATTTCGTTTCAGAATGCCCTCCTTGGCTTTTATCGTGTCTTCTTTGAGTTTCAGAAAGTCTGCTTCAAAACATTCAGCAGTTCGTAGTCCGTCACGTCGAGGTTGGTCGGCGTGATGGCCACATATCCGTGTGCCAAGGCCCAGCGGTCGGTGTCGGTGGCTTCCGGCTCCAGTTCCTCGCAGTCGCCCACCAGCCAGAAATAGTCGGCGCCGTAAGGATGCTTTCGGCGTGCCAGTTCGTGTTGCCAGCGGCTGTGTGCCATGCGGCAGATGCGCACCCCCTTGAATTTGTTGGCCTTCGGGAAGTTGACATTTAGGCAAGTGAAAGGCGGCATGCCGAGGGCGATGGACTTAAAGACGAGGTCAACGATGTATGATGCCAGCGGCGTGAAATCGGCATCTTCGCGGTGGTCGCAGAGCGAGAACGCCACTGAGGGATAGCCCTGCAATGCGCCTTCCGTTGCCACGCCCATCGTTCCAGAATAGTGCGTGTTGACCGACGAGTTGTCGCCGTGGTTGATGCCGCCGATGATGAGGTCGGGGCGGCGGTCGATGAGCAGATTGAGCGCGAGTTTCACGCAGTCGACTGGCGTGCCGGTGCAGGAGCACACCGTCAGTCCCGGCTCTTCGTGCAGCTTCTTGTAGTGGATGGGGGCCGCAGATGTGATGGAACATCCGAAACCAGAGCGAGGCGAGTCGGGCGCCACCACCAGCAGGTCGGCAATGGGGCGTAGCGTTTCAATCAGGAAGTTGATGCCGCGTGCCTGCACGCCGTCGTCGTTGGAGATGAGAATATAGGGTTTGGACATTTTGTTTGGGTTGTTCGGGATGAAGTGATATGGTTGCCTACTTACCATTACTTACTTATATTCAGTGCAGGCCACCGGTGTCGCTGCGCTTTAATCCGTTTTCTCCGCGCTTTGCGGCGGCGTGGCGAAGTGCTACGCAAAAGTACGAAAAAAAGTATAAAACGGGGCAGTTCGGAGAAAAATTGTTACCTTTGCAGAATCATAGAGCCTTTCAGAAGGCTTGCTATTTGAAAACTATGGGCAAAATCATTGCATTAGCAAACCAAAAGGGTGGCGTCGGCAAAACGACGACCTCCATGAACTTGGCTGCATCGCTGGCAACACTCGAAAAGAAAGTGCTGCTCGTTGACGCAGACCCGCAGGCCAATGCCTCTTCCGGCCTTGGCGTCGACTTGAGCCAGATTGACTGTTCGGTTTACGAATGTCTCGTTGGACAAGCCGATATTCGCGAGGCTATTTACACGACAGACATCGAGCGCCTTGACATCGTGCCTTCGCACATCGACCTCGTCGGAGCAGAGGTGGAGATGCTCAATCTCGACAGACGTGAATATGTGTTCAAAAAACTGTTGACGCCGCTCAAGAGCGAGTATGACTACATCCTCATCGACTGTTCACCTTCTTTGGGGCTCATCACGGTGAATGCGCTGACTGCTGCCGACTCGGTGATCATCCCAGTGCAGTGTGAATATTTCGCATTGGAAGGCATCAGCAAGTTGCTCAACACCATCAAGATAATCAAGAAAAAACTAAATCCGGAATTGGAAATCGAAGGATTCCTGCTCACGATGTACGACTCGCGACTGCGTCTGGCCAACCAAATCTATGACGAGGTGAAACGACACTTCCAGGAACTGGTGTTCAGAACGGTCATCCAGCGCAACGTGAAACTTTCGGAGGCGCCAAGCCACGGACTTCCTGCCATTCTCTATGATGCTGAATCAACAGGCGCCAAAAACCATTTGGCGCTGGCTAAGGAAATCATCAAGAAGAATGCGTAAGCAATGGTTGCAAGGTCTTGACGACTTGCCATTGCTAAATACTAAATCCTCCACGGCGTCACTCGTGCAGTGTCGGGGTGGGGGATGTTGCTATTGGGACAGGGCAGGAGAGGAACGCCGCGTGTGTCTTTCCTGTTGCAGACTGTTGCAGGGCTGCCCTTTGGTGGGCTTGAGCTTCATGGCTGTCCTTAGAAAATGTGTTTTTCGATTTCCAGATTCTCTGACAATAAACAAACATGGCTGTACATAAGAAATTTCCAGCTCTCGGACGTGGACTCGATGCGCTCATCTCAACGGAGGAGGTGCATACGAGCGGTTCTTCGTCCATCAACGAAGTGCCCATCGGTAGCATTCAGGCCAACCCCAACCAACCGCGCAGGGAATTTGACCCCGCCGCCTTGGAGGAACTGGCCGAAAGCATCCGACAGATTGGTATCATCCAGCCCATCACGCTCCGAAAAATGGACGACGGCTTCTATCAGATCATTGCTGGAGAACGGCGCTGGCGGGCTTCGCAGTTGGCTGGATTGGATACTATTCCTGCGTATATCCGCACGGCTGACGACGAGAACATGATGCAGATGGCGCTGGTTGAAAACATACAGCGCGAGGATCTCAACGCCATTGAAATCGCTTTGGCCTACCAGAACCTCATCGAGCAGTATGCGCTCACGCAAGACCGGCTCTCGGAGAAGGTGGGGAAAAATCGCGCCACCATCGCCAATTATCTGCGACTGCTGAAATTGCCAGCACAGGTGCAGGTGGCTTTGCAAAACAAGGAAATTGACCAGGGACATGCGCGTGCCTTGCTGGGACTCGCAAAACCGTCGCTCCAGGTGAAGCTTTTCAACGAAATCAAGGAGAAGGGCTATTCTGTTCGCCAGGTGGAAGACATGGTCAAGGCGCTCAACAACGGCGAAACCGTTAAAAGCGGCCGCCATCAGCTCACCGACCGCAGCAATAATAAGCGGCTGCCGGAGGAGTTTAATATCTTGAAAACGCGCTTGTCTGATTTCTTCCAGACGAAGGTGCAGATGACTTGCTCCACGCAGGGCAAGGGAAAAATCAGCATCCCGTTTGCATCTGAAGAGGAGTTGGAACGCATCATCAGCCTATTCGACAAAATCAAAGGACAAAACAACTGATGGCTCTATCGGCAGAGGGGCGAGGCAACGTTTGGAGGGCTTTCCAGAATGCTGCTGCAATTGCCGCCTGCTTGTTTTCCGTCAATTAGAAATTATTTATGGTGAAGATTTCATTAGCCAGATTTTTCATCGCATCGGTCCTTCTTGCAGGACTGCCGGCTGCCGCAGGCGCCTGTCTGCATCCGTCGGTGCCGCTGCCTGCCAGTAGCGACGCGGGCAATGTTGAAAACGGGGGGCTCTGCGTTGGGCTGTCTCCGATGGCCGAACATATCGACACCTTGAAGTTGGAAGAGGCCGTCGTGGCGGCCGACACGGTGGCGCCGACCGCCGATGGCGTGAGAGCGGCCGCTGCCGCACACCCAACGGCTGTTGACACGGCACGCCTGCGCAACGTCAATGATTCCATTCTCAATGCCACGGCCAAGATGCGGAAGAAGGTGCGGCCGAAATTCGTGCCAGATCCCAAGCGGGCCTTGTGGCTCTCGCTCGTGTTTCCTGGCGCGGGGCAGATCTACAACCGGAAATATTGGAAGCTCCCGTTTTTCTACGGCGGATTCCTCGGTTGCACTTATGCCTTCAAATGGAACCAGCAGATGTATCGCGACTATTCGCAGGCTTACCTCGACATCATGGACGACGACCCCAACACCAACAGTTATCTGGACATGTTGCCGCCGCGATATGATATTACGGGGCGCGAAGACCGATTCAAAAACATCTTCAAGCGCAAGAAGGACTATTACCGCCGCTATCGCGACCTGAGCGCCTTCTGCTTCATCGGGGTCTATATCCTTTCTGTCATCGACGCTTATGTCGATGCGCAACTCTCGGTTTTCGACATCTCGCCCGACCTCAGCATGCGTCTGGAACCGGCTGTGATCAACAACGGCAACGGACTTCCTGGCCGAACGCCTTCTTCTTACGGCATCGGTTGCAACCTGTCGTTTTAAGTAAGGGTAAAAAATAGCTAAACGGAGGGTGAAGGGACGGCTCTTGATTCCGCATTTGCGGACGGGAGCGCCGTTGATTTAGGCTCATTGCCAAGATAAACTGGCAGGGGCTTCCCTATTTTAAAAAAGAACAAATCGCATTCAATGAAACGCATTAAAGTATTTCTGCTCGCATTGGCTTCCTGTGCTTTCTGCACGACGGCTTCTGCGCAGAACGTCAACGAAATTACCGTCAATGACGACCGAAGCGGACGCAAGGAAGTCATTGAACTGCCAGAGGGTATGACGCTCAATGCCGATTCCCTGCTCAATGAGTGGCACGCCAAGAAATATCTTTATCCCGACACCACTTGCGTCAATCCGGATTACAATCCGCCTTTCCCAGAGGAGGTCTACCGCGAACGCCTCGGACGCATTCCTGCCGTGATGGAAATGCCTTACAACAGCATCGTCCAGCAGTTTATCGACCAATATAGCGGACGCTTGCGCCGCTCGGTGTCGTACATGCTCGGTGCCGGAAATTTCTATATCCCCATCTTCGAAGAAGCGCTCGACTATTATGGTCTGCCGCTCGAATTGAAGTATCTGCCAGTCATTGAGTCGGCGCTCGAGCCAACGGCTGTCAGCCGCGCTGGGGCCGTGGGCCTCTGGCAGTTTATGCTCGCCACAGGAAAACGCTACGATTTGAAAGTCAACAGCCTCGTCGACGAGCGCCGCGACCCCATCAAGTCGTCGTGGGCTGCCGCCAGGTATCTGCGCGACCTCTATAAGATTTACGGCGATTGGAACTTGGTGATTGCCGCTTATAACTGCGGACCAACGAAAATCAACAAGGCCATCCACCGTGCCGACGGCGTACGTGACTACTGGACCATCTATCCTTATTTGCCGCAGGAAACGCGCGGCTATGTGCCAGCTTTCATCGCGGCCAACTACATCATGACGTACTATTGTGAGCACAATATCTGCCCGATGAAAACGAAAATCCCTGTGACGACCGATACGATTATGGTGTCGCGCAACGTACACATGGAGCAGATTTCAGCGCTCTGCGGCATCGACGTGGAGGCCATCCGTGCGCTCAATCCGCAATATCGCACCAGCGTGATTCCGGGACAGACGGAGCCTTGTGCCATCCGCCTGCCGCAGGAGAAAATCTTGGCCTTCATCGACCAGAAAGACTCCATTTATAATTATCGTGCCGATGAACTTCTGACGCGCCGCGCTGTGGTGGCGGTCAGCGAGCCCAAGGCGGAACCGACGCGCAGCACCGCTTCGCAGTCGCGCTCCACGGCGGCACGCCATAAGCGCAACCGCAGATCAACGGAGCGGTCGGCCACGGTGCGTAAGGGCGATTCGCTCAGCACGATTGCCGCCCGAAACCACACGACGGTTGCCCAAATCCGTAAACTGAATAAAATCAAGGGTAACATGATTAAGCCTGGTCAGAAAATCAGAGTGAAATAAATATGCTCATGCACCTGCCTTCCGAAGCGTCGACGCATACCATTAGTAATGGTGGCCGAATGCTTCGGGAGGCAGGTGTGTTTTTCTCGCAATTGGACAATGGAGGGCGGGCAATCGCCGTTTGGCGGCGGGGCCCGTTGCGGTCACAGAAACGCTTCTGCCATTGTCTTGGCCAAGCCGTCGTCTTGTCAAACAACATAATAAAACCTTCGCGCCATGACAGACACTAATACTTCGACGCTTACTCCTCAAGAACAGAAAGATGAGGAACTGATTCAAGCTGCCTTCCAGCACTTGATTGATACATATTTGGCCACCAACCACCGCCGCAAGGTGGAAGTCATCACCAAGGCCTTCAATTTCGCGAAGCAGGCCCATAAGGGGGTGCGCCGTCTCTCGGGGGAGCCTTATATCCTTCACCCCATTGCAGTGGCGCAAATCGTGTGTGAGGAAATCGGACTGGGCTCCACTTCCATCTGTGCGGCCTTGCTCCACGACGTGGAAGAAGATACCGATTATACCAACGAGGACCTCACGAACCTCTTCGGCCCGAAGGTGGGAAATATCGTGGAGGGACTGACGAAGATTTCTGGCGGTATCTTCGGGGAGAAGGCTTCGTTGCAGGCTGAAACGTTTAAGAAGCTCTTGCTCATGATGAGCGATGATGTGCGCGTCATCCTGATAAAGATTGCGGACCGCGTACACAACATGCGCACGCTTTCAAGCATGCAGGCCCGCAAGCAATATAAGATTGCCAGCGAAACGCTCTATATCTTCGCCCCGATTGCCGACCGCCTCGGTTTGAACAAAATCAAGACGGAACTCGAAAATCTGAGTTTCAAATACGAACATCCCGATGAATACCATCGCATCGAGCAGCAGTTGGCTGAGACGCAGCCTGAGCGCGACACCATCTTCGACAAGTTTACGCCGCCCATCTGCCAGCAACTCGACAAAATGGGCATCAAATATACGCTGAAAGCCCGCATCAAAAGTCCGTATTCCATCTGGATGAAGATGCAGAACAAGCATATCCCCTTCAGCGAGGTGTATGACCTTTTGGCCATCCGCATTGTCTTCGTGCCCAACGACCGTAAGGACGAGGTGGATGAGTGTTACCGCATCTACGGTGCGCTCACCAAAATCTATAAGCCGCATCCTACGCGCTTCCGCGACTGGCTTTCCAATCCGAAGGCCAACGGCTATCAGGCGCTCCACAACACCTTCATGAGCAAGCAGGGCAAATGGATTGAGGTGCAGATTCGTTCCGACCGTATGGACAACATTGCGGAGCAGGGATTTGCCGCGCATTGGAAGTACAAGGATAAGGATGCGCCTTACGACGAGAGCGAACTCGACCGCTGGCTCAATTCCATCAAGGAAATCCTTGACGACCCGCAGCCAGATACGCTCGATTTGCTCGATACTATCAAGCTCAATCTCTATTCCAACGAAATCTTGGTGTTCACCCCCAAAGGCGACCTCAAGAATATGCCCGCTGGTGCCACGGCGCTCGATTTTGCCTTCTCCATCCATAGTTTTGTGGGATGCCACTGTTTCGGCGCGAAGGTCAACCATGTGCTCGTGCCGCTCAATTATAAGCTCAAGAGCGGCGACCAAGTGGAGGTCATCACCACCGAGGCTCAGCATGTGCAGCCAGAGTGGCTTGACTTCGTCACGACGGCAAAGGCCCGCAACAAGATTCAGGCCATTTTGCGCCGCGAGCGCCGCGAGAAGAGTCAAAAGGGCGACCAGTTACTCCGTGCTTTCTTGGAGAGGAACGACGTTCAGTGTACGCCAGCTGTGCTGGACAAACTCATGCGCTTCCACGGATACACTGTGCGCGACGATTTCTTCCTTGCCATCGCCGACGAGCGCATCATTCCCAATGAATGTGACCTCGACTGCATCAAGGGAAAAGGCGGCAAGGACAGCTGGTGGCGCCATATTCCGTTTATCGGCAAGAAGTCGGCCGACAAGGGTTGTGTCATCAACCACATCGACAACACTGATTTCGTCAAGAACATCAATCGCAAGCAGACGCTGGTGGTCAACGAGGAGACGTTTAAGAAATGTGTCATTGCTCCTTGCTGTCGCCCGATTCCAGGCGACGACATCTTGGGGTATATCACGCCGAAAAACGAACTGGAAATCCACAAGCGCAGTTGTGCCACGGCCATGAAACTCAAGACGCGCTATGGCAATAACATCATTGCCTGCGATTGGGATATGCACCGCCAGATACCGTTTGAGTGCCGCCTGCAAATCAGCGGTGTCGACAGCCAGGGCGTTCTTTACACGATTGCCAGCGTGCTGCATAAGCAGCGCAACAGTCCTGTGCGCCGCATCACGCTCGAAACGAAAGACGGTCTCTTCGACGGCACGCTCGACATCGTGGTCTACGACACGTCTGACGTTAAGAACATCTGCGACTCGCTGAGCAGTATCGAAAATGTCACGAAGGCCGTGCGCGTCAAGATGTAAGTGATTCTTTCATCATCACTAAACGGGCAGTTGCAGCCTTTTCCCCTTAGTAATTCTTTCACCATTACTCAAAGAAGAATAAATCGTGTTGCCGCTTCAAGCGCGGCAACCCTTAATACAACAAAGAAACCAATGAGTCTCAGTAAATTTGAAAGTGAAGTAAAACATTTGCCACAGGCGCAGGAAGTCATCTACGCACGTTTTGCCGACTTGCGCAATCTCGAAAGCTTGAAGCAGCGCATCAACGACCCCGCGTTGGAAGAAAAACTTTCCTTGCAGGTGCCTGCCGACAAGTTGGCAGATGTTCGCAAGTATATCAACGACATCACCTTTACGCAGGATTCCCTGCAACTCTCTACGCCGATGGCGCAGATTGAATTGCGCATCGTTGAGCGCGACCCGAAGTGCATCAAGTTTGCCAGTGAAGGGTCGCCCATCCCACTTTATGTGTGGATTCAGTTGCTGCCGGAGGGTGAATGTGCCACGAAGATGCGCGTCACCGTTGGCGCCGAGGTGAATTTCTTTATGAAGGGCATGGTGTCTAAACCCCTGCAGCAGGCAGCCGACGGTTTGGCCAATGTGCTCGCTGCTGCGGCGCAGGCGCCTATGCAATAGACTTGGTGTTTAGAAAGAGCTTAATTTTCAGACGGAAAATGAATAACGAAAACACGCTCCACGGAGCGAAACTTTGGGAGAAGTCTGTTCATGTGACGGAAGAGATTGACCGCTTCACGGTCGGCCATGACCGCGAACTCGACCTTTATCTGGCGAAGTATGACGTGCTTGGCTCTATGGCACACGTCACGATGCTCCACAGCATTGGCCTGATTGCCGACGAAGAACTGCCCGTTCTTCTTCGCGAACTGCGTGCCATCTATCAGGTGGCGGAGTCGGGCGACTTTGTCATTGAGGAAGGCATCGAAGACGTGCATTCGCAAGTGGAACTCATGCTCACCCGCAAACTGGGCGACATGGGGAAGAAAATACATAGCGGACGCTCGCGCAACGACCAGGTGCTCGTTGACCTCAAGCTTTTCACGCGCGACAAAATCCGCGAGGTGGCTGAGGCGGTGCGCGACCTCTTCGCGGAACTTCAGCAGCAGAGCGAACGCTATAAGAACGTGCTCATGCCAGGCTATACCCATTTGCAGGTGGCCATGCCCTCCAGCTTCGGTCTTTGGTTTGGTGCCTACGCCGAAAGCCTGGCCGACGATATGCTGCTGCTCGAAGCCGCCTATCGCATGACCAACCGCAATCCGCTCGGCTCTGCCGCCGGCTATGGTTCTTCTTTCCCGCTCAACCGCACGATGACCACCGAATTGCTCGGTTTCGACTTGATGGATTATAACGTGGTCTATGCCCAGATGGGGCGCGGAAAGAACGAGCGCAACGTGGCCTTCGCCCTCGCTGGTATCGCCGGCACGGTGGCCAAACTGGCTTTCGACGCTTGCATGTTCAACAGCCAAAATTTCGGTTTTGTGCGCCTGCCAGATGAGTGTACCACGGGGTCGAGCATTATGCCCCACAAGAAAAATCCCGATGTCTTTGAACTTATCCGTGCCCGTTGCAACAAGCTCCAGGCTTTGCCAACGCAGGTGGTGATGATCATGAACAATTTGCCTTGCGGCTATTTCCGCGACTTGCAGGAAATCAAGGAAGTCTTCCTGCCAGCCTTCGATCAGTTGCTCTCCTGCCTCCGTATGGCCACCTACATCGTGGCGCGTATGCGTGTCAACGAGCATATCCTCGACGACGCGCGTTACGACCTCATGTTCTCCGTTGAAGAGGTCAACCGCCTCGCTGCTGAGGGCATGCCCTTCCGCGACGCCTATAAGAAAGTGGGACTTGACATTGAGGCCCACCAGTTCACGCCGAACAAGGAAATCCACCACACCCACGAAGGCTCCATCGGCAACCTGTGCAACGACTGCATTGCCGCTCTCATGCAGGCCACCTATGCCCGTTTCGGCTTTGAGCGCGTGAGCGAAGCCGAGAAGAAACTTTTGGGCGGAGAGTGATGGCATATCCAAGGGTGTCCTAAATATTCTGGTTGGTAATTCCAGATGATTCTGTCGGGCAATCCGCCTCCTGTCGCCCGCCGACAGACCGCGTCCGATGGCATACATCTCTTTGCGCCAGATTATTTAGGACACTTTTCCCATCCTTAGGCCCGCCCTTCCCAGTCGGTACACAATAAACTATTCCCCAATGAGATTGCCGTTCAAACACATAGCATACCTTCTTCTTGGCTTCTTTTTGGCTTCCTGTGCCGATGATATAGAAGACCTTTATGCCCCCTGGTCTGCGAGGTTTGTGTTCAACCAGGTCAATACTACCGCCCCCTTGCTCTCCGCTCTGAACAATTCCGGTCAGTTTTGTCAGATCACTTTTCCCAACGGAAAGTATCTGTTTAAGGATTGCGATGGGAAGGAAGTGACATATACGCCGACCGCCACATCCAGTTATTACAAGCCCTATGGTTTCCTTTCTGGCATCATTGTCGGCAGTCCTGCTATTCCCGATTTTACGGGACAAAGCAGAGTCGCCTACGAGTTGGCCTGCCCCAATTGCTACGATAATTCCGAAATTACCCGTCCCCTTCATTTCTCTTCAATCTCCACCCTGCAATGCGCCCGTTGCGGTTGCGTTTACGACCTCAACAACGCTGGAAACGAGCAGCACGGCAAGAGTCGCGCCCTTTATCGTTACCGCACGGTGCAATACAACGTGTCGACCAGCGCAATGAGCATAACCAACTGACGGCTTGCCCGTAAAATATAGGCATTTAAAATGCTTAAGCCCCGTAAGTTTTCCACTAAGAATTTGGTTGTTTCAGACGTTTTAACTAAATTTGCCCCTATGTCGGTCTGCCTTCAGGCAGTATTTTGACATACAAGGATATAGCAAAGATGACTCCGCCCCTTTATTGCTGGGGCGTAGGCATGTTTTGGCTTTCCAGAAACCTGCGCTTGCTCCTTTCTCAGAAAGAGGCTGAGGCCTGGTTGGAAAGCAGAAGGAAATGGCAGTTACATAAGCATTTCCGTTATCCGAGAAAACAAATCAACAGAATCCGTATGATGCAAAGCCGTTGTGCCGGTTCCGATGTCAAGCATGGGGAGGAACAGCGGCCGGTGATTAGTGCGCCATACCGAAGCAAGCAACAATAACGTAATGAAAGTCTCCATCATAACAGCCACCTACAACAGTGCCGCCACATTGCGCGACACGTTGGACAGCGTGTTGGCCCAGACTTATCAAGACATAGAATACATCATCGTAGACGGTTTGTCGGCCGACGGCACGCAAGAAATTGTCAAGGCTTACGAACCGCGCTTTGGTGGACGCCTACGTCTGGTCAGCGAAAAAGACAAAGGGCTTTATGACGCGATGAACAAAGGCTTGCGCATGGCAACGGGCGACATTGTCGGCGTTCTCAATTCCGACGACCTCTTCTACGACAAACAAGTCGTGGCCGACGTTGTCAAAGCGTTTGAGTCCGACGATATTGACTGCGTTTACGGCGACCTTGAATTTGTCGCCGCCAACGACATCACCAAAGTTGTCAGGAAATGGAAGGGCTCGCAATACCAGCCCGGCTATTTCAAACGAGGCTGGCATCCGGCACATCCCACATTCTATTGTCGCCGCGCTTGCTATGAAAAATACGGATATTTTGACTTAGACTTGAAGGTGTCGGCCGATTTCGACCTCATGCTTCGTTTTCTTGGAAAACACCAAATACGCAACAAATATCTCTCGCGCAATTTCATCTGGATGCGCACAGGCGGAGAAAGCAACGGGTCGCTGCGGAGAATCATCCAAGGCAACACCAACATCCTGCGCTCTTTCCGGAAGAACGGATATGACATCAACGGTTTCTATCTCGTGCGCCGACTCACGCCGAAAGTGTGGGACCTCATGAAGACGAAAATATTGTCGGTCATGAAAGGCAATAAATAAGCCGCAGGTGCGTTAAGGATATATAATGTCCTCCGCAAAAGGCAGACATAATGCCCCGCTCGTGAAAAAGCAAAGGCAGAAAAGCAGCGTCCATCGCAGGACGCAGCGAAGAAAAACAGATTTCAAGCATGAAGCAAACTGAAGAAAAATATGAAGTGATCCCCGATGGGATGAACCGTTTCGACCGCTTTACCAAGCGGGCGTTCGACATTCTCGTGTCGGCGGTTTGTCTCGTGGCTTTTTCGCCCCTCATTCTGTTTTGCTATCTGGCTGTCAAACTCGAAGACGGCGGTCCGGCCGTCTATAAGCAAGAGCGCATAGGTCTTCACGGCAAAGCGTTCAACATCCTCAAATTTCGCTCCATGCGCATCGACGCCGAAGATGGCGGTCCGAAGCTCTCCAGCGGAGAAACCGACAACCGCCTGACCAAGGTCGGGAAAATGCTGCGCGAGCACCATCTTGACGAACTCCCACAGCTTTGGAATGTTTTCCGCGGCGACATGGCCTTTATCGGTCCGCGCCCAGAACGCCAATACTACATCAACAAGATCATGGAGAAAGACAACCGCTATCCGAATCTCTATCAGATTCGTCCCGGTGTCACCTCGTATGCAACGCTCTATAACGGCTACACCGACACCATCGAAAAGATGGTCAACCGCCTGCACTACGACCTCTATTATCTGCAACACCGCTCTTGGGGGCTTGATTGCAAGATTCTCTGGATGACGTTCTTCAATATCGTCAGAGGCAAGAAATTCTAAGAAACAAACAAAAACGTATATATGAAAAATTATCTGGTCACCGGCGCCGCTGGTTTCATTGGAGCCAACTATCTGAAATATATCCTGGCCAAGCACGATGACGTGCGCGTCGTGGTGCTCGATTTGCTCACGTATGCAGGCTATCTCGGCACCATTGCTGGCGATGTCGACAACGAGCGTTGCTTCTTTGTGAAGGGCGACATCTGCGACCGTCCGCTCCTCGATCGCCTCTTCGCCGAATATAAATTCGACGTGGTGGTCAATTTCGCTGCCGAAAGCCATGTCGACCGCAGTATCGACAATCCGCAGCTCTTCTTGCAGACCAATATCCTCGGAACGCAAAACCTGCTCGACGCCGCCCGCGCCGCTTGGGTGACGGGACGCGACGCACAGGGCTACCCGACTTGGCGTAACGGCGTGCGCTTCCATCAAGTTTCGACCGACGAAGTGTATGGCTCTTTGGGCGCAGAGGGTTTCTTCACCGAAACCACGCCGCTGCAGCCCCATAGCCCATACAGCGCATCCAAAACCTCTGCCGACCATTTCGTTTGTGCTTACCACGACACTTACCACATGCCGGTGAGCATCACGCGCTGCTCAAACAACTATGGGCCTTACCAGTTTCCAGAGAAGCTCATTCCGCTCATCATCAACAATATCCTCGCAGGAAAACCGTTGCCCGTTTACGGCAAGGGAGAGAATGTGCGCGACTGGCTCTATGTGGAAGACCACTGCAAGGCCATCGATATGGTCATCCGTAATGCCAAAGACGGCAGCATCTACAATGTGGGCGGACACAACGAACGCCAGAACATTCAAATCGTGAAGATTATCATCCGCACCATCCACGAATTGATGGAAGAACACCCAGAATGGCGCACCCTTCTCAAGCGACAGGAGCGCGATGCCAACGGACAAATCAGCATCGACTGGATCAATGATGACCTCATTACCTTCGTGAAAGACCGTTTGGGACACGACCAGCGCTACGGCATCGATCCTTCGAAAATCAAGGCCGACTTGGGATGGTATCCTGAGACGAGTTTCGAAGTGGGCATCGTCAAGACCATCCGCTGGAACCTCGAACACCGCGATTGGGTGGAAACTGTCAGCGGCTCAGACTATCAGCAATACTACGACAAGATGTACGGCGGACGCTGATTGGATGGCAGACGGCAAAGCCAAACGGATGATATTTCGCTGAGGCTTCTCCGAGACCTGATTTTCTGAAACAGAGATTCAGAAATTCCATAAGGCAGACGCAAGTCTAATCATAAGCAGATTCTAAAGACACACGCATGTTCATTGTGTACGGCCCTCTTAGAATCTGCTATTTTTTTTACAGTAACCCATGAAAAGAAACCTTCTGATTTCGGCATGCGTTGGCTTTGCGTGCAGCGCCTTGCCTGCCTCGGCGCAGATCAGCCGCCTCACGCATGATGCCGATTATGCCGTTGAGATGAGCGGCACGGCCTTCAGCGGTGACTATGCACCGTTTTGGCTGACCTCAAACCGCTACGGACTCTCTTCCGTTGAAAACAATTCGGGCTATATCCGTGCTCGCGTTCAGCGCAGCACGCAGGCCGACAGCACCCGCCTTTGGCGTGTTGGCTACGGTCTCGACCTCGCCGTCCCCGCCAATTATACCAGCAAAGCCGTCGTGCAGCAGTTTTATTTCGATGTCGACCTGCGAGCCTTTCGCCTCAGTGTCGGCGCCAAGGAGCGTGGAGAGTCGCTCAAAAACGCGGCCCTCTCGTCGGGTGGCCTCACGCAGAGCGTCAATGCGCGGCCTGTGCCGCAGGTGAGGGTGGAACTGCCCGATTTCTGGGCGATTCCTGGCACCCACAATTGGCTGGCCGTCAAGGGTCATTTGGCCTACGGCCTCTTCACCGACAACCGCTGGCAGCGCGAAACGCATCCAGAGGGCGCCCTCTATTCGGCCAATGCGCTCTACCACAGCAAAGCCGGTTTCCTGCGCATCGGCAACGAGAAGAAATTCCCGCTCTCCTTCATCGGCGGCTTGGAAATGTCTGCCCAGTTTGGTGGCGAAGCCTGGAATGTCGGCCGTCGCACCGACGACCCCACCTTCGACAATTCCCACGTCAATATGGGCCACGGCTTCAAGAGTTTCTGGCACGCCTTCATCCCTGGCGGCAGTGATGCCTTCGACGGCGCCTACCTCAACAACGAAGGCAACCAGCTCGGCAGTTGGCATTTTCAGTTGAATTGGAAGGGGAGAGACTGGAACCTCAAGGGCTATGCCGAACATTTCTTTGAAGACCATTCGCAGATGTTCCTGGAATACGGTTGGAAAGACATGCTTTGGGGCGTTGAGGCCACGTTGCCGAAGAACCCCTTCGTCTCGACCGTGCTCTACGAACATTTGCGCACCACCGACCAGACGGGCGGCCTTTACCACGATGCCACACCAGAGCTCGGCATACAAATCAGCGGTCTTGACAACTATTACAACCACAGTTTCTATGGTGCCTGGCAACATTGGGGACAGGCAATGGGCAACCCCTTGTTGCTCTCGCCAGTCTATAACGAGAACGGAGAAATCAAGTTCAAGCACAATCGCATCACCGCCCACCATTTCGGCCTCTCCGGCCAGCCGCTTCCCGAACTTTCCTACCGCCTCCTCTTCTCCCATGTGCGGTCGCTGGGCAGCTATGAAGTGCCAAACATCAAGCCGCAGTTTGCCAACTATTTCATGGCGCAGGCCGACTATGCCCCGCGTCATTTTCATGGCCTTTCTTTCTCGGCAGCAGTCGGTTCCAACGGTTGCAGCCTCATCGGTAACAGTTTCGGCGGCATGCTCACGCTGCGCAAAACGGGCCGCTTCTGACCCGCCGCCGCTTCACCTCTAAAACGAAAACAAACAGATGAAAGCGAAAATTCTTTATATCATCCTGTGCACCTTGGCGTTTGCCGGCCTTGCCGGCGTGTCCTCCTGCGAGAAGATGGACGACAACGGCGACCTCGGCGGCAATTGGCAGCTCATCTCATGGGAGCGTCTCAGCGATGGCAGCCTCGTCGCCACCAATGCCGACAGCATTTTCTACACCTTCCAGGGAAAACTCATGAAGACGCAGCGCATGAGCCAGCCCGACTTCTTCCTGGCCACGTTTCGCACCACGACCGACAGCCTCGTGATGCTCAACATCTACGCTTCGCCCTACGACAGCCTCGTTGCCCCGTCGGCCCTGAGCGCCTATGGTGTCAGCCCTTCCGGACGTTTCCATTTCGACCATCTTTCGTCCTCGCGCCTCGTGCTCTCAACGGAAACCTCCCGTCTCACGTTCAGAAAATACTGAGCATGCCTTGTGCCAAAGCCCAAAAAGTGGTAAGTTTGCACTCAGAACAAGACATATCTCATGATAGACATACACAACATACATAAATCCTTTGGCCAACTCGAAGTGCTCAAGGGCATCGACCTTCACATCGGGAAAGGCGAAGTGGTCAGCATTGTCGGTCCCAGCGGTGCTGGTAAAACCACCTTGCTGCAAATTATGGGAACGCTCGACAAACCCGATGCTGGTTCGCTCTCCATTGCCGGACACGACGTCCTGAAACTCAACCGCCGCCAGCTCGCGCGTTTCCGCTGCGAACACATCGGCTTTGTCTTCCAGTTTCATCAACTGCTGCCTGAGTTCACTGCGCTTGAAAACGTGATGATTCCGGCCCTGATTGCCAAGCGAAACAAGAGCGAAGCGCGTCAGCGGGCCTTGCAGCTCCTTGAATATCTGAAGCTCGCCGACCGCGCCAACCACAAGCCCGCCGAACTCTCTGGCGGAGAAAACCAGCGCGTGGCAGTGGCGAGGGCGCTGATGAACGAGCCCGACGTGGTCTTTGCCGACGAACCCTCTGGAAGCCTCGATAGCCACAACAAGGCCGAGCTCCATCAGCTCTTCTTCGACTTGCGCGATAAATTCGGACAGACCTTCGTGATTGTCACGCACGATGAAGAACTCGCTGCGCTCACCGACCGCACCATCCATCTGGCCGACGGCCGCATCGTTTCGGAAAGTTCGCGCATGCAACCCGAGGAGACCACAGAAACATCCAACACCGCTGCCGCTGAGGCTGCAGAACAAGACCCTTCAAACCATGCTTAAATTAGGAAACTGGAACGAACTCGTCATCGTTAGATTCACAGACCACGGCGCCTATCTCGACGGAGGTGACGTGGGCGAAGTGCTCATGCCAAAAAGTTACGTCTTGCGCGAGATGCACCCTGGCGACCGCGTGCGCGTTTTTGTCTATCTCGACCAGAGCGAGCGTCTCGTTGCCACCACCGAACAGCCTCGTGCCGTTGTCGGACAGTTTGCCTGCCTGCGCGTGTCGTGGGTGAACGAATATGGCGCTTTCCTCGACTGGGGCTTGATGAAAGACCTCTTCGTGCCTTTCCGTGAACAGAAAACGAAGATGGAGCAGGGGAGAAGTTACGTGGTGTATATCTACATCGACGAGTCAACGCGCCGCATCGTTGGCACGGCCAAAGTCGACCGCTATCTCACGCCGGCTTCTTCAGCCGACTATTATCGCGGCAAAGATGTTGAACTGCTCGTGCAGGGCCGCACGCCCCTCGGCTTCAAGGTGATTGTCGACAACGCCCATGCCGGCTTGGTTTACGATAATCAGATTTACGGACAGACACCGCGAATGGGCGACACGCTGCGCGGAACGGTGGTCACACTGCGTCCCGACGGCAAACTTGACATTTCTCTGGAGCGCATCGGAAAAAGTCGTTTCCGCGATTTTGCCGATGTCTTGCTCGATGAGTTGGAAGCCAACGGCGGTACCCTTCCTTACACCGACCGCAGTACGCCCGAAGAAATAGCTAACCGCTTCTCTGTCAGCAAGAAAACCTTCAAGCGTGCAGTCGGAACGCTCTATAGCAAACACCGCATCACCTTAGGAGAAAATGAAATAAAACTTTTGCAGTGATAAAAAATATTTATTCGGCAAAAAAACATGCTTTTTTGTTTGGGTAAATAAAATCTGTTTTATACCTTTGCATTGTCAAAAAGGGATAACAAGAATCCCTCAAAAAATAGAATAGTTTTTTCATCTCTATATAAGTTCTGTGAGGCAAACATTCGTCGTGAGACGCGTGTTTGCTTTTTTTTTATACCTATGTCTCCTCAGCCTGAGCGATCTGCAAGATTGCAGTTTTCCTAAGCCCTATGATAAGTTATCTACTCGCGGCCGCGAGTCGCATTACCTTTGGCCGCGATTCGTGCTACCTTCGGCCGCGAGCAGCGTTACCTTCGGCCGCGAGCAGATAATATGTATGGCTTCTCGAGGGAATGATTATAGATATGTCTGGAGAGTGGGGAGCTATTGCGGTGCCAGCATTGCGCCACTCACTGCGGCGAAGCGCTGTAGCTCACTTTGCTCGCAAAGTGAGGGCCACGATCACGTCGCGAAAATGCTTCAAGTTCGCTATAGGTCCGCTATAAGCCCGCTCCTTTGCGGCGTGTTCGCTATAATATTCGTCCCCCTCACTTTGCGAGCAAAGTGAGCTACAGTGCTTCGCCCCTTTCTGCGTCCTTGAAATTCGTAAATTCGTTTAATTCGTTGTTACGCCGTCTGAGGTAGGGTGTTCTAAATTCCATAAAATCAAGGTTGGTAAAGAGGCGCCAGCGCCCCTGAAAGGGGCTCATATTTAGGGTAGGGGCTTGCCCCTACCTTTTGGGCCCTATTAATGAACCTCGCCCCTGTAAGGTAGGGTGTTCAAAATCCGGAAAAAACTCTGCGCGGTTTTTGGCCCAATAGCAAGTGACGGTTGCAGCGCTGTCCCTGAAAGGTAGGGTGTTCAAAATCTTGAAAAAAACCGCACGGTTTTGAGCCAAATAGCATGGCGGTTGCGGCGCTGCCCCT
>UQCW01000055.1 GCA_900539625.1 uncultured Prevotella sp.
AAGAGGTAGGGGCAAGCCCCTACCCTAAATATGAGCCCCTTACAGGGGCAGCTGTCGCCTCTCTACCAATCTTGATTCTTTCGGAATTTTGAACACACTACCTTTGAGGGGCAGCGGTGCCGCAACCGCCATGCTATTTGGCAAAAAACGCAGATTATTCTGGATTTTGAACGCCCTACCTTTCAGGCCGCTCGCGGCGAAAGTTACGGGCGCACAACCTATCAGAATGTCACGCGGAACATGAAGCGGATGCCCCATTTCTGCATGTCAGGACGCTCGGTGTAGGTCAGGCGGCGAACGTATTCTACGTGTACGACCTTGAAAATGTTGTGGATGCCGGCAACGACTTCCACGTAGGGTTTCTTGCTGTCGAGCACGGAGGACTGGCTGGTGAAAGTGCCGTCGGGGTTGAAATGGCCGGGGAAGTAGAAGAGGCGGTTGTCGTTGGCGTTCTTCTCGAGGAGCGGATTGTTTTTGTCGGTCAGCGTTCCCCAGAGCACATTGGCACCGATGTATTCACGCCACTTGAGCTTGCGGATGAGGGGGATGCGGTTGAGGATTTTTCCGTTCATATCCCAGGAGAGCATGAGCGAGGCATAGCGGTCGGTTGGAAATTCCATGTTGTCGATGAGGTTGAAGGTGTTGTCCTCCATGATATACGACAAGTTGGCCGCCGGCATCACGAGCAAGGGGTGCGGCACTTTATTCCACTGCACGCCGCCCTTCAAGTAGGTGTCGATTTTTCCCCATGAGGCAAGCCAGAAACGTTTGTAGATGCTGGCTTCCGTGAGGTTGTAGTTGTAGTTCTGCCCGTGTTGCTCGTAGAGACCGGAGGTGTGCGAGAGCGAATAGATGGGCGAATCGTGGTTCATCGTGATGCGTCGCTGCTTTGTGTTAATCCAGACGGCGCCTGGCTGATAGGTGAGGCCGAGCGTGAGGTCGTTTGTGCGGAAATACTTGCGATGGAGCGAAGCGTCTTGCGAGGGAACACCGAGGCCATCGAGGCTCTGATAGAAGAGCGCCGCCGTGGGCTCGTCGCGCTCGGTGCGGGCCTGCACCTTGAAGCGCAAACCGTTTTCCCATTCGCGGTCCCAAAGGAGGCGGAAGGTCTCGTAGTACATCATGTGGTCGACCTTCTTCCATTTAAACGAGGTGAAGACGTTGTCTTTGTCGGTTGGCAGGAATTTGTCGCTGGCCGACATGACGTCGCGGTTGTAGGTGAAGGTGAGGTTGTTGACAGGAAATTCGCGCGGCAGATAGGCTTTCTTATTGAAAGAATAGGTCACCTCGCCAAGCCCTTTCCAGCGCTCGTCCTTGAAGCCGTAGGCCACGTAGCCCTTGGCAAACCAATGGGGGTTGAGATTGGCCGTTGTCTGGGCCGAGGCGCGGAGGCGCAAGCCGTCGACAAAGTTTTGCGAAATCATGGTGTTGACAGGACCGATGTCGACCTTCGAAGGATGCTTGGGGTCGACACTCGTCTCAACGAAGTTTTCGATGAAGGCTTTGGCAACGAAGAGCACGGCCTTGAAACCTTTCACGCGCTCGAGCTGGCGAACGAGCACATCCATCTTGTCTTCGCTTTGCGTGAGCGCCTCGGAACGGTGTTCGGCCCAAAATTCTTCGGGGCGAATGCGGGCGTTGACATCGGTTTGCTGGTCGCCCTTGAATTTGAAGGTCTTGTCGGGGATGGGGTCGAAGCAGAAATCGCTGTATTCCGTGACGCGTTTGACCTGAAATTTCTGCAGGAAGCTGGCGAGCTTTAGCTGCACAATCATATCGTCGCTCTTCAAGACTTGTTCGCCAGAGGGCAGCTGCGTAAATTCCTGGATGACGCGCATGCTCTCAACGAAATTGACATCGGAACGGCGCGGAATGCCCAAGTCGGCCTTTTTGATGCGGTAGGTGGAGTCGGCAAGGATGTAGAGCGAACCGGAGAAGCCGAAGTCCTGGGCGTTGTTGGGCGTGAAGTCGACACGGATGCACTTGGCGTTGTCGACGTAGGTGGTGTCTTCAATGAAGAAACGATAAAAACTGATGCCGGAACGCGAGGAGATGGGGCTGACGAAGGGGTATTGCAGCAGGCGCACTTCGTCTTCGTAGATGTTCACATCGGTGAAGCAGTCCTTGAGGACGGTGCTGAGAATGTCGCCCGTATTGAAGAGGTCGTTGATGCCGTTGCTGCGCTGGCCGAGCACGATGCTCTTGTCGGCATGGGGCGTGCGGCGATAGATTTCGCGCGTCACGTTTTCATCGACAGAGATGGGGAGGATGAGTTTGCCGGTTTCGTTGCACGTTTCCACATGGTCTTTGAGGAAGGGCATCTTCTTGAATTTGCCTTCCTCGAAGATTTTGTCGGTGACGTCGTTGAAGGCAAACGTGAGTTTGGAATATTTGTGGATGGAGTAATAGTCGTGGAGCTTGAGGTCGCTCATCTTCTTGGCTTCTATCACCTTGCGCATGAGCTCAACGGCTGGGTTGTTTTTGCGCGTGTACTTGGTCTTATGGCCCGTCACAACGGCCGTTCCGAATTTGGCCGAATTGTCGTCGAGCTTCACGTTATAGACACCGGCCTGCTGCACCTTCAGGGTCTTCGTGGCATAGCCAATCATCGACACGCGCATTTTTCCGGCCTTGAAGGGCAAGGCATAACGGCCTGCTTCATTGGTGCGCGTGTAACTACCTCCCTCGATGGAGACATTGGCAAAAGGCAGGGCTTCACCGGTCTTGGAGTCGGTGACAACGCCCGTGATGCGTTGCGCCACGGCGGCAAACGTCACGAAGGTGACAAGGATGAAGGTGAGAAATAATTTTTGTTTCACGGATGTCCTGTTTTTGGTGAATGGTCGGGCTTTGCCTTTGGGGACAAATGCCTGCGACGTAATGTTTATAAAACCCTGCAAAGGTAAAAAGTTTTCTCCATTTCCAAGCTATATCGTTGACTAATAAAACATAATCCGAGACGAAAAGCATAGTTTGCCCGCACGAAAAGACAATCGAAGAAAGCAAAAGAGGCAGCAAGAAAACTTGCTACCTCTTATAGTTGGGAGTTTAATTTGTTTATTTCTGAACGGACGGACGGCGGATGCGCAGGGTCTGCGTTCTCACCTTACGCAAGATGCGCTCGAGCTCAAACACCTTCTGCGGATTTTTCGCGGCAACGTCCACCTGTTCGGTCTCGTCGCTCATATTATAGAGCTGCGGAACGGGGGCATAACCTGTTTCTATCTTCGGGCCCCACGTAATCATCTTGCCGCCGTCGCTTCCTTCGATGTATTTCCAGTTGCGCGTACGAACGGAGAGCGTGTGGTTTGAAGCCTGCTCGATGATCCAAGGACGGTCTTCGTTGGCACGCCCGAGGAGGTTGTCGAGATAGTTGTAGCTGTCGGGGGCGGCACCCTTCGGGATACGGGCTCCAACGAGCTTGGCCATCGAAGCGAGCCAATCGATTTGCGACACGAGGGTGTTGCTCTCTTGTGCGCCCTTGATTTGTGCGGGCCAGTGAACAATGAGCGGAATGCGCGTGCCACCTTCAAAGGCGCTGTATTTTCCGCCGCGCAAATTGCCCGTTGGACTGTGGCCGTTGAGGAGTTCTTCTGCGCGGTCGGCGTAGCCGTCGTCAACCACCGGACCATTGTCGCTCGAGAGGATGATGAGGGTGTTCTTGCTCAATCCGGCCTTTTCGAGGGCGGCCATGATTTGGCCGACAGTCCAGTCGAACTGCACGATGGCATCGCCACGCAAGCCCATTTTGTTTTTACCACGGAAACGCTCGTGGGGGAAGCGTGGCACGTGGACATCGTTGGTGGCGAAATACATGAAGAAGGGTTCCTTCTTGTGCTGGTTGATGAAGTTGACGGCATGCGCGGTGATGGAGTCGGCGATGTTCTCGTCTTTCCAAAGCGCTTTGCCGCCGCCCTTCATATAGCCGATGCGGCTGATGCCGTTGACAATGCTCATGTCGTGTCCGTGGCTCGGCTTCAGGTTGTAAAGCAATTCCGGATTGGCACGCCCCGTCGGTTCGCCCGGGAAATTCCTCTGATAGCTCACTTCTATGGGCGCAGAAGGGTCGTAATTGGCCACCGAACCGTTTTCGATAAACACGCAAGGCACACGGTCGGCCGTTGCAGCCATTATATAGGAATAGTCAAAACCAAGGTCGTTAGGACCAGTGGCAAGCGGCGCGTTCCAATCTTGCTCAGCCGTTTTGTCGCCCAAGCCGAGGTGCCACTTGCCGAAAGCGGCCGTTGCATAACCAGCGCTCTTGAACACATCGGCAATGGTGAACTGTTCCGGACGGATGATCATTCCCGCATTACCCGCAGCGACGTCCGTTCCCGGTTTGCGCCAGGCATATTCTCCCGTTAGCATAGAATAGCGCGAGGGCGTAGAAGTGGCCGCAGTGGCATAACCATTGGTAAAGCGTATGCCATTGGCGGCCAAACGGTTTACATTTGGTGTTTCCACATTCTTGGCACCATAGCATTCAAGGTCTCCGAAGCCCAAATCATCGGCATAGATAAAGATGACGTTGGGGCGCGTCGGTGTTTTGTCTTTGCCCTTTCCTGCCGCTTGGGCAGAAATGGCCGGCGCGAGCGCCAAGGCCAACAAAGAGCCAGTTGATAACTTCATTTCTTGTCTCGTTTTTGGTTCGGAGGGTATTCTTAAAAATCTGGCCTTCGTAATGGCCAAAGGACAGGTTGTTCAAAATTTTCTTTCACTGTCATTTGATTGCAAACAGCCCTTGCTTTACCAGATTCTTCAGAACGCCCCTTTATTAGTTAAGTAAGTTGTCTGAATTATTTTATGAGATTCTCCAAGAACGCCACGTCCTTGTTGACCAGTAAAGATACTTCCTTGATGGACATTCCCTTCTCAAGCATCGCCTTTACCATGCTTTTCAACATGAGGTCTTGCTGGCGAAGCGTATCTTCCTGCTGGCGAAGCGTATCTTTTTGCTGGCGGAGCGCATCTTCCTGCTGTCGAAGCGCATCTTCCTGCTTTTTATTCGCCGCTCGCTGTTGTTTGAGTTCCTCGCCCAGCGTCATTATTTCCGTGTCGCGATCTTCTATGGCCGAGAAATATTCATCCTCGACGTTCATGTCTGAACGGATGTCGGCATCGGCGGCGGCGGCCGTCAAGCGATGGATGACATACATCATATCGGCGTCATCCTCGTAGCTGTGTTCGTCGATGTTCAGGAGTTGCTTGTTTTCCGAGTCGGTCTTGCTTTGGTCGAAAACGCTTAGCACTTTTTCCAGACGGTTGTTTACGCGGCCTTTGAGCAAGGGAATTTGCACAATGATGCTGTCGTGCGTCAGACTTTCTACGAACGGGTCGGTCATCCCCTCGGCCACTTCAGCGCCCTCGTAGTCGTATGTTTTGTGGTTGACGTAAAGCACGGGGGTGTCTATGTTCCCAACGCGGTGTCCCAACAGATAGACGGCAACCATCGGATAGGCATAGCCTTCCTTGGAATCCACCTGTATGTTGCACTGGTTGCCGTATTGCACGCCCAGATACTGCCGGAAGCGCAAGGTTTCCGTGTTCAGCCAAGTCTTCTGTAATTCAATCAAGATGACTTGCTCCGAACCGTCGTCTTCAACCACTGTTGCAGCGAAATCGATGCGGAACATGGAAATCGCATTGCGGGTGGTGTTGGCATATTCATGTGGACGCACCGTAACGTGTACGACCTCTTTCTTCAGCAACGCAGAAAGCACAGTCTTGGCTATGCGCTCGTCTTCCATTATATATTTGAAGACGGAATCATAAATGGGATTGGCAACGTGTACTATCATGAATACTTGGATTTATACTGTGTCTTTGCAATAGGGGATTGTTCTCCAGCAACAAAGGTAAGAAATATTTATGATTTAAGGGGCGGCAGGACATTATTCCTCGCATGCGAGCATCAAAAAAAAAATTGCCACACAAACTTAAAATACGACCGCTTGGCATGAGAAGGCTACCGCTTAGGCAGGAAGGAAATTTTAAGTATTTGCACATATTTCTAAAAATATTTACCTTTGCAAGCGTATTATTATAAAGTGCTTTTCGCAAAAGCGCAGTTTTAGCTGTGTCAACGGTTCCTGCACAACTAAATATACAAGCACCGAACGGAACCCAACTCAAATTTTTGCAACCATGAAAAAGATTTTCATTGCCCTGTGCGCCAGCTTCGCCTTAGCTTCTTGCACCACCATTACCAAGACTGCAACTTCTATAGACGTTGAAAACGGCTTGACCACAAATTCTATGGCCGACTTGGAGATTTCCTCACAGAGAGTTGAGCACGTTTATTACACGGAGGCCAGAGCAAGAAGAGGCGGAAAGAAGAACTTGCAGAACACGGCCGTTAAAGAGTTGCTCATGAAGAGCGGCAATGCCGACGTGCTTGTGGCGCCGGAATTCACCTTCGTAAAGAGAAGGGGGCTCTTTAGTTCAAAATACAAGAGCGTTGAAGTCAGCGGCTACCCTGCTAAATACAAAAATTTCAGAAACAAATAAAGAAAGGGGCTGGTTATGAAAAAGTTATTTTTACTAACGGCTGTCTGTGCGGCGCTCTTTATGTCGTCGTGCTCAACCATTACGAAGACGGCCAGCACTGTAATGGTAGAGTCAACGGTCGTGACCTATCCAGAAGTAGCTGACTTGGAAATCCAACAGAAAGCCACACAGACGATGACGTGGAGCTTCAGGCCGTTCCACTTGGGCGAACCCTCAAAGCAAGTGGCCCAAGGAAATCTCGTCGCCCAGTTGCTGAAAGCAAATAATGCCGATGTATTGCTCGAACCGCAGTTTGTCTTCGAACGCACTTCCTATGGCGAAAGAGTGCTGACGGTGACTGGATTCCTCGCCACCTATAAGAATTTCCGCAAAGCTTCTGCTGCGGACTTGGAAGCCATCAAGGCTTGCAAGAAACCGAATGAGAAGAAAATATACAACGACCCTGATGGTGGCGGCCTGTTTAAGGTCTTCAAGAAATAAGCATCAGTGGTTTAATGAGGGGAGAATATCTGGCGCAGAGCAAGCACCAGATTTCCGCCAACAAACTTCATAAAAAAGTCCGCCTGCGAATTGGCTTTCGCAGGCGGACATTTTTATGGCAACTCGGCGATATAATTAAAACAGCCGGATGTCCCCGTCTTTTTGGTTACATCCGGCTATTTTATATAGATAAATAAGTGGTCAAAAATATTCTATATTATCAAAGCAGGGGAAACTGATTTGATATTGCCTTGCCTGAAGGCGGCTGATTCCTGAGCGGCCAATTCTGCGCCCTTCTCGGAAACTGCGCCTCCCTTACGCCAAGAGCTGCTTGACGAGCGTCGAAATGGCGCGACCGTCAGCGCGGCCTGCCAACTGCTTGCTGGCAACGCCCATCACCTTGCCCATGTCCTTGGCGCTCGTTGCACCCACCTGAGCAATAATGGCTTTCACCTCAGCTTCGAGTTCCTCCGGCGTGAGGGCCTTCGGGAGATACTCTTCAATCACCTTGGCCTGTGCCTCCTCTTCCTCAGCGAGGTCGGGGCGGTTTTGCTCGTGATAGAGAGCGGCCGTGTCGCGGCCCTGCTTAGCGAGCTTGGCGAGGATTTTGAGGGCGACAGCATCATCGAGCGTGTCGTTGGCTCCCGGAGCCGTCTTGGCTTCTATGAAAAATTTCTTGATGTTACGCAATGCTTCAAGGCGCACTTTGTCCTTGGCCTTCATGGCAGCAACAATATCCTTGCTGACTTGATCAAAAAGTGACATAATATATTGGGATTTAAAAGACATCTTCATCCGCATCGAAATCTTCGGCGGATGAAGACACCATCAATTAGTTCGAGAAATCTATGACAACACTCCCCTCCTCCGCTCTTGTGGCACCATTGGCAGAAAAGCCAGTTGGCTGCCCCACAGCGTTTTCGGCATCATCGCGAGCACCATCCCCGAGTGGTTGTTGCTTGAGATGCGAGAAAGATTCGAGCGTTCCGCTGGTACGCGTGTCGGTCGGCGAAGCACTCACCGCCTCAGCCAGACGCTCGTTGCCGAGGTCAGCCGTGTCGAAGAGAAACACCTGGTGTTTGTGGCGCACGCGTTTGCGCATAGGACCGCCGTCGTCATAATAGCGGGCACGTATGGCCGCGTGACGCTGCGTGTATTCATCATCAACCGTCTGCCCGTTGAGATTAAATCCAGAGGCGAGAATCGTGATTTTCACCTGTTCGCCCATATTCTCGTCCGTCACGAGACCCCATTTGGTCTCGATGTTGTCGGAGAACTTGGCCATAAATTCGTTCACTTCCCCCACTTCCTCCATGCGCAAGGCGTATTTCGGGTCGGGGTTGATGGTGATGGCCAAAATGATCTTATGGGCGCGATAGACGTTATTGTTGTTAATGAGCGGAGAATAGAGCGCTTCTTCAATGGCCTTGGTGACGCGCTTCTCGCCCTTGCCAAAACCAGTCGACATGATGGCCACACCGCCATTACGCAAAACGTTGCTGACATCGCAGAAGTCGAGTCCGACACGTCCGTGCATTTCGATGATTTCCACGATGCAACGCACCGCCGTTGTCAGGGTGAGGTCGGCTTTCTTGAAAGCATCAATGATAGTGAGGTCGGTGTAAATGTCGCAGAGACGTTGGTTGTTGATCACCAACATGGCATCCACCTCCTTGCCCAGTCGTTCAAGACCGTCGAGCGCCTTGTCGATTTGGCGTTCACGTTCAAAGAGAAACGGGATGGTGACGATGCCCACCGTCAGCACACCGTGGGCCCTTGCCTCGCGAGCAATGACTGGCGAGGCACCAGTGCCGGTGCCGCCGCCCATACCGGCGGTGATGAACACCATTTTCACCTTGTCGTCGAAGATGGCATCGATCTTGTCAAGGTTTTTCTCGGCCAAATCCTGGCCAACGACAGGCTGGCCGCCCGCTCCGAGACCGGGGCCGAGCTGAATTTTGTCGGGCACGACGGAGTCTTCGAGGGCTTTTTGGTCTGTGTTGCACACCAGGAAGCGAACCCCTTCAATTCCCTCACGGTACATCTGCCCCACAGCGTTACCCCCACCGCCACCAACACCGATGACCTTGATGATCTCGGCGGAATGATTAACGATGGGTTCTACCAACAGATTTGATGTATTGTTGAGTTCTGACATATTCTCTGAATGAATACTTGGGGATTAGGTGGTGCGATTTTCAGCGTCCGAAGGCCATGAGCTCCGAAGCATCCGTTGGGAGCCTCGGCAGCCCTTTCTTTCTTCAGCCGAACGGGTGGAATCCTACTTTGGAAACAGGGGAGACTTATCAGGCAAATGAAATCACCTGCGCCGCCGAACCGTTGGTGTTGTCGCTTTCTGGTTCCACGGCCACGCTGTTGTAAGTCTTGCTCTTGATGCTGTTGAGTTCTTCCTTGCTACGCTTAAACGTCGGCGTCATTTCAACCAGCGAGATCACCTCTTCATTGTCAAGGTCGTCCAAGCCGAAGAGATAGATGCGCGAACGTTTACGCTGCCCGCTCTTTCGGTTGGGGTTGTCGTAATATTGTGTACGGCGCTCGTCGTTCTCCTCGGCCTTTTCGGCTTCGAGTTGGCGGCGCTTCTCGTCTTCCGCGTCGTGTTTTTCCTGCATGCCCGGCACACTGGAGATGCCGAAGCCCGTGGCCAGGATGGTGATTTTCACCTTCTTGCCGAGCGATGGGTCGGTTGAGAGACCCCACTTCGTCTCCACGTCGTCGTGGAATTTCTCCATGAAGTCGTGTACCTCGTTCATTTCCTCCATCATCAGCGAATCGCCTTCCTTTTCTGCGCAGAAAGAGATGGAGAGCAACACCTTGTGGGAGTTGAAAATATCGCTATTGTTGAGCAGCGGCGAGTGCAGGGCATCGTTGATGGCCTTCGTCACACGGTTTTCGCCTTCGCCGAATCCCGTAGACATGATGGCCACACCGCCGTCTTTCAAGACGGTGCAGACGTCACGGAAGTCGAGGTTGATGATGCCGTGCATGGTGATGATTTCAGCGATGCTTCGCGCAGCCACGCTCAAAGTGTTGTCGGCCTTTTCGAAGGCGCTGAGCACATTGAGGTCGGGATAGATTTCGCGCAGACGTTCGTTGTTGATGACGAGCAAGGCGTCAACGTGCTTTGAGATTTCGTCAACGCCGTCGAGGGCCTGGTCGATTTTCTTATTACCTTCGAAGCGGAACGGGATGGTGACGATGCCCACCGTCAAAATGCCCATATTCTTGGCTTCGCGAGCAACGACTGGTGCGGCGCCTGTGCCCGTACCGCCGCCCATACCAGCGGTGATGAACACCATCTTGGTGCCATCGTTGAGCATCTGGCGGATGTCTTCAACGCTTTCTTCGGCGGCTTCGCGGGCCTTTGCCGGGATGTTTCCCGCGCCGAGTCCTTCTTTTCCGAGTTGGAGACGAACGGGAACGGGAGAGTCCATCAATGCTTTGCTATCGGTGTTGCAAAGTACGAAATTGACATCGTGAATACCCTCACGGTACATGTGGTTGACGGCATTTCCGCCACCGCCTCCAACGCCGATGACCTTAATGATTGAAGGAGATGTTGAAGGCATGCCCACATCGAGCAATTCGTTGTTATCTGACATAAAGCTATGAATCGTTTAGGAGTTGTTTTTTTAACCGGACTGATTTCTCTGCGGCACCCATTTGCCGCTGGGAACCGGTTTGGTCATGGTTTGGCCAACACTTATTCTTTAAGTAGGTGTTCAGAATTAGTTTATATTGAATTGTCGTATTATTTTGTTCCTACAGCTGTCTTGAAGAAGGAGCGTAGCGGGCTACGTGACTGATGAAAGACAGTTGTAGGGGCAAAAGAATGCGGCAAGGCAATATTAAACTGGCTTATCCCTACATGGATAGTATAAACTAATTTTGAGCACCTACTTATCTTTGCGCGACGCCATAAAGCGGTCGTCATCATCATTGACGAGGTTGCCTGCAGCATTGGTCACTTTCTTGAAGATGCTCGAGATGCGACCAAACATGCCGCTCTTCTGCTTAGGCTTCTTGGTCTCTCTTTCAGAAGTTTCCTCGGTTTCGACATCTGTTGTCTGGCCGTTCTGCTGTCCCTGAGCAACCGTCTGCGTCTGGGCTGCATTCTGATGGCCACCGATGGTGACATTCTGCACACCCTGCTGGCCTGTGCCCGCCAAGGTCTGCTGCATGCCCTGCTGTGAGAAATCATTCTCCGTCTGGACATTTCCGCCCTGCGCCTGCTGTTCAAACGCATTGCCCTCCTGTCCGATCACACCGCCGCAGCAATTGATTTCGCCCTTATCGATGAGGGCGATGGCGGCATTGAATGAGCCGTCGGCATTGAAAGACGACGATGGTTTGCTTTCAAGACGCGTTTGCAAACGGGTGTTCTTCACGAAGCGCACCTTTCTGAAATCGGTGAAGGCAGCAAAGGCCTTGTCGATGTTCTTCATATTGGCGGCGCCACCAGTCACCACGATGCCGCTGACGAGCTTCGAGTCGTCGTATTTGGAGAGGGCAATCTGGTGCTTGATGTTGAGGATGATTTCCTCCATGCGTGCTTCCACCAGGCCATTGAATTCTTCATACTTCACGGTGCGACCGTCGCCCAGCGTGACAGGTTCGTGCTTGTCTTCCTCCTCGTTGCTGTAAGCCGTGGCATATTTGCGTTTGAGCTGTTCAGCCTCCGAATCCTCAATTTGCAGTGTGCAGAGGTCGCGGTTGACGTTGGCGCCACCGAGAGGGATGACGGCGAAATGGCGGAGAATATTGTTCTTGAAGATGGCCACGGAAGTGGTTTCCGCACCCATGTCCACGAAGGCGCATCCTGAGCGCTTCTCCGGCTCCGTCAAGATGGCGTCGGCCAGAGCGAGGACCGTGATGGGCATGCCCACCACGTTGAGATGAGCACTGCGGAAGCAGTTGTAAACGCTTTCCGACACGCTCGTGTTGGAGATGATATTGAGGAAGTGTCCTTCAATCACGTCAGACGCGATGCCGATGGGGTCGGCCACCACCTGCGTGCCGAGCTGGTAATCCTGCGGTATCACCTCGAGGATTTCGCGGTCGTTTCCAGGCATACTGTTATTGGAATCCTTCACGTTGTTGACCATTTCGGCGGTGATGAGTTGCTTCTCGCCGAGATGTCGCGTCACGGTGTTGGCCACGGTGTGCATGCCCATGCCGCCGATGCCGACATAGCAGCTGGCAACGGAGCGTCCGAGGGCATTTTCCAATTTCTGCTTGATGCTGTCAACGCACGACGTCATCTTGTTGAAATTGTTGATACACCCCTTGCGGATGAACGATTCCGAAGGGTCTTGTGCGTATGCGAGGACTTTGATGGCACCGTCAGGCTGTTTCTGCCCAGCAATAGCCGTCACCTTGGACGAACCGAGTTCTATTGCTACGATGAAGTCGTCATTTGTCATATTCATAGAGTGTTATTAGGCGTTGGCCTTTGAGTTTTCCACGTGCAAGACGATTGCTTGGCGAAACGGCTCTCGGGCCTTTGAGGTTTCTTTCTTAAAATAACAAGTGGGTGGTCAAAACTCTTTTTATGATTTATGCCAAGAGCATTATTTTTTTACACCTACTTATAGCGTCTTTCTTCAGCGTGCCAGCATCACGGCGCCGACACGGCTTTGCGTTGCGGTCGTTTTCCTGCGCTACGTCCGCCCGTTCTCCAAAGCGGAGCTTCAGGCATCAGTTTTTCTTGCAAACAATCTGGTTGTTGAATTCCAAACTGATTTCGCGATAGGTGTTCCACCCAACAGTCGGCAGCACCTTGTCGTAAAACACGCGCAAGTTTTGCATCTGCGTCCTCAGGGTCAGCGAGTCGAGCTTTCCCATTTGGATCACCTGGCAGCCGATGCGCGGGATGAGCGCCACCCTGCCGTCGGGCGCCACGTTGATTTGCTCCACGAGGTCGTTGGCAAAGTCGTTCGTGTGGAGATAGCGAGCCAGGTGGACCAGGTTTTTGGCAGCATAGCGTTTGCTGATGCGTCCCGTTGCCACAGCCACGTCGGCCGTATAGTTTTCGGGCATCATGGCCACGCCCTTGTTGTCAATGTAATAGTCATCGCCGTTGTCGGCTTTGATGCGCAGGATGGGCAGTCGCTGCGAGATGTTGATGTTGACGCGGCCTCCCGGTGTCTTATAGCACTTCACGATGCTCACGAACGAGTTTTTCTCCAGTGCTTTCTCCAGACTGTCGCCATTGACCTCCTCCATCAACTGGCCCACAGGATAAATCTTCTCCTTTTTCAAGATACGCACCACTTCATCGGCGTTGATGAATCCCGCGTAGCTGCTGTCAACGATGATCACGTTCACCTCCTTGCAGCGCGTGCTGTCTCTTTTCCCAGATATGTCGGCAAAGACATAGAAGAGATAGGCAACGACCCCCAACAATACGAGCAGTTTAAAGAATGTCTTCATAGCAATTCTGCGGGATTTTACGTGCCTTTGGCTGCAAGCGGAGGAAGGTCTTGAAAGACGCTTTCCTCCCCCGCGGCTCAGGCGGTCTGTACCGCCCGTGCTGGCATCAGCAATATTTTCGTTTCAAAATTTCTGTTATTTCATCACAATAATTGTCGAGGTCGCCAGCTCCGAGCACGATGAGCACATCGAAATCCTCGTTTTCAACGATTTGCGGCACGTCGGTCTTTTGGCAGATGCGGCGTTGCATGTCGGGGCGCAGTTCGTCGAAGATAATCTGACTGGTCACGCCGGGGATGGGCTGTTCGCGGGCCGGATAGATTTCCGTCAAGATCACCTCGTCGAGCAACGAAAGACTGTTGGCAAAATCCTTGTAGAAATCGCGGGTGCGGGTGTAGAGGTGGGGTTGAAAAATGGCGGTGAGCTTGCGTCCGTCAAACACTTCGCGCAACGAGAGCACGCTCTGGCGGATTTCCGCTGGATGGTGGGCATAGTCGCTCAAGAAGACGATGCGGTCGGTTTTAAGTTTGAAATCGAAGCGGCGCACAACGCCTTCAAAGCTCAGCATGCCGCGGCGGATTTCCTCTTCCGTGGCACCGGCAATCTGGGCGAGCGCCATAGCGGCGATGCCGTTTTCGATGTTGATGCTCACGGGCACGCCGAGTTCAACATCCTTGATATTGCCAAACGGCGAGACGAAGTCAAACACGATGCGTCCGCCACCGATGCGCAGGTTTTCAGCATGAAAATCGCCCTTGTCGCGGCTGTAGTCGTAGCGACGCACGCCGTCTTGCAAGGCCTCTTTCATCTTCAAGTCGCAATGAACGATTAACGCGCCGCCCGGTTGGATGAGGCTGGTGTATTTTGTGAAGCTCTCCAGATAAGCCTCCTCAGTTCCATAGATGTCAAGATGGTCGGCATCCGTGGCAGTGATGACAGTGGCAAAGGGGCGCAGATGATGGAAGGAGCGGTCGAACTCGTCGGCTTCTATCACGACATACGGACTTTTCTCTGAGAGCAGGAAATTCGTACCACTATTTTTGCTGATGCCGCCCAAGAAAGCGTTGCATTCCACATGGCTCTGGTGGAGCAGGTGTGCCACCATGGTTGAAGTGGTGGTCTTTCCGTGGGTTCCGGCCACGCAGAGTCCTTTGGAGTGGCGCGTCAGGAGTCCGAGCACCTGGGCACGTTTCTGCACCTCGAAACCGTTGTTGCGGAAATAGGCCAATTCTTTGTGGTCTGATGGGATGGCAGGCGTAAATACCACTAATGTAGTGGCCTTGTCGCGGCAGCACTCAGGAATGAGTTCCACGTTGTCTTCGTAATGAATGTCGGCACCTTCTTTGCGGAGCGTCTCCGTGAGTTCGCAAGATGTGCGGTCGTAACCCGCAACGCACTTTCCCTCAGCAAGGAAATAACGTTCAAGGGCACTCATGCCGATGCCTCCTGCACCGACAAAATATACTGATTTAATATCGTCGAGCGTCATGACTTTTATGATTTTTTACGCAAGTATATACTTACAGGCAAAAGTAACAATAATTTTTGGGAGTTTGGCGGAATATCTCGGCTTTTTTTAATGTTTGTTTCTGCACGGCATATTTTCGTGGCACAAGACAGGAGGCAAACCGCAGAATGCCCCGACACGGACGGAGACAAACGTATTTTGAAACGCCAGGGCCTCATCGGGACGCAACGCCATGTTTTTTTCCAAGAACTCGCCCTATGCCTGCCAGCGAACGCGGGAGCAGACGCAAGCGAACGCGGGGGCAGACGCAAGCGAATCTGGGGGCAGAGACGAACGCGTCTGGGAGCAGATACGTCCGCGTCTGCCCCCAGATTCGCTGACGGGCATAGGGAGCCGGGGAAAAGACATGGGAGCACAGGAAGCGGACTGCAACGCGGAAAGAATGGCCTCGCCCTTCGAAAGTAGGGCGTTAAAAATCCAGAGAAAATCAAGCTTAGCGGTAGCGCCCTCGCAGCGGAAATTTACGCTGCGCCAGCATAATCATCTGTTGCGGCGCCAGCATTGTAGCTCACTTTGCTCGCAAAGTGAGGGCCACGAACACGTAGCAAACATGACCAACGCTCTGGGACATGACTTTGTTGGATTTTCAGCTCGTGCTTGGCCGCCACAATATTCGTCCCCCTCACTTTGCGAGCAAAGTGAGCTACAGTGCTTCGCCCCAGGGCTTCGTCGCACCTTATTATTTAGCAAAAACGCAGATTTTTGAGATTTTGAACACCCTACCCTTCAGAGGCGCTGTCGCCTCTCTACCAACCTTTTTGGGGGTCTGGATTTTGAACATCCTACCTCGAAAGTCAAATTTCAGCCCTCGGAAGTCAAGCCTCAGCCCTCAGAAAAGTCTTACGTTGCATAAACGAAAAAATCCCCACAATCCGATGTCGGACTATGGGGACTTTTGATGCTATGGTGTACATTTCATTCATTTCTCATGAGTGGAATGCCTGGCCATGCGGCTCTTTAGTAGCATGGCTGTGACAATGGTGTGCATTACTGGCGGCGCGGACCGCGGCCTTCACCACCTTCGCGGTGCGGACGACGGGCAGGACGGGCAGAACGTTCTTCCCAACCTTCGGGCTTCTCTTCGAGAACGCGGTGTGAGAGACGGAACTTACCAGTCTTCTCGTCGATTTCGAGGAGCTTCACGGTGATGTGGTCGCCTTCCTTGATGCCGGCCTCTTCAACGCTTTCCAAGCGCTTCCAAGCGATTTCGCTGATGTGGAGCAAGCCTTTCTTGCCCGGCATAAACTCAACGAAGCAGCCGTAAGGCATGATGCTGATGACCTTGGCATCGTAAACTTCTCCCACTTCGGGGATGGCAACGATGGCGCGGATTTTGGCAACGGCAGCGTCGATGACAGCCTTGTTGGCACCGCATACCTGGATTTTGCCTACGCCGTCTTCTTCATCAATCGTGATGGTGGCACCGGTTTCTTCCTGCATGCCCTGGATGATTTTTCCGCCCGGGCCGATAACGGCTCCAATGAATTCCTTAGGAATCTCGAAGGCTTCGATGCGTGGAACGTGTGGCTTGAAGTCAGCACGCGGTTTGGCAATAGTTTCTGTCAGTTTGCCGAGGATGTACTCACGACCGGCCTTGGCCTGCATGAGAGCCTTCTCGAGGATTTCATAAGAAAGTCCGTCACACTTGATGTCCATCTGGGTGGCGGTCAAACCCTTGGCAGTACCAGTGGTTTTGAAGTCCATGTCGCCCAAGTGGTCCTCGTCGCCGAGGATATCAGAGAGGACAGCGTATTTGTCTTCACCTGGATTCTTGATCAACCCCATGGCGATACCGCTCACAGGAGCCTTGAGGGGCACACCAGCGTCCATCAAAGCCAGAGTACCAGCGCAGACAGTGGCCATTGAGCTGGAACCGTTTGATTCCAAAATGTCGCTTACGACACGCACTGTGTATGGGAAGTCGGCAGGAATCTGACCCTTGAGCGCACGCCATGCCAAGTGGCCGTGACCAATTTCGCGACGGCCAACACCGCGCTGAGCCTTGGCTTCACCGGTTGAGAATGGAGGGAAGTTATAGTGGAGGAGGAAGCGCATGTAGCTCTTGTCGAGCACATCGTCAACCATCTTCTCGTCGAGCTTGGTTCCAAGCGTACAGGTTGAAAGCGACTGGGTTTCACCACGGGTGAAGATGGCAGAACCGTGAGGTCCTGGCAGCGGGTCGATTTCGCACCAGATTGGGCGGATTTCTGTTGTCTTACGGCCATCAAGACGCTTGCCTTCGTCGAGGATGCAACGGCGCATGGCATCGCGCTCAACATCGTGGTAGTAGCGATCGATGAGGTCGTTCTTTTCCTGAAGTTCATCAGCCGAGAGGTCGGCGTGGGCAGCAACGTAGCGTTCCTTGAAGTCTTCACGAATCTTCTCGAAAGCTTCTTCGCGCTGGTGCTTGTCGTGGTCGCCTGCTTCAGCAATGGCATAAGCCGGAGCGTAGCATTCGTCCTTCACCTGCTGGCGGAGTTCTTCGTCGTTTACTTCGTGGCAATATACGCGCTTCACGTCAGTGCCGAGTTCCTTGGCAAGTTCCTTCTGCAAACGGCACATCGGCTTGATGGCTTCGTGGGCCACCTTCAAAGCTTCGAGCAGAGCGCTTTCAGGCACTTCGTCCATTTCGCCTTCCACCATCATGATGTTTTCTTCGGTGGCACCGACCATGATGTCCATATCGGCGTTGGCGAGCTGTTCGAATGTCGGGTCAACGACATATTCGCCGTTGATGCGGGCTACGCGCACCTCAGAGATGGGAGCTTCGAAAGGAATGTCGGAGCAGGCCAGAGCAGCAGAAGCGGCGAAACCAGCGAGTGCGTCAGGCATGTCAACGCCATCGGCTGAGAAGAGCGTGATGTTGACATACACCTCTGCATGATAATCGCTCGGGAAAAGTGGGCGCAAGGCACGGTCAACGAGACGAGACGTCAAAATCTCGTAGTCGGAAGCGCGGCCTTCACGCTTGGTAAAACCGCCGGGGAAACGGCCTGCGGCAGAATATTTTTCCTTGTAGTCACACTGGAGGGGCATGAAGTCAGTGCCGGGGACAGCGTCTTTGGCGCCACAGACTGTGGCAAGCAGCATCGTGTTGTTCATGCGCAGCATGACAGCACCGTCGGCCTGTTTGGCCAACTTACCAGTCTCGATGCTGATGGTTCTTCCATCAGGCAACGCGACGGTCTTAGTAATCACGTTCATCGGTTGTTTTTCTTATATGATTTATTCTTATAAACTCTGTAAATCACGCAAATTTAACAATTTATTTTGGAGTGGCCTTTTTAAAATTACTTTTTATTGTTATTTAGTAATGGTGAAAATGCTAAATACGCACGCGGGGACTGCTAAAAAGACAAATCACGCAAGCATCAGAATAACATTTTCCAACTCATTATCAACAATATACCACACACCAGACTATCTTCTCCGCTCTCCCAACCCACTCTATTTTACCAGGAGGAATTTCAACGCTTTGCCGCCCTATGTCCTAGGGTGTTCAAAATCAAGAAAAGTATCTGTGCGGTTTTGAGCCAAATAACATGGCAGTTGCGCCGCTGCCCCTGAAAGGGGCTCATATTCCAGGATAGGGGC
>UQCW01000056.1 GCA_900539625.1 uncultured Prevotella sp.
AATTGAACATGACTTTTTGGACACAAAGTTCGCCACATATTGGGGAACGTACAAGACGGTGGGTTTCGGATGGTTACCATCCAGCAGGCCCCTGCCCCCAAGTCAAATGGTATTGGCACCGCCGGTTTCGTTCTCGCCCTCATCGGCCTCATCCTCTGCTGGATTCCAATCCTCGACTGGATTCTCTGGTTGCTCGGCGTCATCTTCTCCTTTATCGGTGTATTTAGAGCACCTCGCGGTTTGGCCATCGCTGGTCTCGTCATCTCCTTCATCGGCATCATCATCCTCATCGCCTTCATCGGAGCCATTGCAGCGATGCTCTAAGCACGGCTGGAACACCGCTCATCACGATTTCAACAGATTTCCCGTAGGGATGTTCTCTCATGCCCTACAAGCACAATAAAACAGGCGAAGATGCCTGGGAAACGATTTGAGTTTTCGTTTCCCAGGCATCTTCGCTGTTGTTGCTTTTGCTGTATTGAACACCCACTTAGAAGGCTACACCTCTTCCATGCGTTTTAGCGTGTAGCCGTCGAACTGCATAATGATTTTATGAAGCGTGGTGCCTTGACGCAACGCTTCCACGCGTGGAGCTTCGGCATATCCGTTGATTTGCTCAACAGCCTCTTCCCATTGTTTTCGGGCCGCAGCATCCGAAGCGCCTTTCGGCAGCATCTTGAGTTCGAGAATATAGCTGTGCTTCGTCTTGTAGTGCGTGAGGTCTGGAAGAAGGAAGAAATCGCAATAGCCATGATTGAGTTCCAACTCAGGTGCCGTGTAATAATAATTCGTCAGGTTGAGATAGGCCATAAAGAAACCCTGCAAATTGCGCTCTGCCTCAATGCCGTCGCGAACTGACGAGACTTTGGCATAGGCATCAGCCATGAATTGCAGACAGCGACGCCACACTCCTTCATAGGCCATTTCATAGAAACCCTTACCCAAATCCAGCGTGTTTACCGGACTGACGGCTTGATATTCCTCTAAAAGATAGCCATAATACTGCCGCCGGACATTATTGTTGGGAATGCCCAAAACAACATATTCTCCACGCGTGTCCTTGAAGGTCAACATGCCATAATAAAACAAAAGGCTCGGGAAAATATCTGGGTCGGGAATCTGAAAGGCGGAGAAACTCTCATAGAGCGGCGTGACAATCTGCCCCTTTTCGGCAATTTCACGAATCATGCCCTTGCGGTCGCCATCCAGTTTGTCAAACTGCAAGAGTTGTTTCATCTTGCCATAGTCGGTCATGGTGTTGGGATCTATCATTTGCTTTGGTGCCTGCCCCGTACTCATGACGTTACGCAGGAAGTAGAGCACCATGTCGCTATTGAAGACGCGGTTTTTGTTTTTCAACGAACCTTCAGCAAAACAATAGTTGTCGTACCAAGGCTTCATCTCGTTGATCATGGACTCCACGTCGCAACCAGCAGGCATTTTGCCGATTTCCTTGTAATAATTGAACATGACGCGAACATCCTCCGTGCTGAATCCCAACATCTCGTTGTATTCCGCCTTCACAGAGATGTTCCAACCAATATTAAAACCGCTCGTCACATCGTTGAGCGTGACAGGACTCACGCCCGTCACAAAGATGCGCTGAAACATCCCCTTAAACTTCTTGAAGAAATCACGATAGAACCCGTCTGCGTGCGTAATGGCATGGTAAACGGCTTCGCCTTTTTCATTGAGAATGGTGTTCGTGAAGTTGTCGTATTCATCTATGATAAGGTAAAGCGGCAAGCCTATGGCCTTAGCTTTTTTATCGAGCATGGCCAATTTCGCACCGGCACTTTTGCTTTCGTAAAAGTCGCGACGCATGTTTTCGGGATAGGCATCCCCGTAGGAATCCATAAAGTCGTTCAAACAGATGCAACAATATTCATTGAATCTTTCTTCAACGACATCAATGCTTCCACCCACCTGCGAGAAATCAAGATAGAGGACCTGAAAAGCACCTTGCAACGGAGTGGGATGCTTGCCAATCCAGAGATTTCCGAAAAGGGTTTGGAAATCTTTTTTCTTTGAGCTGTCGTAATAAGCACGAAGCATATTGATGAAGAGGCTCTTCCCAAAGCGGCGCGGACGGGTGAAGAAGAGAAAGCGGGCCTCTTCTTCCAACTGAGGGATATACATGGTTTTGTCCACATAATAGAGATTCTGCGTCACAACCGTTATGAAATCCGACACCCCGTAGGGCACTTGTTTGTATGCTTGCCTCATCATGATGTTCTATATTAATTGTCTGTCGCGAAGATACTAAATTATTTTCAAATTAGTATCACCCCATCGAAAAGCAAATGCAAGAAGGCAAGCGCACATTTAGTAATGGCACGATTACTTATTCTTCTGTCATGGCGCGGCAGACGCGGTCTTGGAAGTTGCGGCCGGTGGAAGTGTGGCGGATGCCTTGGTTGATGATGGCAAAGCAGAATGTGTGGCCGTTGGGAGCCGTCAGATAGCCCGCCAGCGAACTGACGCCTTCGACGGTGCCGGTCTTGGCACGCACGTTGCCGCGAACCGCACCAGAAGTCATGCGGCGCTGGAGGGTGCCGTCTTCGCCAGCGATGGGGAGCGAGGGAAGGAGGTGGCGGTAGATTCTCTCATCACGATAGGCATAGCGAAGAGCCGTCACGAGGAGTTGCGGCGTGAGATAGTTGTAGAGCGAGAGCCCACTGCCGTCGGCCACTTGGTAGGTGTTGCTGCTAATGCCGATGTGACCAAGAAACTGCGAGACAAGGCGGCTGCCACGTTTGTGGTTGGCGTATGGGTGGCCACTCTGTGCCGCCATCTGATAAAAGAGGGATTCGGCAAAAAGATTGTCGCTCTTCTTCATCATGGGCAGGAGAATTTGGTCGATGGTGTGCATGCGCTGTGCCAACGAGACGGCGCGGCGCGGTGTCTCTGCGTAGCGTATCTCCGAAGCATCAAAGAGGCTGTCTTGGCGCAAGGCCGCAAGAAAATGCTTCTCAAGACCTGCACGGCGCTCATAAAGGAGCGGGGTGAGGGGCGTGGTGTCGTCGTCCCAACACCAACCCCAGCCCATAGCGGCGGTGTCCTTCAAACTGCGATCGAAAAAGACATGACCAGCGATGTGGCGGATGCCGTTGCTGTGTAAGGCATCAACAAGCTGAAGAAGGTCGCTGCGATCGAAAAGCGGGTCGAAACCGCCACGAAGATAGACGTCGCCGTGGAGGACGCTGTCGGTGATTTCGCCGTCGATGCTTAGGGTGGTGGTGTAGCGATAGTCGGTACCAAGATGGTAGAGGGCACTGATGGCGGTGACGAGTTTCTCACACGAGGCGGGACGCAACTGCTGGTGCTCGCCGTGGGCAAAGATGGGGGCATCGGCCGTGAGGTCGTAAACATAGATGCCCACCTGCGTGCGATCGAAGATGGTGTTTTCCATCAACGCTTGCAAACGCTTGACGATGGCGGCTGTGGTGGAGTCGTTGGGGATGGAGGAAAGGGTTGGCGTGATGGCGCTCTGGTCTGACGAGAGCATGTCGGGGAGCGTGTCGGGAGCAATGGTGTCACGCGCGACGAAGGACACGCCTGCCGGCATTGACGACGGATCGGAAAGGGCATTGGGCGTGGCTGCAACGATTTCCGTTGGCAAGAAGGGGCCTGCTGAGGCAATAGCCAGCAACGCAGCAGCAAAAAGTTTCTTGTATGGTTTCATGCAATGTGCAGTATTTTTTTGTCGGGCTGAAGGTGGCGAGAAGGTAAGTTGGTAGTAATACATTTCCAACTATTTACTTTATCATACGGAAGGTCTGCGCCATCCTTCCACAAGCATTGTTCAAGGCGGCATCCGCGATGCCGCATAAAGAAAATTAGGAATTGGTGAGCGAAGAACTTCGCGCCTCAATTCCTAATTCCAAAAGGGATATTTGCGTAAAATTATTTGCGCTGTGCAGGTGCTGCAGCAGGAGCAGGAGCAGTAGCGGCGGCAGGAGCAGCGGTCAAAGCGGCTGCAGAGATGCCGAGCTTGGCAGCGATGCGCTTGGTCACGTCTTCGCTCAAAGCTTCGTTGATGACGATACCAGCCTGCTGAGAAGCGTTCTTGTCAACGATGTAAACATAGTTGCCTTCCTTGGCAATGGCGTTGACAGCGTCCATCACTTTCTGCGTGATCGGCTGGAACTTCTTCTGGCGTGCTTCGTCGAAAGCCTGCTCGTTGTCCTGGGCAGCCTGCTGGTAGCGCTGCTGGAGGTCCTGAATTTCCTGTGCGCGACGGTTGCGGATGTTCTCAGGGGTCTTGTCGTTCACTTCGCTCTGAAACTTTTCAATCTTCGTGTTGATTTCCTTCTCCATGTTCTGGAGCTCTTCACGATATTGCTTGCCGATGGCTTCCATTTCGGTCTGTGCCTTCTTAAATTCTGGCATTGCCTGCATGATGGTGGCGTAGTCGAAATGAGCGAACTTTTGAGCGGCGAGGCTCAGCGGTGCTACGAAAAGCACCATGATAAGGATTTTCTTAAACATTGCTTGTATGATTTTTTATTGTTTTCTTGTATGTCAGACGGCCGCGGCCTGATGCCGGGCGCTTATTGCAGCGGCGCATTCCTTATTGCGGCGGTGCATTCCGTCTCTTCCGAAGTAAACGGGAAAGCGAACGACTGCAAAGATAGTGCAAACCGAGAGCAGAATATCAAGCTTGCTTGAATATTATGCCGAGGTGCAGCCTATCTTATGCAAAGTTAAGCAAATTAATTGGAATAGCCCAACTTAGTCAACACTTCGTTGCTGATATCAATGGCTGGGGAGGCAAAGATGATGCCTGCCGTCTCCGAAGCGCGGTCGAGGATGAGTTGGAATCCCTTGCTCTGTGCGATGCCCTTGATGGCATTGTAGATTTCGTCTTGGATGGGTTCCACGAGTGCCACACGCTTCTTATAGAGTTCGCCCTGCGGTCCGAAATATTTCTTCTTCAGTTCCGAGGCTTCCTTCTCCTTATTGACGATGGCCTGCTCGCGTTCCTTTTTCTGGGCCTCGCTGAGGAACATCACCTCGTTTTGATAATTCTTGTAGAGCGTCTTGGCCTGGTTGTCGATGGCTTCGACTTCGCTCTGCCATTTCTTCGACACCTGGTTCAACTGTTCGTTGGCGCGTTCGTAAGCTGGTATGTTGCTCATGATGTAACTCATATCCACGAGCGCGAACTTCTGTGCGGAGGCGCTTAGGCAGAGGCCAACAAACGCCACAAGCAGGAATAATTTTCTTTTCATGACTTTTAATGCTTTTGAAACTGACGCCAAAAACAAGGCCGGATGGCTGTCGGCCTGACGCTCTTTTGCGCGGGCCAGACACTGGGTTGTTTTTGGAAGTCGCTATTAAAATTCTTGTCCGATGATGAAGTGGAACTGCGAACCGCCGGCCTTGACGCCGTTGATGTTCTTCTGGAAACCGTAGGCCCAGTCAATACCCATCAAACCGACCATCGGGAGCAAGATGCGCACACCGAAACCGGCCGAACGCTTCATGTCGAAGGGATTGAACTTATTGACATTGGCCCAGGCGTTACCGCCTTCAACGAAGGCCAAAGCATACATACTGGTGGAGGCTTCGAGCATGAGCGGATAACGAAGTTCAAGCGTCATTCTGCTGTAGGCGTAGGCGTTCAAACTGTTGTTTCCGGCCAAAGAACCGTTGTCGTAACCGCGCAAACCGATGGTCTCGGTGGCATATCCGCTGGAATAGCCCGACATACCGTCACCACCCACGTAGTAGGTTTCAAACGGCGACTTGTTGTAACGGTTGTAAGCGCCGAGAATGCCAAATTCAGCACGCGTCATGAGCACGGGTGTCTTGACGGCGTTGCTCAGGGCCGTGTAGGTGCGGAACTTCATCTTCCACTTGTGGTATTCAATCCAACGATATTTCTCCTGCGCCTCACGCTGGTATGACGAAGAATTGTATGTTGTGGCAAGATGCTTGTAATCTTTTCCGTTCCAAAGCGAATAAGGCGGCGTGAGCGTCACAGAGGCCGAGAAGTCGGAACCTGTTCTTGGATAGAACGGATCGTTGCTCGACGAACGGCTCAGGGTGAAGGAGATATTGAAGTTGTTACAATTACCATCTGAAATCAGGAAGTAATCCCACGATTTCAGCATATAGCGCGTGTACGACAGTTCTGCCATGAAGGTGAAATAGTCGTCGGGCCAACGAAGACGTTTTCCGAGACCCATTGAAACACCAATCAACTTCACGTATTTGTCGGGGTCGTAATAGTTGCTATAGTTATAGTAGTTGCTATTCGTGCCGTAGCCGTAAATCGTGTTGTAGAGGTTGTTGTAGTTGCTGTAGTAGTGAGAGTTCACGTCGCTCTGCTTAGAATAATAGAGCGAGAAAGAGAACTGCGTCGGGCGCTTGCCGCCAAACCAAGGATCGAGGAACGAGAGCGAATAGCTCTGGAAATACGTACCGTTGCTCTGGCCGCTCAACGACAAGGTCTGTCCGTCACCCTGCGGGATGAAGCCTGCGCGTTTCTTGCTACCGTTGAAGAGGTTGCGCATGGAGAAATTGGTAAACTTCAAGCCGAGTCGTCCAACGATACCCGTCTGTCCCCAACCAGCCGAAAGTTCCACCTGGTCGCCGCCCTTCGTCTGCAAAGGATAGGTGATGTCCACCGTTCCGCTGACAGGGTCGGGCTTGATGCCTTTACCGATGCCGGCCTGCAAGGCTTCAGGGTCGAACTGGTTCATATTGGCCAGCTCCATCACCGTACGCTTGATAGACTCCATAGAGAAAAGGTCGCCCGGCTTGGTGCGGAGTTCGCGGCGGATGACATTTTCATACACGCGCTCATTTCCAGAGATGCGGACGTGGTTGAGCGTGGCTTGGTTGTTCTCAGTGATGCGCATTTCGAGGTCGATGGAGTCGCCGTCGATGTTCACTTCAACAGGGTCGAGGTTGTAGAACACATATCCGTTGTTGTAATACATGTTTCCGATGCAATCGTCGTCCTCGTGCAAACGCTTGTTGAGAAGCGTTTGGTCGTAGACATCGCCTTTCTTCATTCTGAGCACGTGGGCCAGAACGGCAGAGTCATAGACCTTGTTGCCCACCCAGTCAACATTTCTCAGGTAGTATTTCTGTCCCTGATAAACATCGAGATAGATGTCGACGTGGGCATCGTCAACGGTCGCCACACTGTCGCTCTTGATGAGGGCATCGCGGTAGCCCCAAGAGTTCATCTTGCTGATGACATGGTCTTTGTCTTCGGTATATTTCTCCGGCACGAACTTCTTCGATCTGAAGATATTGACTAAACTCTTCTCGTGCGTTTTCTTCATGGCACGCTTGAGTTTCTTCGCCTCCTTCTCCGTCACGCCAGCGATGTAGATGCGGTGTACCTTGATCTTCTCATTCTTATCGATATTGATGTCAAGGAGCACACGGTTTTCAGCCGTAACGTCATTGCGCTGGTCGATGGAGACCTGCGCGTTTTTGAAGCCCTTCTCTTCGAAGTAGCGTTTGATATGAATCTTGGCACGGTCGATGATGTCGGGGTTGATGTAGCTACCCACCTGAAGTCCGAGACGCTTTTCGATTTCCTCACGCTCCGACTTCTTCACGCCGCCATAATTGATGCTCGACACCTGCGGCAGTCCTTGCAGATAGATGTGCAGATAAATCTTGCTGCCCACAATACTATCGGCTTCTATACGAACGTTCGAGAAGCTCTTTTGCTTCATGTATCGGCGTATGGCTTCGCTGATGTCCTCGCCAGGCACGTCGTACATCTGTCCCACGGTGAGTCCGGAGATGCTCGTCAGGACATCTTCATCGTAATTCTTGTCTCCTTCAACCACAAGTCCGCCCAAAATATAACGGGCATGGTCTTGCGTGTATGAAATTTCGGGTTTGACATGCACTGGCGTTTGCGCACGTCCTTGAACGGCGGCAATTGCCAATGCGGAGAGAAAGAACAATCTGTTGAGATATTTCATTGTGTATGTTTGTTACTGTTGGAGAGATGTAGGAGAGAAAGCCCCATGAGCCTCAGCGACGAGCGCACACGCCGACGTCAGGACATCACCAGTCCCTCTGCCATTCGGGTTCGTCGTTGCAGGCCACCCCAGCGGTCTCCTCCTTTTTCAACGCGTCATTGCTGCACTTGTTCGCTTGTTTTGCCGTAGCGGCGCTCCCTGTTGCAGTAAGTGTCGATGGCTTTCATGAAATCAGCCTCATGGAAGTCGGGCCAAAACGTATCGCAGAAATACAGTTCGGAGTAGGCACACTGCCAAAGCAGATAATTGCTCAGACGCACCTCGCCACCCGTTCGGATGAGGAGGTCTGGGTCGGGCATAAACTCCGTGGCCAGATTGCGGCTAATGTCGTCTTCGCAGATGTCGTCGACATTGATTTCGCCCGCAGCGGCCTGTCGCGCCATTTTCTTCACGGCCTCCGTGATTTCCCAGCGTGCCGAATAGCTCAGGGCGATAACCATCGTCATGCCCGTGTTGGCCGCCGTTCGCTGTTCCAGTCCCACGATGGCGTTGCGCACCTCCTCCGGCAAGCGTGAGAGGTCGCCGATGGTTCGCATGCGCACGTTGTTCTTCATGAAGAGTTCCTCTTCCATCGCCGTCAAGATGAGCGACATGAGCGCCGCCACTTCTTGCGGCGGTCGGTTCCAGTTTTCTGTTGAGAACGTGTATAGCGTGAGATATTTAATGCCCAAGTTTGAAGCCACCGTAGTGATTTCGCGAACGGTTTCCACGCCCTGCTGGTGTCCCATGCTGCGGTTCAGTCCGCGTGCTTTGGCCCATCGTCCGTTTCCGTCCATGATGATCGCCACGTGTTGCGGCAATTTGCGCCCCGTCGTTTCGCCGCCATTTTCAGCTGCCATCGAGACGCAATTCCCAGTTTCCCCTTGGGGATTTAGTTTCGTCTGAAGAGAAGACTTTTGACTGTCCATAAGTAGGTAATCAAAATTATTTCGTTCTATAATTATGTTCGCGATGTCGGCGTATCAGCCCCTCCGTTTCAATCCTTGTTGCACGCCGGGCATACGGCAGAGATGTCGTAGGTGATGGTGAACAGCGCCATTCCATAATGGTCTTTGTTTCGGAAGCCCGACGACTGTATGCCGAGCGGTGCCGAGAGTCCGTCGAGCTTGTCGCTCAGAGAAAAGTGCATGCGCCATTCCAACCCGAGGTTGAGCCTTGGCGCCGCCTTATATTTCAATCCAACTCCAAACGGCACATTCATCGTGAAAGCCTTTCCGATGTCGGAATAAGAGAAGCCCAGGCCCAACTGGATATACGGCACGAGGCGTTTGTAGCCTTGATAGCCCTCCACATAGCCGTAGGGCAGGAAATGCAGTTCGTAAAGCGCAGAGAGGTCAACGATGCCACCTTTCATGCTATACTCCAAACGGTTTTCCGACGCTCCCGTCTCACTGGCAGGATAAAACGCCTTGAGCCCGTTGGTATTGTTGTTCCAGGCATTGTACGTCAGCGCCGTTTTGACCGCCATGCGCGGATTCAAAACAAATCTCAGCATGCCGCCGCCTGTCAGTCCCATCGCTCCGAAGAGTTTGGAATTGAGGTCGTTGACCGCATGGTTAACCCCGATGGCGCCGCCGATTTCCATCTTATACTCCACCTCATCCTGCGCCATGAGCGCCGGATGTGCCACGAGCGCCAGCACCATGAGCAAGGCGACCCGTCTTGAAAGTTGAAGGATATTGGAAATCATGCAATTGTAAATATCAAAACGTATGGTGAGGGGCGTTTGCTGTCTATGAGCAAATCCCTGACACCGTTTATCGGTGTTGCGAGAAAGGCCCTTCAACTGTATGTCGTGCGGCAACACAACGGCCAGATATATCCGAGCGCCAGCCTCACACATATATAATAATAAGCAGGCACTACCGACAGCCTTCCGGCAAGTCCGTAGCCCCTACCCTTTTCTTGCTTCAGAAAGCGCCGCCAAGCTGCTGACGCGCACTCTTCTCAAATTTCGTCTGCTCGTCAGTCCATCCCAAGCGATTATAGCGTCCGCGCCAAAGTGCACCAGTGGTGGATTCGAGCACCCATATAAAGTTGTTTGGCGTGGTGGTACCAGAAACGGCCGCCGCTTTTCCAACGAGATGGGCCAACGGATTGCGCACGTGCTTGCCCGGGACGTCCCATGTGCGGCCGTTGTCTTGGCTCACATAGATAGGTGCCAAAGTGTTGTCGGCCTGCTGTCCGAGCAACCAGAGCGTATTGTCGTAAGTGAAGAGTGCGGGATTGCTAACAAACGGCAGGTTGGCATGCTGCTGACCAGTGATTTCCGGCAGGCAATACCAGCCAAAAACGTTGGTACCCGTCAAGTCGATGTCGCGTTTCCAGACGATGGGCTTGCCTTTCTGGGTCTGTCCGACAACGATGATATGCTCCATGCGACTGTCGGTGCGCGAGACATTGACAGTTCCTGCAAGATTTTTGACGGGAAGGCTGTCTGGCTCGTCGGCCTCATCGGCCTGCCAGGTCTGTCCGCCATTTGCAGAACTACAGAAGGTGCCGTCTTTCATTCCGTAGATACCAGCAGAACCAACGGCCAGAAGAACGTCGGGAGTTGAGGTCGCATTGATGGCATTCCATGTCACGCCATCGGAAGAATGAGCAAATCCAGCGGCAGTAAGGGCGTAGAAATTACGGCGTTCTGGGTCAGCCACCACCGAAGCTATCTGAAAACCTGCGGGCAAAGCACTTGCCTGCACATTTCCAAGCGGATCGACAACAAGCACCTGTTCCCCGCTCTCGGCGTGTCCGAAAACGAGCAACGCATTGTCGGCGCGTCCCAGGGTGCGGTGTCCGCCCTGCAAGGCGGCAAACTGGCTGTTGGCATTCACCACGTTTTTCCATACGAAGCTATCGGCCTCTTCCTTGTGTACGTTGATTTTCACCTCATAGTGTTTCTTGGCCAAACCATCGTAGGCATTCACCGTGAGCATACGCGGCACGGTGAAATCAGTGCTGTCGGTGGTTGCGAAGAGCGTGTCCTGGCCCGTTGTCAGCGATTTGATGGTTGTCACGCCCGAAGAAGTGAGCGTGGCGAAGGTCACGTGCGCCACATCGGTACCCACAGGCAACGAGTCGACATTATAGATGCGGTTGTTCACCTGGTCGATTGTCAACGGGTAATATCCTCCATTGAGGGTGATGGTATAGGTGCTGTCGGCCGTGACTTGCAGCGTACGCTTGAGCGTTCCGAGCGTAATCTTCGTCAAAGCACAGTCGTGCGTGTCTACGTTAGAGGTATATTCCATATCGGAACTGCACGCTCCGAAACCCATTGTCAGCATTGCCAGCAGAACCGGCAGCAGAGCCAATTTCAAATTCTTCATATTTATATATAGGAGTGCCGTCTGCAGAGCAGCACGGCGATTTGTAAGATTCATTCTGAATGGCCAGAGCCTTCCTTCCCACGCACATTCCACGGCGAAAACGGCGGCAGGCGTTGGCAAATCAAGAGATTGACGGAAGGAAACGAGGCAGAGCTGAGAAGATACGTTTGTCCATCTGGGCAACACTTAGTAATGTTGAAAAAATAACTTCCGCAATTTTGCTGTTGGCAAGAAATATTTTATATACTCCCCTGCCTTTTCGGCTCTTTTCGAACTTATCCTCAGTCACAATGCCCGCATTGCTCCTTCGAATAAGCTCAAAAATAGCTCAAAAATGCAGGTGCAAAATTGCGGAACTTATTCTTTCAACATTACTTACCTCTGTTTTACTGTCGCTTTTTTCCGCAAATCGCCATCATAATGTCTGCAAAAATACGGATAAATTTTCCAGTAGAGAAATAACCTCCCCTGTTTTGCATTTTTTATTACCTCTTTTGTCAGCGATTTTCGACGAACCAGGCATTTTCTAAGATAAGTAATGGTGAAAGAATAAGTTGCCTATGCCCACAACGCCGTTGCTTCGCGCCACGGAAAAGGCACATTCCCCACGCCTACCGCTCCCCTGTCGCAATCATCAATCACCCAGACGCAAGACGAACTTCACACCGATTCCCGTTTGGCTGTGGCCTGCAAGGGCGATGAAGCCAGCGACGTCGACAATGGGGGTGGAAAGGCCGTAGCCCCACTCACTATAATAGCCCAAAGTGCCGACATTGAGGAGGTTGATATAGAGACGCTCTTTTTGCACCACCCGCGTCAGCCAACGCAGGCGGGAGAAAAGCATCATGGGACTCTCGTAGGCAGCGGAGAGGCGCACGTAATGGCGCGACTCGTTGTACCATCGGGCATCGAGGAGCTGAAACTGACCAGAAAGTTCGTCGTTCCAGTTGCCAAAGAGATGGTTGTTGCGGAAATAGTCGTAATCAAGGAAGCAGTCGGGCCCACGGCGCGTGAAGAATCCGCAGCCTCCTCTGAAATAGAGGGCACGCAGGGCATAGAGCGGCAGCGTGTATTGCACGTCGGTCTCTATGCGCTCGTAACTCGTTGAAGCATTGAAGGTGGAGAGGCCGCGCTCATAGTCGACCATAAAGGTGGGCCACTTTGAACGCAGCGGCACAGCGTGGCCGTTGCCGTCGCGATAATGATAGAGCGCGGGCGTCCAACTGACGGAGAGGCGCGGCGCAAAGCCAGTCAGCGTGCGTGCCATGCCATTGGCCGCCGCCACTTCGTTCCATTGCAGGAGGTTGCGACGATGGAGACGCCAGCCCGCACTGAGGCGCAGGCCGACGACGGGCGAGAAGGCGAAGGTGGCCAAAAGACGGTTGTCGCGGTAATAAGAGAAATCGTAGGTGTCGAACACCTTCGTCAGCGAATCGTAATTGGTGATGCCATGCAGACGTTGGCGCACCTCATCGGCCTGCCGAGCGTTATAGATGTGGTCTCCGCCGGAGGCCTCGAGCGTAAAGCACCCATCATGGCGAGGCAAGACGTTGAGCCTCAACGGCAGATGCCAATAAACTTGCCGCTCCTTGAAGTTATAGCCCACGCGCGGCGCAAACTCAAGACTGCGTTGGCGCGTGAAGTCGGCATGGAGGTTCAGGCGTGTTTGCAAAGTCATTCCGCGCGAGCGCGACCACTGGACCATCGAGGGCGTGAGCATGGCGGGGAGTTTGAGGCGCGTTGAAGGAGCAATGGAAAGCGTGTGGCTGTCGAACAAGAGGTTTTCCGTGGCGTCCGACATCCTGAACACATGGCGCCCGCCGGCCTTTTCTCCGGAAACGGAATCGACTGGCTGCACATTGGCACGCAAGGAGTCGCGCGAAGCGGCCCTGTCGTAGATGGCTTGCTGGTGCGGCTGCAAGGGGAATGGACGGTATTGGTCGAAATAAGCCTTGTCGCGCCGCATGCTGGTGGTGTCGGTGTGGAGCTGATAAAGCCTTGTCAAATCAAAGCGGTTTTGCTTTTCCACTTCCACCCGCTCCGTGTATTTCTCCATCTGATAGTTGGCCTTCGCCTCATAAGCCTCGTCAATGCGGTTGCCGAGGAATCGCAGGCGCGAAGTGAGCAAAATGCGGTTGGGCATCAAGGCGCTTTGTCCGTCGCGCCCCATCTCCCCCACCACCTGGATGTGGCTCCATCCGTAGCTAAAGCTGAGAGAGAAGGCCACCACGCGCCCCGTCTGCTCCTCAATGGAAAGTGTTCCTCTAACGAGCTGTGTGTTGGAAATGCGGGGTTTGACCTGCACACAAACAACGCGCCGCCCCTTAGAGATGTAGCACGACTGATAGCGGTAGCGATAGTATTTGCGGTTGCGGCGGTTGACGGGCGAGAGGATGCGATCGGTGAAAATGTTCGGCTCGTAGATGGAAAGGCTGTACCGCCCAATCCATCCGTCTCTCTCCTGGCGGAGATAGGGCATGGTGGAAAACGAGGCGATGTCTTTCTTGTAGACCTCTGCTGGCGGCCGAAACTGATATTGCGACATCTGCTCGCCGAAATATTCATGGCTACCGCGCTCAAGACGCAGCATGCCAGGCATATAGCGCGTGAAAATGTTGCGGCGCTTGGTGGCCAGCGTGTGCCGCACATAAACGCTGGAACGGAAGGCAGCGGCCCGCAGGCCGTAGCGCTGCGTGAAAGTGAAGACGCGGGCCATCACGCTGTCGGCATTGATGCTGTCGCGTCGGCGTGCCGAGGTGGCGGCAATGGTTTCGTTTCTGTCTGTTTCCGCTGCGAAGGAGAGGGCCGAGGCAAGGGTGTCGACTTCAGTCGATGCCTTCCTCCCAGTGGCGGCAGAGGCCGCCGCGTGTATCAAGCTCAGCAAAACGCACAAAAAAATCCCCAGACATTCCCCCTTCAAAACAGGCGCAATAAAGGCGCCCCGACAGAAAAGGATATGTCTGGAGATGAATTGGCTCATTTATGGACGTTCTGAAAATCCCAGTGGCGCCACTGGGATTCATCGTTCCCGCATGCTGCCGAGAGGCGCCGATGGCCTGTCGGGGGAGCACACGTTTTATTACTTACTATAAAGCAACCACGCGCCAGCGTAAGTTTCCTTCAACTGGTTGCGCGACTGAACGGCAGAAGCCTTGTCATCGTAAGAAGAAGCAATCACGCGGAACCAGCCCGTGTGGCCGTTGATGGTCTCGTTGGTCTTCACCACGCGTGAAGCATACCCCTGATTCTTCAGGCGCGTCATCAAACCTTCAGCGTTGGCCTGAGTCAAGAAACTGCCGACAACAACACTGTAAGTGCGGAGCGCTTCGCCATTAACAACGGTAAAACCGCCGCTGATGGTGCGCACGTCGCTGTTGTCAACGGCCTGAGAGGGAGTTGTCGTAACCGGCGTGACAGCCACATCGTTCTGAGTCGGAGTGGTCGTTACGCTAACAGTGGTGGCCTCGTCAGTTGTGCTTGCCGACTGCTGCGCCTTGGCTTTTTCAAAAGCCTGACGGTAGGCGCTTTCCTGAGACTTACAGCTGCCCAACAGCATAATGGAGCAGAGAGAGATTCCAAAGATGAGAGTTTTCTTCATGGGAATGAATCGTATTTTTTAATGTTATGTTTCAGTTATATTTCAGTTTAGTTTCAGCACGCTTTGCTGCTTGGCCATTTCCAAATATTTTCAACGCTGGTCGTGCTTGTTTGCAAAGTTACCCTATATATTTTAGTCCCTGCTACGTTCAATGGTTAAACATTTTTAAAGAACAGGCATTTAACCGATGTTGCCCTAAAAATATGCCCTTTCTTTTTGGATATTCGGAAGCAAACACATATATTTGCGGTATGGATTGAGACAACGGGCGCTGACTGACAACGCCCCTTTATCACAACCTGAGAACAGAACAGGCGGGCAGCACGAAAGTGCGAGGCCGCAGATGTGTAACCTCTAAAAAACGAATGTCATGAAAGGTTTGAATCTCGTTGCTGCATTCCTCGGCGGAGCTGTCGTTGGCGCAGCATGTGGTGTGCTCTTCGCACCAGAAAGTGGTAAAGATACACGTGCAAAAATAGCAGAGGCCCTTCGTAAAAAAGGCATCAAACTGAGCAGTCAAGAATTAGACAACTTGGCGGACGAAATCAAAGAATGAGCCTGACGCATTCAACTTATTAACAACAATTAGAAAGGGGAACGGCTGCAAAGCCTCCCCTTTTTTCATAAGCAGGCAGTCAGAAAAAACTTTGACTACCAATTTAAACGACAAGAACCATGTTTTCTAACGACCAAAAGATTGACGCCGCCAACGATCTCCTGCGCGAGGCGAAGCAATATGCCGACCTGCGACTGCAACGGCTGAAGCTCGATTTCGTGAGCAAACTGACGCTGCTGCTCTCGGCCCTGGTGGTCAGCATCGTCCTGCTGGTGGTCTTCGCCGTGGTGTTTCTGTTCGTGGCCTACACCTTGGCACTGGCTATGGCGCCGCACGTCGGCGGCCTGCACTGGGCCTGCGCCATCATCGCTGCGGGCGGCATCGTGTTGGGAACGCTGTTCTACGCCTTCCGACGCCCGCTCATTGTGCAACCGCTGACCAACTTCGTCGCACGCCTCTTCCTCGAGAAGGACACGGAGGATGACGACGACAACGAAGAGGAGGACTGATTTATGGCAAGAAGAAAAGAATATACCCTCGAAGAGATCCACCGCCAAAGGCAGAAGCTCTCCAAACGCATCGACAAAAAGGAGCAGGAGATACGCCGAAAATGGCGCGACCTCGTGGCGCCGCCAGAAGTCGACGACACGCTCCACCTCTGGACAAACCGAGCCGAAGCGGCCTTCTCGCTCTACGACGGTTTCATGACGGGCTACAAACTCCTACGCTCGTTCGGCTTCTCGTTCGGACGAAAAAAGAAGAAATAAGTACGGGTAAAAAAAATATCAACTTATTCTTTCACCATCACTAAGCGGCCGCCAGGCCGCCGGCAGAGCGCACGCGCCACGCCCGCATCTCCACGACATCCCAAAAAGAAATCGCATTTGGAACCCGAAATTTCCAAATGCGATTTCTTTTTTGGCCGAACATGGCAACAAACGGGCCGCGAGCGCATCCCCAACAAGAGACACACGGCAGAGGCCGCCTCGCCACCCCCGCCTTCATCAAAACTCAAGCTGGAAGCCCTTCGATTTCAATTCCGCATATTTCTCAGCATTGAAGCTGAAGAGATTAGCCTCCTTTCTTTGCGAAGGGTTGGCAGTGTCGCCCGTCAGCTCGAGCATGCCCAGGCGCCTCATCTTGTTATAGAAATTGCGGCGGTCGAAGCGCATATCAAGGATGGCCTCATAGAGGTTTTGCAATTGCTTGATGGTAAACTTCTCCGGCAGCAGTTCAAACCCCACTGGTTCGAAATGTATCTGTTGGCGCAGCGTCTTTTCCGCCTTACGGAGAATCTGGTCGTGGTCGAAAGCCAGCGGCGGCACTTCGTCAAGGGCAAACCATCGCGCGTCGGACGCGTCGTCGCCTCCCTTCACCTCCTGCATCTTCACCAGCGCATAATAGGCAATGGTGATGACCCGTTCGCGCGGATCGCGCTGCGGATTGGAAAACGTGTGAAACTGACGGATGTAAGCCCCTTCCAATCCAGTCTCCTCCTTCAGTTCGCGCAACGCCCCTTCTTCGGCGCTCTCGTCCATATTGAGGAAACCGCCCGGAAAGGCCCACCGTCCCTTGTAAGGCGCCATACCACGCTCAACCAGCAGCACCTTTAGTTTGACACCATCGAAACCGAAGATGACGCAGTCGGTCGTCACGCTCGGATGCGGATACTTGTAGCTATATTTCAGCCCTTCGTTTGCTTTGTTTTCTTCGCTCATACACAATTTGCGTTATATCTACGCCACAAAGATAGGGACTTAATTTCGATTCACAAAATAATTGGGGTGTTCAAAATTGAAATATCAAAGGCTTCCTGAAAAGCTTGACAAGTTGTCGATTAGGGGGCGAAGGTAGCGCTAAAAGCGCCCGCAAGTAGCACCACAAGCCGGCGCGCGGAGCACCATTAGCG
>UQCW01000057.1 GCA_900539625.1 uncultured Prevotella sp.
TTCGCAATTATTTTTCAAGAAAAAATTGCGCGAAAAAGCCAAGACGCTAAAAGACAACGCTTTGCGCCTTGAAAAAAATTCGACTTTTTTCGGTCGACAACACGGCAAAGGTAGGAAACGCTAAGAATATGGCAAAAACCTGCGGCGGAATTTTTCGGGTTTTATGCCGAAGAACATGGTTTCAGAAGGAAAATTGGGAGCGAAAGACTGTTATGGCGTTATTATATATATATGGGCAGAGCTTTCTCAACGTGACTGTGGCCCTCACTTTGCGACAAAATGAGCTACAATGCTGCGCCCCGTCCTACGCCAAGGTATTCGTTTATTCATCGGTACGACGTCTAAGACCAGAAACAATATTTTGTTGTCTACTCGCGGCCGCCGTTCGTGCTACTCGCGGCCGAAGGTAGCGCTACTCGCGGCCGACGGTAGCATTACTCGCGGCCGCGAGCAGCACGAACGGCGGCCGCGAGTAGACAAGTTCCTAAAGAGCTTCAGGACTGACATCTTGTTTTATCCTTGCGAAGTAATGCGTCGGTCCTGAGGAGCAGAGACGACTGCACACCGTCCCATGTTCGCTGACAAGCATAGGGACAGGGGGAGGAAATCTGCCATGTGCTTGCTTTTTGCAGGTTTTGGAGATAAAAAACAAGCCCTCTGGCAGTTTGTTTAACAGCTTTTTTCTACCTTTGCAAAAATATATAATTCTACAAGCGTTCCAACGCTGAAACTTAGTCCGTTAGAACGCCACTTCAAACAACACACCATAATGATTACAGAAAACCAGGGCATATATGATGCCCGCAAATTGGGCAAGGCAAAGTTTGCAGTGCTCGGTGTCCAGCACCTCTTTGCCATGTTTGGCGCAACCATCCTCGTTCCGCTCATCACCGGCCTCGACGTGAGCGCCACCCTACTCTTTGCAGGTATCGGCACCCTCATTTTCCATTTCATCTCCCAACTGAAAGTGCCAGCTTTCCTCGGCTCAAGTTTCGCCTTCCTCGGCGGTTATGCCTCTGTCAAGCAGCTGTGTGTGGCGCAGGGTCTCACCAACGAGGTGGCGCTCGACTATGCCTGTATCGGCGTGGCCGCAGCGTCGCTGCTCTATTTCGTCATGGCCTTTTTACTCAAGATGTTCGGCACGGAGAAGGTGATGCGTTTTTTTCCACCCGTGGTAACAGGTCCGATGGTCATTGCCATCGGTCTGACGCTCTCTGGCTCTGCCATCAGCAACTGCCAGCAAAACTGGCTACTCGCCGTCACGGCCATCGCCATTGTCATCGCCACATCGATCTGGGGCAAGGGCATCATCAAGATTGTGCCGATTCTGCTCGGCGTACTCGGCTCCTACATCCTGGCGGCCGCGACGGGCGAGGTTGACTTCACGAAGCTCAGCGAGGTGGCTTGGATGGGACTACCCATTAACATGGAGCGCACGGCATTTGCCGTCATGCAGTCGCCCAATTTCGACCTCATCATCACGTCGGTCATCGCCATCTTCCCCATTGCCTTTGCCACCATCATGGAGCACATCGGCGACATGTGTGCCATCCAGAGCACGGTTGGCAAGAACTTCATCAAGGACCCCGGCCTTCACCGCACGCTCAGCGGCGATGGATTGGCCACATTCCTGGCTTCTCTTTTCGGGGCACCGGCCAACACGACGTACGGCGAGAACACGGGCGTGCTCAACCTCACGAAGGTGTTTGACCCCGCTGTGATCCGCCTGGCGGCCTGCTTCGCCATCCTGCTCAGTTTCTGCCCCAAATTTGCCTGTCTCATCGGATTGATGCCTGCTGCCACCATCGGCGGCGTGAGCCTCATCCTCTATGGCATGATTTCGGCCGTCGGCGTGCGCAACCTCGTTGAAGCCTCGGTCGACTTCTCGTCGTCGCGCAACGTGTTTGTTGCCGCCCTCATCCTCGTGGTGTCGATTGGCGTGCAATACGGCACAAACGGCGGTGTGCAAATCGGCCCTGTCGCCATCTCCGGCCTGGCGCTCGCCGCCCTCGTCGGCATTTTCCTCAACGCCATCCTCCCCGAACAGCTCGGCATGAAGGTGAAGAGTTTCAAGGGGAAGGACAAGTCGCACTTGAAATAATGCTGAAACGCCACATGGGGAATCACCATGACGGACCTACGCCTTGGTATCTATCAAGGATTCAGCGAGGACATAAGTCGGTGTTCTATATTAAATAAAGTTGGTATTAAAACCCAGCATGATATTTTGAACACCTACATATCACACGAAACAAACATCATATCCTATCCACCTTATGATTTCAAATACCAAACTTCTGCAAATCGTTGCAGCATTTCTGCTCTTCATCGGCCTGGCCGAAATGAGGGCGACGGCACAAGTCGTTGAAAACCCGAAAGAGGTGTGCGACCTTTTAAACCGTATTGGTGGGGAAGGCACTGCCAAACGCATCGCCACCGCCATCGACCCTTCCGTGGCCTCGGCAGGCAGAGAAGCCTTTGTGCTGACGTCGCAAGACGGGAAGCCCTGCATCAAAGGTTCAAACGTTTCGGCGCTGACCACGGGCATCAACTGGTATCTCAACCACTATGCACACGTCAACATCGCCTGGAACAATCTGACGACCGACCTCTCGCAGGTGGAGCTCCCCGTGCCGACGAAGCAGGAGAAACACTCCACAACGGTTGGCTACCGCTACTACCTCAACTATTGCACTTTCTCTTATTCCATGTCGACTTGGACTTGGGAACGCTGGCAAAAGGAAATCGACTGGATGGCGCTCCACGGCATCAACATGCCGTTGCAAATCGTTGGTCTTGACGTGGTGTGGCAGAAACTCCTCACGCAAGATTTGGGATATACCGACGACGAGGCCAACGCCTTCATCGCCGGACCGTGTTTCCAAGCTTGGTGGGGCATGAACAATCTGCAGGGATGGGGCGGCAAGAACCCGGCATGGTGGTATAAGCGCCAGGAGGCCCTCGCGAAGAAAATTCTGGCCCGCGAGCGCGAACTGGGCATGGAACCGGTTTTGCCGGGCTACGCCGGCATGGTGCCGAGCGACATTGCCAAGAAAGGCTATTCGGCCAACAACCAGGGAAACTGGTGTGGCTTCCTGCGTCCTTACATTCTTGACCCCAACACGAAGGCGTTTGCCGAAATCTCTGCGAAATATTACGCACGCCTCGCGGAGGTGATGGGCACGTCGGCCTACTACAGCATGGACCCCTTTCACGAAGGGGCCAACACGAGCGGCATCGACGTGGCCTCAGCCTACAAGCGCATCGGCGAAGCGATGTTCAAGGCCAACGGCAAAGCGAAATGGGTCATCCAGTTTTGGCAATGGAGCCAGGCGCAATATAATGTGCTTTCGCAGGTGTCGAAAGGCAAACTCATCGTGCTCGACCTCTTTAGCGATGCCCACACGCATTTCGGAGAATATAACGGACACGATGCCGTTTACTGCATCCTCCCGAATTTCGGCGGACGCACGGGACTCTTCGGCCGCCTCTCGAAGGTGATGAAGGATTTCTACGCACAGAAATCGTTGAACACCAACGTGAAGGGCGTTGGGGCAACGCCGGAGGCCATCGAGCAGGTGCCGGTGCTCTATGACGCCCTCTTCGAACTTCCCTGGCGCACCTCGGCTCCTTCGCCGCAGGCGTGGCTGAAGGATTATACGTTGGCACGCTATGGCACATCAAACACGGCGGCACAGAAGGCCTGGGAACTGGTGCGCAACTCGGCGCTCAATTGCGAAACTTCATTGCAAGGCCCCCACGAGGCGGTGTTCTGCGCTCGTCCATCGCTCACTGTCGACCGCGTGTCGAGCTGGGGCGGAACGGGCATTTTCTATGACACACAGATGATGGTGGGCGCTGCCCACAACATGCTGGCGGCACAGTTATCGGGAGCCAACTACAGTTATGACCTGACGGATTTCTCTCGCCAGGCACTGACCGACTACGGCCACCAGCTCCTCGCTTCCATCAACGAAGCGGCCAAAAGCCAAAACGAGGCGGAGGCTTATGCCAAACGACGGGACGCTTACTTGCAACTGATGCTTGACCTTGACGAACTGCTATCCACCAACGAGAATTTCATGCTCGGACGCTGGACGAACATGGCACGGGGCATTGCCGACGAGGCGGAAGGCACCACTGAAGCCGACCGCCAATGGCTTGAACTCAACAATGCGCGAACGCTGATTTCGACGTGGGGCGACGAGAACTCAAGCGAGGCCAGCGGACTACGCGATTATTCCTACCGCGAATGGGCAGGCATGATGAAGGATTTCTATTATCCGCGCTGGCAGGCGTTTTTCAACAACCGCGACAACGGAAAGGTCCTTCCAAACTGGTTTGCCAACGACTGGAAATGGGCGCACAACGCTTCGCTGAGCTATTCCGACCAACCAACGGGCAACACGGCTGAAGTGGCGGCACGCCTGCTCGGAAAGTATTTCGCAACGCTGCAAAAGACTGACGGCACTCCTTATTATATATACCGCTACCTCGCCACCGATGCGACATCAACACTCGTGTTTTCCGCACTGCGCGGAGAGACGTTCACACTGCCACTGGCAACGCCAACCGACGGAACGACGTTTTCTTTCGGCATCGACCTGGACAACGATGGCACCATCGCTGACAACGAAATGACGGAAACGACCGCGATGAACATTCCGGCAACGGCGGCATGCGGCAAAGCGAAAGCGATGCTGAAATTCAACGACGGCACGCAACTGCTCTTCACCATTATCCTCAAGGACAACATCACGGAGGCGAGAAGCGTGACGGTGCAGACGGCCGACGCGAAACAGGGGCGCGTGCAGATTTCTGGGACAACGAAACTCACGATGACAAACGCCAAGGAGGTGACCATGCGTGCCACTCCCGCCAATGGCTGCGAATTTCTCAACTGGACGGATGATTCAGGACGCGTGGTGAGCACGGAGAACCCGTACACCTATTATGGCGCGGCGCCGCAGACTTTCACGGCACATTTCTTTGCCGACAAATGGGGCATGCCGCAGGAGAACATGGCGGACTACAACGACATGAAATCCTTCGGGCAATTTCTCCGCTCCATCGCTGTGGCGCAAAATGGCGGTGAAGAGAAAAACGTCTATGCTGCTACTGACTGTCCTGAATCGCTCTGCCAGACAACGCAGACGGTGAAGGCACCACAAGGCAGCCGCTTCAAGCTCCACTGGCTTTCTTCTGGCGGCCTCAACTATTGCCGCCTCTCGGCCTACATCGACCTCAACGCTGACGGCGACTTTGAGGACGAGGGGGAAGTGTTGGAAGTTTACGGCAAGAAGGAAAGTCCCGCCAACGATGCGCTGAACGATTATGTCTTGACCGTGACGCTCCCCTACGACCTGCCACTGGGCATCACCCGCATCCGTTTGCGCTTCGACAGTTCCTGGGCATCGGGCTGGGACAGCAAAACGGACGGTATGCCGGCCAAGAGCGAAACGAAGCGCATGGTGTATGACATCCCCGTGTTGGTGACAGACAAATCGTCGGAGGCTTGCACCGTGACGGTGAAATCGGCCGACATGAAACAAGGAACGGCTGACGCCAACGGCCAGCCCGACACTTACACCTACCGTGCCGGCGAGGAAATCGTGTTGCGTGCCTACCCTGCCGACGGCTATGCTGTTGACCACTGGACGGACACCTACGGACGCCGCGTGCCACAGGCCTGGAGCGATGGCAATTTTCTCCGTTTCTATGCCCCCGAGAGCGGCACATATACGGTGGTTTTCAAACCTGCAACCACCGACGGCATCAGTGCCGTTGAAAACTCCGCTGCCAAGGCCGCCTATGTCTATGACTTACTGGGCCACAAATTCGCCAACGGCAGTTTTCAGCACCTCCCTTCACGCATCTACATCGCAAACAAAGAAAAACGGATGGGCAAGTGAACGGACTGCCGCCAGGCAAACTGAAAGCGACACCATTTACCACCTACGTATAAAACAAAGCGGATGGAAACACTTTGAAATGTTTCCATCCGCTTTGTTTTTGTATGTAGGGGGGAAGCTATGTCGGCGGGCCAGCTATTTATTTCTTCTTGCCCATCCAGTTGATATTGTAACTCAACGTGAGCATGAAGTAACGGGGCAAGACATCCGTGTAGCGCTCAATGCGGCCCGTGGTGGTCACTTCGCTCTGATAAACACGGTTCTGAGCGAGAAGGTCGTGGATCTTGAAATGGAGTCCGAGGCGGTCATTGAAGAAATATTTTGAAAGCGAAGCGTCCCAGTTGGTCACGGTTTGATTAAGCAAAGCCTGACTGTTGCCGGCATAGAAGACGGTTCGCACGAAGGTGGCAAGCTGGATGCCGAAAGGCAGCGTGTAACTGAGGTCACCATAGAGCGTCGTTTCGCGATAGTCGTCGCTCATGCCTGGCTGGCGCACATGGCGGAAAGCAGTGGTCCAACGGCCATAGAAACGGAATTTGTCGCCAATGGTGGCTTGCAGGCCGAGACCTGGCGTGAAGCCCACGTTGCGCAGAAGACCAGCGGCGGCAGTCTGTCCGGCAAGGCTGGAGCGGTTTTCGGCCTGATAATAGTCGGAATCGAAGAAGACGCTGAGATAGAAGCGTTTTTTGGCATCGAGCGGTGTCGAAAACCGCGTGCTTCCCTGAACGGCATGCGTGCGCGAGGTGTTGACGGGCTGATAGGTGCGAACGGCCGTGGCAGCATCGTAAGACGACTGCATGGCGATGTCGTTGTGCAAACGGCGGTAATTAGCGTCGATATTCCACGAACGGCCCGACTTGATATGTTGCAAACGATAGGCAGAACCCACCTGATGGGTGAAGGAATTGCCAAGTTGCTCATTGCCCAAGAAGCGATTGAGCGGGTCGGAGGCGTCGCGGATGGGAAGAAGTTGCAGGAGGGAGGGCATGGCGGGCCGACCCTGATAGCGGGCCGACCACTCCGGCATCCACGTGCGGCCTTCGCGGCTCTCGCGCTTCCAGCGGAGCGTCAAGTTGGGCTTAAAGAAGAAGCCGCTGCGAAGGGGACGGTATTGGCGGCCTTCGCGGTCGTAGTTGAGCGTGCTGCGCTGGTAATAGAAAGCCTCGTCGCCCTCAAGGAGGAGAGACGTGCCGTTGCTGAAAAGTATCTTGTGGGAGAAACGCAGACCAGCCTCGGCCTTTTCTTCTTTTTCAACGGCGTAGTAGCTGTTGGCCTCGTCAAGGCATACCGACTGCCAAGACGTTGAAGGAAGCTGGCCGAGCTGTTGAAGCGCCCAACCCTGTCCTTCGGCCCATTCCGTCATACGTTCAAGACGATATTCGGGATGATTGGACGTTCCGTAGCGGTAGGTATAGCGCAGGCGGGGCGTCAAGACGCCATCGTAACGCTTGAGATGTTCATATTTATGCACCCACTCGAGTTCGGGATTCAGATCGAGAGTATAGTCGCGATGAAAACGATAACGGCGGCGGGCGTCGGTGGCGGGTTCGGCATACGTTGTCAAGCGATAGTTGGCAAAATCATGCCGCTTCAGCGTGGCATGCTTCAGCGTTGCATTGAAGTTGAGAAGGTCGGAGCCGAAGACAAACGTTGACTTCCAAACTGGACGATGGCTCACGCTGCGCTGACGCACCAACGACGGGGAGAGGAGGCTGTTGAGCAGGGCATTTTCCGCCCCTTTTGCCTCTTCAAGACGGATGATGCTGTCGAGCGAAAGGTCGCTCCATGCGTTTCTGGCAGGAAGGTAATAAGACAGGGCGCGATAATCGTTCAGATTGCGGTTGCGGGAGAAATTGAAGTCATAGCTGACGGTGTGTTGCCAGTGTCCAGACTTCCTAAAACGCAAGGCGGTGGCGGCCTCAGCGGTGAGGTCTTCACCATAAAAATGCTCTTCGATGCGGTTCATGAGGTTGGTCGACGAGAGATAGGTCTCCTCGTTCCGCCAACTGTTCTTCTCGCTGTCTTTTCTGCTGACGGAACCACTGGCCGTTAAACGCCACGTTCCGTTTGGCTCCATATAATAAGAGAGACGGGCGGTCTTTCTACGGATTCTCCCCGATGGATCTGGATCTTCCATATTGGCGATGTCCATCATCTGGCGGTTCAAGTTGAAATTGTTGACATCGGCATTGACGGAGAACATCTGGCGGTCGTCGGCACGCATCAAGAAGGCTTGCCCACCCCAGAGGTTATCGGTGCCGCCATCAGCAGAAATTTTGGCCATCCACATGCCGATGTACTGTCGCTTGAGGCGCACGTCCATGACATAGTTTTCGTCGTGCATATCCTTGCCCGTGAGTTCCGAGAGTTCTCCGGCCTTGTCGTAGACCTTTATGCGGCTGACCACATAAGCGGGCAAATTGTCGAGCGCGGCCTGGATGTTTCCGTTGAAGAAATCCTTGCCGCTGATGAGCAGGTTGTCAACGCGCTTACCGTTGATTTTGATTTCTCCATTGTTCAGTTCGGCCCCGGGAAGCTGCTGCACGAGTTTTCTGAGCGATTCCGTTTGGGCCAGGTTAAAAGCATCGGCATTATATATGATTGTGTCGCCCCTGTGGAACATCTTGATGCGCGTTCCTCTGACCTCAGCCTCGCCAAGCTGTTGCTCCTTGGCGCAGGGGATGAGATAGATGGCAGGCACTTTCACCTTCGTTTTTCCATTTTCAGGCACCACCTTGCTACGGTATTCTTCAAAACCCTTTGCTTCAACCACGAGCATATAGCCCTCTCTGGCTGGCGCGACAAGCGAAAACGTCGCACCGCTGTGTTTGTCGACAAAAGTGTTGCTCCAATGGTCGCCTCTCTCGGTGATGAGCTGATAGCGCGTGGTGTCGGTTGCAAGAACGGTTTCTCCATCCATCGTCATGAGGCGCACAACGGCACGGCTCACGCCTTCACGCGTCAACACACTGCTGACGTCGCCTTTTATCTGGATTTCCTGAGCAGTGGCACATAAAGCGCTGAGCGTTAGAATGAACATTAACAATCTTTTCATGGGTACATCGGGATTTAAGTCTTTTAAATATTTGCCGCAAAGGTAACTTTTTTTTTAAAAAAATCTTGCGCCAAACTTTTTTTTTAAAAAAAATCTTGCGCCAAACTTTTTTTAAAAACTTGCGCCCATGATTTTTTTGATACTACGCCATTGAATGTCTATGGGGCTAATGGTTTGTTTACGCAGAAATTAGGAAGTGAGCAGAACTTCTAATAATTCATTGGCAAGTTTGTTGCCTACCACTTTTATCACATTGTCCTCTTCTGTTGCATAGCCAAGAGTATTTATAGCGCCATACCATACGATGTCTTTGTCTATGATGGTTGTGCACACTGAAACCTTACGGATTTTTCTATTCCTTACAAGCTCTCACTATATAGCAATAAATCCAGATAATCAAGCACTTACGTTATGCGTACATCCTCTATTGCAAGTAAAAACCGCGTGTAAAACCTTGTAAGCGCTTGTAAATTTTAGCCATTTACAAGCGCCCAAGATAGGTGTCGCATCATAGTCTTGAAAGAATTCTTGGCGAATTTTATTCTTTACTTCCTCTTCACGTATTTTATTTGTTGCCATAATTATTTGTCATTAAGTTATTCAAATAGTTTTCTTAGATCCATGTTCAAGAAAACTTCTGGTGAGACACCTTTCTCGCCTACGATAAATATTGCCGACGGATGGAATAGATTGCGAAAACGCTCTAAGCCCGTGGTATAAGCCTCTCCATTACTTTTTACTTCTATAGCTATGAATTTCTGATTCTTCTTGAGGATGAAGTCAACCTCGTCGTTGCCTTCTCGCCAGTAAAAGACTTCAAAACGATGGGTAAAAGCTTCGCTTAATATGTAGGCTCCTATGGCGGATTCAAAGAATTGTCCCCATTGCTTACTATCAGAAACGGCTTCTTGAAATGTTAGACCTAATTGAGAACTCAATAAGGCATTGTTGTACACTTGGTATTTAGGAATGCTGGCACGTTTGCGGGCTACATCTATAGAGAGTTTCTGTAGTCCCGTGACAAGTCCGCTATCGCTCAAAAGATTTAGATAGCCTGCCAATGTAACTGTGTTGCCAGCATCTTGCAATATTCCCAGCATTTTTGTTAGAGAAAGTATCTTACCCGAATAAGCTACGCTCAATTCGAAAGTTTGACGAAGCAGAGCAGGCTTCCCTATTGGAGAATCCATCAAGATGTCCTTGTTTATAGTAGCATCAATGATGGCTCCGCTAACATAGTTCTTCCAACGTTCTTCGTCACCAATAAGCATGGCAGCTCCTGGGTAGCCTCCAAAATAGATGTATTGTTCAATAGTCATTCCAAAGGCTTCTTTCATTTCTGGATAGCTCCAATGGCTCATTCTGATTTCCTCATATCGTCCCATGAGAGATTCTGCCAATCCTTTTTCTAATAACACCCTTGATGACCCTAATAATGCCACTTTGATGTTGATGTGATTTATACTATCAGCGTCCCATTCTTTCTTTACATATTCACTCCAGTTTTTAAGTTTTTGTATCTCGTCAATAACCAAGATCATTTCTTCAAGTCCTTGTGTGCGCATTTGAAGACGCGCATTATTCCAGCAATCGCTAATCCAAGTGGAAGATGTTGAAGGTATGGTGTCGGCAGAATAGAAAAGAAACGGTTTACTTAAATCATCCAATACTTGCTTGATAACGGTAGATTTTCCAATCTGTCGTGGTCCCATGATTACTTGGATGAACATTCTTTGTTCACCTAATCTCTTGATGATGGTATCATATATCTTTCTTTTGTACATGGTCTGTTGTTTATAGATGATGATGTGATATGTATAGTCTTGCTATATTTAATGGGGGGCTTTCAAGTTGTTTTACTCAGCATAATGAATAATTTTACTCAGTCGACTGAGTATTTTTACTCAACAGACTGAGTAAAATCCCATCTTTCGATGGCAAATATAGGACTTTGATCTGAAATAACCGCATCTGGTATGTATATTTTTGATTATTGTACAAAAGTATTCTCTGAACAAACAGTTTGTTTACGCAGAAATCAAAAACAGCGACCTACGCTGAAGCGTAAGTCGCTGTAATAGAAGCGTGGACCAGCTAGGGCTTGAACCAGGGACCTCCAGATTATGAGAGCAATAGAATGATAGTCCGTGATATTTTATTATTATAAACTTTTATTGATTATCAATGAGTTATCTCTAATTGATATTCTGTACCGTATTTCTGAATATCCATGACTCAAACAGTTTGTTTACGCATTGTTTACGCAGGAATTAGGAAGTGAGCAGAACTTCTAATAATTCATTGGCAAGTTTGTTGTCTACCACTTTTATCACATTGTCCTCTTCTATTGCATAGCCAAGAATATTTATAGCGCCATACCATACGATGTCTTTGTCTATGATGGTTGTGCACAGTTTTACTTCTGGCAATATTCTTACAGACAATCCTCTTTGCAAAAGGTATTCTGTTTCAGGATTACTTACTGTTGTGATAATGAGAACTTCAATTCCAATATGAGCCAACTCGCTCAACTGATTGACCAAAACATTACGATCTACCCTATATAACTTGGGTGAAGAAACAACGATGGAGCGCTTGGCATCTCCTATACTTGAAGAGTAAGGACGGATAAATGTTCTACCGTTGAATATCTGCTCCTCACAAACAGGTATGCCTATATCTTTCATATCGTCAAACAATGTGGGGGTATGTCGGGAAATGATTTTGTATCCAATGGAAGCGTAACCCTTCAGTCGTTTCCTGTACATATTGTAGCAGACAGGTTCATGAATGTCAATGTAATCATAGATGCGTACATCTTTCTTTCCTTCGTTTTCGCGGTGCAATCGGCCCGCATATTGGGCGACAAGACCTTTCCATGAAATGGGCAGAGCAAGGAAAAGGGTGTCAAGGCGAGGATAGTCAAAACCTTCGCCTACATATTTTCCTGTGGCGACTATCGCCAAAGGTTCTTCCCTGGAAATCTCATGCAAGTGTTGCAGCGTCTCCATTTTCTCTTTCGCGTTTCCGGTCCCTGTCAATGTCACAACATTCTTCACTTTGTCCCTCAACATTTCGGCTAACATGGTGACATGTGCAGTCCTGTTGGTCAGAATGATTGACGTTCTTCCTGCGTCAACAGCCTTACACACATCTTCTACTATGAGCGTATTGCGTATCTCGTCTTCTGAAAGCAACTGATACAATATTGTTATAGACTGTTTGCCTTCAGTAATGGAACGGTATGATGTGAATCGAGGAATTAGACACCTCTCAAATGATTGTTTCGCTATCTGACTTTTAGCATCAGAAGAGAAACGAATGGGGCCACATTGCATGAATATGATAGGTTGATGTCCATCCTTGCGGATAGGAGTTGCCGTCAGGCCATAAACGGTATGTGCCTTTACGCCCTTCAGTACATTCTCAAATGTTATAGACGACACATGGTGACATTCGTCTACTATTACCATTCCGTAGTTTTCAACAATAGGCTTTACGCTATCGCCATCAAGACATGACTGGATGAGTGCTACATCAACAATGCCATGAAGAGAGTTGTCAGCAGAGTCGAGACGGCCTATTGGGGAGAATTTCTTATGGCGACCACGCTTCTTCGGCACTGGTGGTTCTACATAGTCAATACTCAAGAACTCCGTCAAGCGTTCATGCCATTGGGCAAGCAATGCCTTCGAATGAACAAGAATAAGTGTACTCACCTTTTTTCGTGCAATGATTGCGGCCGCTGTAACTGTTTTTCCAAATGCCGTAGTAGCGTGAAGCACGCCATTACTGTGCATTAGCAAGGCGTTGATAGCTGCCAGTTGTTCTTCTCGTTCTTTACCTTGAAAAGAAACAGATATAGGCGTACCGTGGTTGGTCTCGTCAACAATATTATACTTTACTCCATTCTCATTGAGGAAAGAAAGAATTGCATCTTCGCAACCGCGAGGCATGGCGAGATAGTCGTCTGTAATGTCAAAACACGAGATAATGCGAGGTGTGGAATATGTGGAAAGTCGCAGCGCTTGCTTGCTATAAAATTCAGGGTTCTTGAATGATGCTATTCTTTTAAAGTGATTCAGAACTTTTGCCGAAACAGCCTTTAGCGGAATATAAATCTTATCGGCTTTGGTGATTTCTATTTCGGAATAAAAATCGCCCTTGGAAATATCTTGTGGTATAGGAGTAACCCAAGGCTTGCTTTCACTTGAAGTGGTGAGTGCTCCAAGTCCTTCACAGACATGTAGGTTTAGCAGCATGTCAACTTCTGTATCCTTCACCTTGTTAATGTTATAAAGGAAAGCCCATTGGTCTTTGTACGCCAGGAAATCGTCATCTACGAAAACACTATTCCGTCTTTTGCGAGCCTGTCCCTGCAATGGCAAAGCGACCAAGTTGCCAAAACCTCCTTCAGGCATTCTGTCTTGGTTTGGGAAAAATCTGTCGTATGAATTGAAGGACATACGACCATTATGTCGCATAGCCTCTGTAAGGATGGCATTCCCTAAACGTCTCGCTTTGAAAGCCGGAATTGGCTCCTCAAAAAAAATCCATACATGGGCACCGTTACCTGAGCGCAAGCGTTCAATGGCATAAGGAATATTCCATTCTTTGCATACTCCAACAAATGCAAGAACATCGTCTTTATAGCCATACTTACAGCTCTTGTCATCGAAATCGGTACAAAGAAAGGTACAGTTGTTGTCGGGCATTATAGCATACAGTCCGACAACATCACAACAGTTCTCGTCCTTGCCCTCCAAATGACGATAGAGGTCTTGATAAGTGAGTGGCGCAAAATGTCTGTTAGGACAATCTGCACATTTGTATTTCTTTTTGTCGCATACGCCTCGCCTCCATTCATTGATACAGACAGGTTGGTAACCGCTCTTGCCTGTTGTTTTGCTGAACCATCTTCGCGCAAACACATCTTCTCTGCCCTTGAACAAGGAATGAAAAATGGCGACACGCTCCTCTATGGAAAGTTTGACAAATGGGAAGGTGAAGGGTGAATATACACCATCCTTCTCTTCTGCATGCTTGGGCTTATATTCAATGCCGTGCGCATGTAGAAGCAATTTCAACTCTTCGTTTTCTTGACGAATAGCCTCATTCTGCTGGAGAAGATGGTTGTATTTCTCTTGAATGTCTTCCATAATAAGAGTCTGTTTTGAGGGTTTATGTGCGGAAACCTCACGGAATTTTTCTGAAATGAAAATTTTCCGCAAGCTCACCAGTGGCTGTAATAGACTGATTGTCAACACAAATACATATTACATATGTAGACTTAGCTTATACCTCACGGAAAAGTGCTTGTAACCTCACGGAATTTGACTATTTTCCGTGAGGTGCCATACGGAAGTAACTTCATTTCTTTCAGTCCATATTTTTCCTGCTTTCCTTAATCGTTTAAGCAAATAATCCAATTTATTGTTCTTCTGTTTGTCGTCCAACTGGTCAGGCAACACGTCCCAAAGCAAACGCACTATTTCAGGTTTCGTCAACGAACCATGATCCTTCAAAGAGTCAAGCAACAATGCCTCGCATTTCTTGTCGTCCAATCCCTTGTGCTTGGAATATTCTATCTTCTGGTCTGTCACTTGGGCAATATCCTTTGCTATGAAGATATGTGGTAAACGACCTTCTATCAGTTTGCGCTTGCGGAGCATGGCAATAGCTTCTGGCGATATGCGCTTGCCTTTCTGTACAGAGTCTAACAGAACTGCATCTGTAAGAGACAGATTTTTGTTTTCTAATAGTAAGAGACTATAATTCTCATCAATAACTGTACCAGGCAAGGTCAAGACCACTTCTGTTGCTGTGGATTTGTCATAATCAGGCATTGGCAGATAGCGTTCCTTTTGGCTCACGAACATCTTATGAATTCCATAGCCCTGAGTATCAATCATCTTGATGTTCACCATAGCTTTTACCAGTGCTGGGTTGCGATAGTGCCTTGGTGTTTTTTCACCAGTTATATATTGGCTATAGTTTCCTTCAAAGAAGTAACCGTCATTTAGGAACGTCAGTTTGTCCTTGTCTTCCGTAACAATGATTCGTGCGTCGCTTTCGTACCTTTGATGAGCTATTGAATTATGAAGGCCTTCAAGAATGCTCTCCGTATCATATTTCCACACCTCGGCAGGAATAAGCGAGTTCTTCGGGTAAATCTTGAAGCGATAATTCCTTATTCTGTTCAGCAACTCACTCGTGGTCCGTATGAATGGTATAGTGTAAATGTCACCAAAGGTTTGTCCGTCTTGAAAGCATTTCCAAACAATCTGCGCAATGTGATTGAGCTTATGTGCTTTTTCCTCTTTGCCGACAAGTAATAGTGTGGCTTTCGTAATCTTTCCGTCTATGGTCAAACACGCTTTGTCAAGAAACACTTTATCACTCCAAGAGTCACACTCCTTTGCAAACTTTGGGTAGCGTTGCTTATAGCCTTCACGAGCAAGCATGATAGCATCTGGGTCAAGATCGTCTATTGTAGCATCAGTGACGGCTTGCGCTGTCCAATCGTATGCGGAATCTTCTTGCTCGTCAAGTATTACATTAAGGCGAGAATCTGTCAATTCCACCAACGAATCGTCCAATCTCTGCCATGCCTTGCTATGTGCATATACAGGACGACGTTTCATGTGTTTTGGAACATGAATTACCCAAACCGTTTTGTGCGAGTCGTCCGTGATGAATTCTTCAACCAGCAATCCTTCAGATGGTAAGTTGGCGCACAAATCTGTCATTCTGAGCTTTGCTTTTTGTCTGTCGTAGTTGTATGTGTTAGTACCGACAATCTCCAAAGTATTGTCAACAACACCGATAACCAAATGTCCGCCTTCCATATTCGACAAGGCGGAAACATAAGAAATGACATCATCCTTCTCTTTTCCGTTGAAGTCATTCTTCATGTTCTTGAATTCTTTCCATTCACACTCCTCGTTTTCCTTTGGATATTTGGAAAGCAGATATTGTTGTAATTCTTGTTCGGTCATATTCTATATATTCTGTTTCTTGATAAGTTCCAGTACAGGTACTTGCAATAGTTCTGAAATCTTGAATAGGGTTTCAAGTGATGGTTGTGTAGTGTTGGTACACCACTTGCTGACAGTTGCAGGATCTTTGCCTAATGCTTCTGATAGCCATCGGGCTGTTCTCTTGTGCTCAACGAGAACAACCTTTATACGATTGAAATCTTTATCTTCCATAAGACTAATAATTTCTGCAAAGATACAATATCAATGTGAGATATTTGAATAAATAGTAGTAAAAGTGGGAATATCCAACAAAATACTTTGCGTAATATTCAATTCTGGTGATAATCAAGTAAAACGTACGGCAAAAATCTTTGCACGGATTTTTATGCAATATTGCCACTTTTTCCGCACAAAGCGTCACCTACAACTCTTGTTAAGTTTTATCACAAGTATGATAGTTAAACAACCTCAAAGAAGCTCCTTTTATTTGGTAATTAAAATAGGGTGGGTGATTTAATTTACCCACCCTCTTGGTAGGGTGTTCAAAATCTAGAAAAAATCCGATGTTAAAATTGCGAGATTTTGGGCTTGTCAAGTTACTGACATTTAATGCTTAAAGTCGGAAAATAATTCTTGAAATATTTGCACAACACGCTGATTTTTAGTAAATTTATATAAACAATACATGTGATATTTATGAAAAAATCAGCTCAAGATAAGGAAATAGAAAAGCTCAAAATGCAGGTGGATA
>UQCW01000058.1 GCA_900539625.1 uncultured Prevotella sp.
TTCGGTCGACAACACGGCAAAGGTAGGAAACGCTAAGAATATGGCAAAAACCTGCGGCGGAATTTTTCGGGTTTTATATCGAAGAACATGGTTTCGGGAGGAAAATTGGGAGCGAAAGGCGGGATTTTTGTTTTTGGAAGGAAATGCGGGGTTATATATAATGGGGAATGCGGGGAGGAGTAATCGCGTAATTATATATATTTACGCACGGCAGACCTATCCTCAATTTGTTGCAAAATTTGGAGGAAGGGCTACGCATTATAAGAATATAAGAAAAAACGGAATTGGCTATTACAGCAATTCCGTCAATTTTCAAACCTTGCTCAAGCATTTTGGCATCCGCCAGGGCGTTGCAGCAAAGAAGATAGGCAAGATGTTAGAGGATACTTTCTACGATGATTTTTAAGCACGACATACGAGCGTATGTTTAATAACGAAAAGATACCATTTAATATTTTCTGTATGGAATTTCAAAAATGGATATACTACCCGAATATTTCAAGGAATTACTCGAATCAATCTAATTTTGAAAATCTATACATAAAGTCCATTTTCATATTTTGCGGCAATCTGTTCACATATTTCATCATCATAGCCTTATTGCCGCGATTTAAGTACAACTCAGCGATTAAAAGATTTGATGAAGCCGCGTCAAAACTTTTAATAAAATCGTCGCTAACGAAATCACCAATTATTGCGTCCTTTTCCTGCTTTGTAACGCCATGATCAAAAATCGTTTCCATAACATACATATTTAATTATTGTCCTTAATGAAATGCCCTTTCAACACTATTACTTCAAGGCCAATTGCATTTACCATTTCCTCCACAATGGAAGCGCCCTTGGCCTGCGAATGATAGAATGTTTAAGAAAAAACTATCCATGAAAGACTATAAAGAAATCATAGAACCTGTTGAAATAAGGAATTACTCGAATCAATCTAAAGGAGAGAGCATTCTCAAAAAATCATATTTCATGTAATTAGGTAATTTGTTAACATACTCCATCATTTTTTCTTCATTTCCTCTTAAATGATAAAGCTCTGCTAAGAATAAATTTGAAGAATTTTCGTCTAAACAATGGAGAAATCTTTCATCAGAACTCTTACCTATAAGTGCGTAGCGTTCCTCCTCTGTCATATTGTGGTCAAGAATCGTTTCCATAACACATACATTTAATTATTATCTTTATTGGATTGACCTTTCAGCACCATCACTTCAAGGCCAATTATATTATCATTCGAATCAATCTAAGGGAGAGAGTATTCTCAAAAACTCATATTTCATGCGAACAGGCAATTTGTTTACATACTCCATCATTTTCTTTTCATCATTTCTCAGGAGATAAAGCTTCGCCAAAAAATGATTTGAAGAATTTTCGTCTAAACCATAGAGAAAATCTTCATCAGAAAACCTACCTATAATTTTGTAGCGTTCCTCTTCCGTCATATTGTGGTCAAGAATCGTTTCCATAACATATACATTTAATCATTATCTTTATTGAATTGACTTTTCAGCGCCATCACTTCAAGGCCAATTATATTTATTGTCGTCATTGACAAAATAGCTATCATAACATTAATCAGAAATGAGGCTATGGCTCGTGTTGTAAACTTCTTTCGTTAGAGAATTAACACATAGCTGTTTGTCAAGACAAAATTACTAAACTGAAAGGAATTCACAACTACATTCTACGATAACTTTTTCGTTAGATTACATGATAGAATGTTTATGAACAAACTATCTATGAAAGACTATAAAGGAATCACAGAGCCTATTGGTATTAAAGAAGAAATTTTTAATGGGTTACAAGAGTCAATCTAACGGTGAAATCATTCTTAGAAAATCAGTTTTCATATATAAGGGTAACCTATTTAGGTATTCCATCATTTTCTTTTCATTCTTCCTTATATAAAACAGTTTAGCTAAAAAATAATTAGAAGAATCCTCATCATGACATTTATCAAGACATTTAAAGAATCGTTCTTTACTCATTCCTCCTATTACTCTATCATGCTCTTCTTCCGTCATATTGTGGTCAAAAATCGTTTCCATAACATACATATTTAATTGTTGTCTTTATTGAATTGAACTTTCAGCACTATTACTTCTTTCAGCACCATTACTCCAAGACCAATTGTATTTACTATTGTCATTGACAATATAGCTATCATGACATTATCAGAAAGAGACTACGGCTTCTGTTGTAAAATTCTGTCATTAGAGCATCAAAACTAAGCTGTTTGCCACAGCACAAAATCACCAATTTTAAAGCCATTCACAACCGTTATACACACGCATATTCCGTACCAATAGCTTTTTGTCATGATACAAATTACCCATTTGAGAGCAATTTAGAACTAACATTCACCGCATACCACACTGCCGCCTGTGCCATCGCGTCCCGAAGGGCATCTAGAAACAGCTTGTAGTTATTCTGCGTGATGGTGAGTTGATGTTCTGGGTGTTGTCCGTCGTGATCGCCACTCGTCAGATGGATGATGCAGAAGGTGCGGTCTGTGTCATGATGCGCCACCATACCTCGCTTCTTCAAAATCGCCATAGTGCGCTCAAAGTCTGCTGGCGTGGTAGGCACCACCTGAAGAACGCTCCAGGGATATTCCTGTGCCGTGAGAAGTATTTGCCCTTCCCGCTCAGAAAGCAGGAAGGAATAAATTGTTTTTGATGTTACCATAAGTTTAAGTTTTTCGTGCAACATAGTTAGTCACTGCCCCTTAGTAGGGCTTAGAAACTATTTGAACTATTACTAAACTGTTCGGCGCTGGACAAAGTTACCATTTTACAGGCAATTCGCCGCTTTCCCTTTCAGTTTTTCTGTCATTTTGCAGACTGCTTCTCAAGACTGTCCATCCCCCTTCTCTGTCAATATATAATATGGAGCAGAAATGTGTCCCTGTTTCAGTAGCAATCCTTCTTTTGTCAAGCGACTCAATGTTCTCTGGGCCGTTGAACGGCTATAGCCTGTCAGAGATTGAAAAACAGCGCGGTTCAGGAAACAAACGCTCTCAGAATTGAAGAAATTGCGAATACGCTGAAGGATCTCCGAATCCGTCAAGACGCAGAATACGTAAGGCACTTGCGTTGAGCGCTTGAAACGCACATCGTGCATTTTCTTCCGCAATCCCACTTTTGGTCTGAAAGCAATGTTTCTCACGTAAAGATCCCGCGTTACTTTCTTGTCATTTCTGTCTGAAATTTTGCGATGGCAGGAAATCATCGGACTAAAATAGCCCAATCCTGGAATCTCCACGTTGGTTCCGCACGAGAGTTTCTCTGCAACGACATTCACCAAGGCGTCCATAACCGCCACGATGTCGGTCGAAGTGACGGTGCAACGATTTTGTACCGTTTCATACAATTGCTCCGGCGTAAACTTACCGGCATTCGCCACTACGGGATAATAGCCCACTGGCGATTCTTCTGTGAAGCGTGGCAGCTCACGCAATGAAAATGAAATAATTGACATGGTTTAAGATTAGTGTTAGGTTTGATAATTGTCTGGGATGTCATTCTTCACCTCCCTGGGGAAGTAACGCGCCATCGTCTGCAACGATGCAGGGCGAACGCGCGTAAGGAAACAGGAATACAGCGCTGAAAATCATCCTGAATCCTTTTCTTTCGACACGCTCCTTATGTTTGACAGCGAACGCGGGACGAGACGCAACCGAATCTGGGACGAGGCACGACCGAATCTGGGGCGAGAGGCGCTGACAAGTTGAGAGAGCGTAGCGCGGAGGATTATTTGACGCTGCAAAGATAGGGCATTATCGTGACAGACCACGGCAAAAAGGAATTTGGAGTGTTAAAATGTAGTGTCAAAGTTTCTGTTCAGCAAATTCTGAGGAGTCTGCCAGATAAAATCTCAGAATAAGCCAGGAAAGAGAGAGGGAAAGGAATTATGAGAATGGGGATGTTTTTTTCTTGCCCGTTTCAAGGTGCACTATGGAAATTAGCATACAACACGCCTTGTCTTTCCCAAAACACGGAGATGAGAAGTGGCGAGATGTATGTTTTAACATTAAGAGTGGCAATTTTAAGATTAAAGGTGTTTGTCCTGTCACAAGAAATTCCGAACTTAGCAACGGTAAGTAGATGTTCAAAATTATTTTATAAATATGAAAGCAGCGAAAGAGCAGTTTGATATGATAGAATAGTTTTGAACACCTGCTAAATAGGCAAACATTAAAATAAACCTTGCTCCGACTTCCCCACTCCACTGACGGGGAGGGCGCAACAAACATAATCTGAAACCAATGAAACAGGAAGGATATGCGCAGAAGCAATTTGGCATCAAGACCAAGCGATTCTGCCAGACACTCGACTTAAAGGATGAGCCAGAGCTCATTGCTGCATACAAACAACTGCACGACGAAGACCACGTTTGGAGAGAAATTCTTGACGGCATCAAAGAAGTGGGGATTCTCGAAATGGAGATTTATCTGCTGGAGAACCGCCTGTTTATGATCGTTGAAACACCAGAGGATTTCAATTGGAATGATTCGATGGAGAAACTGGCCAAACTTCCGAAGCAAGAAGAATGGGAAGCACTGACCGGGAGATACCAAAAGACGAAAAGCGGTGCCACTTCTTCAGAGAAATGGCAGCTTATGGACCGGATTTTCCACCTATATGAATAGGGCGGATTATTCCGCGTTTCATGTTTAAAGCGGAACGCCACGTGACGCAACATCAAACGACGGCAGAAAAACGCCTTGAGAACTTTCAAGAATTTGCCAACGGGATGCTCTGAAACGGCCCCTTCGGACAAAACCAAGAGTAATTATACGGTCTTCGTTTTCGCCAATACCAAAACATTTTATTCACCCCATTAACCACTACGACCATGATGTACCAACTGCCACCATTGCCTTACCCTAAGGAGGCACTTTCACCAGCTATCAGTGCGGAAACCATTGACTACCACTACGGGAAGCATTTTCAGACGTATGTCAACAAGCTCAACGAACTGATCAAAGGCACGCTGTATGAGGATATGGAACTGCCGGAAATCATCTGCAAAGCTTCTGGCGCTCTCTACAACAATGCCGCGCAAGCCTGGAACCACGATTTTTATTTCGAACAACTATCGCCCACCCCAACAGAGATGAGTCCGCGTCTCAGCGCCCTTATCATGAAATCGTTTGGAACGATTGAGAAATTCAAGGAAGAGTTGTTGCAAAACGCCACGACGCTATTCGGAGCAGGATGGACATGGGTCGTTTTGCACAACGACGAAACGCTGACCATTGAGAACGAATCAAACGCAGGAAATCCGCTTACACGCGGATTGCGCCCCATCTTGACGCTGGACGTGTGGGAGCATGCCTATTACATCGACTACCGCAACAACAGAGCGGAACATCTGAAGCAGATTTGGGGCTTGATTAATTGGAACGTTGTTGAAGAGAGGGCATTCTGCAACGAATGCAACGTCTATATATAATAGGTGTTCCAAACTTCGTATTTGAGAATGCCCCATGAGCCAACGACCGCGGGTTTGTCATGACTCGCGGTCATTTTGATGGATTCTCCTTCCGTCAACCCCGCATTTCTTACATCGCAAATCACAAAATCAGCGCTTTATTTTGTCTATCAGACATTTCTTTGTATTTTTGCCCAACAATACAAACCGATGATTGCTAAACATATGGAAAATCCAATACAGATAATGAAATCGGCTGCAGACAACATCAGAGTATTGTCTGTCGCAATGGTAGAAAAAGCTAAGTCAGGACACCCCGGCGGCGCCATGGGTGGAGCTGACTTTATCAACGTACTCTACTCCGAATTTTTGGTCTTTGACCCCAACGAACCGACATGGGAATGCCGCGACCGCTTCTTCCTTGATCCTGGCCACATGTCGCCCATGCTCTATTCGGAACTTGCACTCATCGGACGCTTCAGTCTTTCAGAATTACAGCAGTTCCGCCAGTGGGGTTCGCCAACTCCCGGACACCCGGAAGTTAATTTCGCCCGCGGAATTGAAAACACCTCTGGTCCGCTCGGACAGGGACACACCTACGCTGTCGGTGCCGCCATCGCTGCAAAAGCGCTCTACGCCCGCACTGGCAACCCTGGATTCAAGCGTGAAAAGATTTACGCCTACATCTCTGATGGCGGCGTTCAGGAAGAAATATCACAAGGCGCAGGACGCATTGCCGGACACTTGGGTCTGGACAACCTCATCATGTTCTTCGATGCCAACGAAATCCAGCTCTCAACAGAGACTTCGGAAGTGATTTCTGAAGACACTGCCATGAAATATCGCGCCTGGAACTGGAACGTCATCGAAATTGACGGCAACGACTGCGAACAAATCCGCAAAGCGCTCAAAGAGGCAAACGAGGAAACTGCGCGCCCAACGCTCATCATCGGACACACCGTCATGGGAAAAGGTGCCCGCAAGGCCGACAACACGAGCTACGAACGTGACTGCAAAACGCACGGCGCTCCGCTCGGCAGCGATGCCTATACCAACACGGTCAAAAACCTCGGCGGTGATCCTGAAAATCCGTTCGTCATCCGCCCTGAAGTGGCCGAACTCTATGAAAACCGACGCGCCGAACTGAACGAAATCGTTGGCAAACTGCGTCAGGAAGAAAAGAGCTGGGCTGAAAGCAATCCTGAAAAGGCAGCACAGCTCAAGGACTGGCTCAGCAACAAATTGCCAAACATTCCTTGGGACAGTTTGAAGCAAAAGCCAAATTCTCCAACCAGAAATGGTTCTTCAGCCTGCTTGTCTCTGCTTTCAGAATATGTGCCCAACATGATTGTCAGCTCTGCAGACCTCTGCAACTCAGACAAAACGGATGGTTTCTTGAAGCACACGACGGTGATCACACGCACCAACTTTGCAGGCGGATTCTTCCAGGCTGGCGTTTCTGAACTGACAATGGCATGTGTCTGCATCGGTATGACGCTCCACGGAGGTATCATCACGGCAATGGGGACCTTCTTCGTGTTCTCCGACTATATGAAACCTGCCATCCGTATGGCAGCTCTCATGGAATTGCCAGTGAAATTCGTCTGGACACACGATGCCTTCCGCGTCGGCGAAGATGGTCCAACGCACGAACCTGTTGAACAAGAGGCACAAATCCGCTTGATGGAGAAACTCAAAAACCACAGCGGCCTCGACAGTGTACGCGTATTCCGCCCATGTGATGTTCACGCCACCACCAAGTGCTGGCAGATGGCCATGGAGAACTTCAGCACGCCGACGGCACTTATCTTCAGCCGCCAGAACGTCAACGATTTGCCCGAAAACACGAACTACGATGGCGTGAAATTCGGTGCCTATGAAGTTGTTGCTGAAGAAAATCCTGATGTCATCCTCGTTGCTTCTGGTTCGGAAGTAAGCACATTGGCTGAAACGGCCACGATGCTCAAAGAAGACGGCATCAAGGCACGCGTTGTCAGTTGCCCGAGCGAAGGTCTGTTCCGCCGCCAGACAAAAGAATACCAAGAGAAGCTTCTCCCGAAAAACGCCAAGATATTCGGCCTGACAGCTGGTCTTCCTGTAACCTTTGAGGGTTTGGTTGGTGCAAACGGCAAGGTTCACGGCCTTGAGAGCTTCGGATTCAGCGCCCCCTATAAAGTGCTTGATGAGAAGCTGGGCTACACCCCGCAAAACATCCACCAGGAAGTTGTTGATTTCTTAAAGAGCAACGACTAAGAAACTGGTTTCATACCAAAAGAATATGTAATCTATCATTAGGGTGGCTCTTTCATACAACGAACGGGGCCACCCTAATACAAGTAAAGGTAAGCAGACGCGAATGGTTTGACAAAACGCCTGCTGCGAGTTTGGCTGACTAAATGTAGATTCAACAAATTCAAGGATCTGCCCTCACCCACAACCGTTATCCATCATCACCAGGACGCCACAAGCGCCTCATAAAACATTTTCATTATGCTCCCAATTGGACTGGCAAGCGACCACGCCGGATTTGAACTCAAACAGTTCGTCAAAAAATATCTTGACGAAAAAGGGATGCCATATAAGGACTATGGCACCTATAGCGAAGAAAGCTGCGACTACCCCGACTTTGCACACGCATTGGCAAGAGGCATCGAAAACGGAGAATGCGAAAAAGGCGTTGCCATCTGCGGTAGCGGCGAAGGCATTTCCATGACACTGAACAAGCATCAGAGCATCAGAGCTGCCCTCGTTTGGATTCCTGAAATCGCACACATGACACGCCTGCACAACGATGCCAACGTTTTGGTCATGCCAGGACGCTACATCACAAGCGAAGAGGCCGGAAAGATCATGGACGAATTTTTCAACACGGACTTTGAGGGCGGCAGACACATCCGCAGAATAGAAAAGATTCCAGTCTGAACGGACGAAGGGATAAGTCACGTCTTTTCATCTTGTAGCTTTCAAAATTTTTAATTGACAGAAGGATGTAACGCCAAATGGTTGACAGAAGGCACAATACGCCGTCAAGAAAAGACCGCCCCCTGCTCTGACTTTGCAATCGCAACCGACATTCAACGCCGGTCGGAAATTTGAAACGGCATAAAGACTGGCAATAAAACATATTTACAGTCTTCAAAATGTTGCGGAACTTGCTTTTTTACCCTTACAAAGGCAAAAAACAGAGCTGTAAGTTTCTCCAAACCAATTGAAAATTATATCTTTGCACCCGATTTCACAAAGAGGTTTAACACAATAAAAACAAACTACAGCTAAGATGACTAAAGCAGACATCGTAAATTCGATTTCTCAGAAGACTGGCATTGACAAGCCAACCGTGCTTAACATTGTCGAAGCATTCATGACATCTGTCAAAGAATCTTTGGCAAACGAAGAAAACGTTTACCTTCGCGGATTCGGCAGTTTCATTTTGAAAAAGCGTGCCCAGAAAACAGCCCGCAATATTTCAAAGAATACAACCATCATCATCCCTGAACACAACATCCCTGCATTCAAGCCTGCCAAGACTTTTATGCACGAAATCAAATAAACATACAATTCACATTTATAACCGTCTAAAAACATAACACTATGCCAAGCGGAAAGAAGAAAAAAAGACATAAGATGTCTACGCACAAGCGTAAAAAAAGACTGAGAAAGAATAGACATAAGAGCAAGTAAGCACTTAGCCTTTCTCAAAAAGAGATGTGCCAATATGGAAAAGAGTACAAAAAGTGCGGCTTTGCTTATTGGCACATTTTATATTTTCAAACACAGGACATTTCCCGCCGTGTTTCCTCTCCCTCACAAGAGAAACGGCCTCGCCCAGCAGGGAGAAGCTGAAAGCTAATGCGGAGACAGACAACGGCAGACTGTCCAGAAATGCACTACAATGACAAGCGAAGTAATCGTAGATGTCCAACAAAAAGACATATCCATAGCACTTCTTGAAGACAAACGACTTGTAGAGTTTCAACAAGAAGGGCGCGCGGAGCACTTTTCCGTTGGGAATATCTATTTTGCAAAAGTCCGCAAGCTGATGCCAGGACTGAATGCCTGCTTCGTGAATGTCGGATACGAACGCGATGCCTTCCTACACTACCTTGATTTAGGCGTTAATTTCAACGCCATGGCGAAATTTCTCGACCTGAATGCCGACGGAAAAAGAAACGCGCCAATTCATAAAGCACTCGGACAACCGATTCTTGAAAAGGAAGGAAGCATCCAAAACACATTGAAGGTCGGACAAGAAATTCTTGTTCAAATCGTCAAGGAGCCAATTTCAACCAAAGGGCCACGATTGACCTGCGAATTGTCGTTCGCAGGACGCTTTCTCGTCCTCGTCCCATTCGGAGACAAAGTTTCCGTCTCCTCGAAAATTAAAAGCGGCGCAGAACGTGCACGCCTCAAGCAACTAATCCAAAGCATAAAGCCAAAAGGATTCGGCGTCATCATCAGAACTGTGGCCGAAGGCAAACGTGTTGCCGAATTAGATATGGAGTTGAAAATCTTATTGGGACGCTGGGACGCTGCAATCAAAAAAATACAGAAAGCCAAACAAAGCCAGCAAAAACTGCCTTTCCTCTGCTACGAAGAAACCAGCCGTGCCGTGGCCCTGCTACGCGATCTGTTTAATCCTTCTTACGAAAACATCTATGTTAACGACAAAAATGTTTTCAACGAAATCAACGACTATGTAGGACTCATTGCACCAGACCGCAAACACATCGTCAAACTCTACAACGGGAATGTCCCCATCTTTGACAACTTCTCCGTTACAAAACAAATCAAATCGAGTTTCGGACGAACGGTAACTTACAAACATGGCGCCTACATGATCATTGAACATACAGAAGCCCTACACGTTGTTGACATCAACAGCGGAAACCGTTCCAAGTCAACGGACGGACAAGAAGCCAATGCTCTGGATGTCAACTTAGGGGCTGCAGACGAATTAGCCCGGCAACTACGACTCAGGGATATGGGCGGCATCATCGTTGTTGACTTCATTGACATGGCACTCGCCGAAAGCAGACAGAAACTCTATGAAAGAATGGTTGAAAACATGCGCAACGACAGAGCGCGACACAACATCCTACCTCTTTCGAAATTCGGCCTCATGCAAATAACCCGCCAACGTGTTCGCCCAGCCATGGATGTAACCGTTGAGGAAACATGTCCGACCTGCGGCGGTTCAGGAAAAATCAAATCAAGCCTCCTGTTTACCGACACCCTGGAAAGCAAAATCAGTTTCTTGGTCAACAATCTCAACATCAAGAAATTCCGACTTCACGTGCACCCATTTGTTGCAGCTTATATCAACCAAGGCATCGTAAGCTTGAAGCGCAAATGGCAAATCAAGTACGGACTTGGAATCAAGGTGATTCCAAATCAGAAGCTTTCATATCTCCAATACATCTTCTATGACCAACATGGTGAGGAGATTGACATGAAAGAAAACAACGAAATGAAATAACTTTACGTTGGAAATAAAATTGAAGCGAAAATTCCGCTTGCACCAATCGAATGCAAACGAAGTTTTCGCTTCATTATTTTGAGGATGTTCTTAGAAATGGGATGAAGATATGCCGAAGCACCCCACAGGCTTATCCCACACAGGCGTTATGCAGACATCGCACGACAAATATTCCGCGCAATGGAGCGACAAAACCCCTAAAACAAATAAGACACAAGTCGGGGCTTACTTAGTAATGTTGAAAAAATAACTTCCGCAATTTTGCCGTTGGCAAGTAATATTTTATATACTCCCCTGCCTTTTCGGCTTTTTTCGAACTTATTCTCAGTCACAATGCTCGCATTGCTCCTTCGAATAAGCTCAAAAATAGCTCAAAAATGCAGGTGCAAAATTGCGGAACTTATTCTTTCAACATTACTTATTCACATATTTATAGAGCTTTCCTCCCTGCCCTTTTGCTTCAAACACCTGGTCGTTCAGTTCTACGATATCCACCGTGTCGTGCGCATTCTCCATGCACAAAACCAAACGGCAATTATATATAGAGTATTGTCCCTTGATAAATTTGTCGAGTTGCGAAAGGTTGATCATCACGCCAAGACATTCGTCGTTGTTTCTTGTGGTCACGGCATAACGGGCAGTGTCTTCCCTGTCTCCATAAATCACTCCATAATGCCCCTCCCCTTCTTCGTCGCATGTGAGGGCAATGTCAAGTTCACGGCCATCGGAAGTCAGCAGCGTAAACGCACTTTGTCCAAAACCGTCAGCACGGCCGTATATCGTGCTATCTTTATTTGTCCAACAAGACAGGTCCTCCTTCACTGGAACGGCAAGAGAGTCAGAAGTATCCTGTTCCGCCTGACCTTTTTTACCATCTCCACACGCCACAAATAAGGCAAGAGAAGCAATCATCACAAAAGAAAAAATCTTCTTCATATTCAAAATTTCTATCACTTTTAGTTTAACAGCCACTAGAGCAACTTGCTCCGAAAGATGGCAGAGATTACTAAGCGCCGACTTAGCAACTGCTAAGTTACACATTTTCACGCCACTCACATCAAAAAATCCGCTAAAAAAAACATCAACCTAAAAAAAATGCGTAACTTTGCGGCGTTTATAAACAACATATAAGTTCAACTATTTAATTAACCTATTTATTAACAATTTATTAATGGAGAATTTTAAGAACGTTGCACCTCTGTCTGACTTTGACTGGAATGCATTCGAAAACGGAGTCACTGAAAGCGCTCAGAGCAAAGAAGAACTCGAGAAGGCTTATGACAAGACTCTTGGTAGCGTCAACGAAAATGACGTCGTTGAAGGTACTGTCATCGCTATCAACAAGCGCGAAGTAGTTGTAAACATTGGCTACAAGAGCGATGGTATCATCCCTGTCAGTGAATTCCGCTACAATCCTGAACTCAAGGTAGGCGACCAGGTAGAAGTTTACATTGAAAGCCAGGAGGACAAAAAAGGACAGTTGGTTCTTTCTCACAAAAAAGCTCGTGCAAGCAAATCTTGGGAGCGTGTTAATCAGGCTCTTGAGAACAAGGAAGTGGTTAAGGGCTACATCAAGTGCCGCACTAAGGGTGGTATGATTGTTGACGTATTCGGAATCGAAGCATTCTTGCCAGGTTCTCAGATTGACGTTAAGCCTATCCGCGACTACGATGTATTCGTAGGCAAGACCATGGAATTCCAAATCGTTAAGATTAACCAAGAATACAAGAACGTTGTCGTTTCTCACAAGGCTCTCATCGAAGCTGAACTCGAAGCTCAGAAGCAAGAGATCATCTCTAAACTCGAAAAGGGTCAGGTGCTTGAAGGTACCGTTAAGAACATCACTCCGTACGGTGTATTCATCGACCTCGGTGGCGTTGACGGTCTCATCCACATCACAGACCTTTCTTGGGGCCGCGTAAGCGATCCACACGAAATCGTTCAACTCGACCAGAAGCTCAACGTTGTTATCCTCGACTTCGATGAAGAGAAGAAGCGCATTGCCCTCGGTCTGAAGCAGCTCACTCCGCATCCTTGGGATGCCCTCGATCCTAACCTCAAGGTAGGTGACAAGGTTAAGGGTAAAGTTGTCGTGATGGCTGACTACGGTGCATTCGTAGAAATCGCTCCGGGCGTTGAAGGCCTTATCCACGTAAGCGAAATGAGCTGGAGCCAGCACTTGCGCTCAGCTCAGGACTTCTTGAAGGTAGGTGATGAAGTCGAAGCTGTCATCTTGACTCTCGACCGCACTGACCGCAAGATGTCTCTCGGCATCAAGCAGCTCAAGGAAGATCCTTGGAAGGACATCGAAGTTAAATATCCTGTAGGTTCTAAGCACCACGCAAAGGTTCGCAACTTCACCAACTTCGGTGTATTTGTAGAACTCGAAGAAGGTGTTGACGGCCTCATCCACATCTCTGACCTTTCTTGGACTAAGAAGATTAAGCATCCATCAGAATTCACTCAGATTGGTGCAGACATCGAAGTTGTAGTTCTCGAAATTGACAAGGACAACCGTCGTTTGTCACTCGGCCACAAGCAGCTCGAAGAGAATCCTTGGAACGTATTCAAGACTGTCTTCACTGAAGGTAGCATCCACGAAGGTACTATCATCGAAATGCTTGACAAGGGTGCCGTTGTTCAGCTCGAATATGGTGTAGAAGGTTTCGCAACTCCTAAGCACCTCATCAAGCAGGACGGCAGCCACGCTGAACTCAACGAAAAACTTCCGTTCAAGGTGATTGAATTCAACAAGGACAGCAAGCGTATCATCCTTTCTCACAGCCGTACATTCGAAGACGCTCAGCGTTCTGAAGCACGCGCTGAAAAGAAGGCCGCTCGCAAGTCTACCAAGAAGGAAGAAAGCACTGCAGCAATCCAGAACCAGTTGGCTTCAAACAGCTTGGGCGACAACGATGCTCTCGCTGCATTGAAGGCAAAAATGGAAAAAGGCGAATAATTCTCTGAATTAACAGAATAAACCAATTAGTGCATCAATTTTCTGAACGGGAAATTGATGCGCTTTTTTTATTCCCTCTCAAGAAAACTTACAAACGTCAAATCATATTCGGGGTCAGAAAATTTTTACAATGTGATTCTTTGCTCCTCAGCCATTTTATACTCATCACGGATAAATAACATTAGAAGCATCTCCGCCTTCGTTAGAGAAGCTTCTATTGGCCTCAATCTCCAAACCTTACTTACATCTTCATGGCGTTCACATCTTCGGAGCCAATACCACCATCTTTACTACTTGATTATATAGGATTATTTTCCTTTGCTTAACCTGGTCGGACAAATCCTTTTCCTTAAACTTGCCATAATCAGTACTTCTATCAAGATCCTCAAACACAGAATGCGCATGCTTAGGGCAATACCTCCGTAAGCCTTCTGCGTTGCGTTTTGAAGGGTATTCCACTCTTTGTTTCCCACTATCCATCTACACGAAAAAAGGTAACCATCCGAAAGCCCCCGTCTTGTTAAATAAAAAACTCGCAAGTTCATCACTTGCGAGTTTTTTTATAATA
>UQCW01000059.1 GCA_900539625.1 uncultured Prevotella sp.
ATTTTATGGCCACCCTTTGTAGGTTGGATGTTTTTCTGCTCTTTACTTTTTAGAATATTATCTCGAACTCGCGTTATTCGTTTGCCAGTGATGCCCCCCATTCTCCAATCCCCTCATTGAGCCTGCACAACAACATATCCCTGGGAAGAAACCAGTTAACCAATATAGAGAGACATATTACATGCATATTGTTTTATGCAATACGGCCTGCACGGAATGCTTACGGTAAACCCGTTATGCAGGGCAGATTTACCAAGGCAAAAACAAAGTGAGGCAAGGTTCATTTTAGGGTGAACTTTGCCTCACTTGGAGTTGGGGGAGAAAACAAAATTCAAACATTAGACTATAATATCCCCCTTCGAATCCCCCCACACATAGATATTATAAATTATTTCGAGTCTCCACTTATACAATTAGCGGTACATTCAAAGGTAGGAAATGTTGTCCTTCTTTTGGATGTACCGCTATTGTTTATTTCCTTCGGGGTCTCAGTCTTCATTTTGGCTCTCGTCAAAATCCATCCAGGTTTCAACGATGAACTGGATGTCGTCTGTCGACAAGCCGTTGATGCCTGTTTGTCCCACTTCTTTCGCAACTTGCTGGGCCAAGATATCAAGGTTGATGTCGATGAAGCCGTCAGCGTCGGCCTGGCTCTCGAGGATGTCGCTCGTTGCAAGCGTGTCGACTGTTGCATCAATGATTTGCTGGAGGTCTGCATCGGTGCAGAGGGCGCTCATGGAAGAGGGCATCTGTGCTCTGATGTGTCGTATGGCCTCTGCGTCTTCATTGGCGTCGCGGATGAGTTCTTCGTCAAGAATTGCCATGGTTCTCTCTCGTTTTTTTTATCCGAGGAATTGCTCAATGAGCTCAACGAAGTCTGATTTCTTTGCTGCGCCTACGTGCTTGTTGACGACTTCGCCGTTTTTGATGAATAAGACGGTTGGCACGTTGCGTACGCCGAAACGCGAAGTGAGCTCTTCGCTCTCGTCAACGTCACACTTGCAGATGGTTGCCTTGCCGGCATATTCTTCTGCGAGTTCGTCGATGATGGGGGCGATTTTTTTGCACGGGCCGCACCAAGTGGCTGAGAAGTCGATGATCAAGGGCAGGCCCTCTGAGGAGATTGTTTCGAAGTTTTGATCGTTGATTGTTAAAGCCATTGTTTTTTTATTTTATGGGTTGATTGTTTTTTACGGGTGTGGGAAAAAAGGAGGATGCGTGTGCACCCCTTCTATCTCCTTTTTTTCCTTAACCAGTTACAAAGTTATCAATTAATTTCATACGAAAGCGCATTGCTCGCGTCAATGTAATCCAGGAGGTCTTTTTTTATGGAGATTTTCCGCCCCGTGGCTTGCAGCAACACGTTGGACTGGGTGTTTCCGTCAAGGATTTTGAAGAAGAGTGCGACTGGACCATTGCTTTCCTTGAGCATCTGGGAGAGGTCGTTTGTCGTTTTGTCGTCGAGCGCTTCCAGACGGATGCCGACGGTTAGGCTCTCAATTTTGCGGTCTTTGACATCGGAGAGAAATTCTATGTTGCCGATGCGCAGTTCGAAGCTGGTGGGGTCCCAGCGTTTGGGCTCGACGCGGGCTGTTATAAAAAGCGTTGAATTGTTGACGATGTATCCGCGCCATTTTGCCCAATCGTCGCCAAAAAGGGCAATTTCTCCTGTGCCAGAATAGTCTTCCACGCGGAAGATGCCGTAGGGCTTTCCTGTGCGCGTTTGGCCTTCGCGCGAGAGGTTGACGATGCCGCCGAGCGTGACTTCTTCGTTGGCGTGCGCGTCCAGACGGTCGAGTTCGGCGGCGCGGAGGTTGCAGACGCGATTGAGGATGACGGCATAGTCGTCGAGCGGATGGCCGGAGATGTAGATGCCTATGAGGTCGCGCTCTTTGTTGAGCCGCTCCATGGCGCTCCATTTTGCATAGATCTTCGGCGGCTGCGGTTTCGTGATTTCGATTTCGGCGATGTCGTCAAACAGGGAGGCGGTGGCGTTGGCTTTGTCGGCCTGATAGTTTTGGCCGTAGGTAACGAGTTCGTCGAGGAAGATATTACCGTTTTCGCAGGTGGAGAAGAATTGTTCGCGACTGATGGTACCGAACCCGTCGAAGGCACCGGCGAGGGCCAAACATTCAACGCATTTCTTATTGCAGGCAAGGAAATTGATTCTCTCGATGAAGTCGTAGACCGACTGGTAGGGGCCGTTTTTCTTTCGTTCGGAGAGGATGGCATCAACGGCTGCTTCTCCGACTCCTTTGACGGCACCAAGGCCGAAGCGGATTTCGCCGAGGGCATTGACGCTGAATTTGACGCGGCTCTCATTGATGTCGGGGCCGAGGGTGCTGATGCCCATCGACTTGCTCTCGTCCATCAGTTTGGTGATGGTTTTGATGTCGGCAAGGCTGCGACTCATGACACCGGCCATATACTGGGCTGGATAGTTGGCTTTCAGATAGGCCGTTTGGTAGGCTACCCAGGAATAACACGTTGCATGGCTCTTGTTGAAGGCATAGGAGGCGAAGGCACGCCAGTCTTCCCAGATTTTTTCAAGCACCTTGGGGTCGTAGCCGTTTGCCGTGCCACCTTTGATGAACTTGGGATACATGTGGTTTAGCTTCTCGATGAGCTTCTTTCCCATTGCTTTTCTCAAGGCGTCGCTTTCGCCGCGCGTGAAGTTGGCGATGACACGCGAGAGGAGCATGACTTGCTCTTGATATACCGTAATGCCATAGGTGTCTTTGAGGTATTTTTCCATGCACGGGAGGTCATAGGTGATTGGTTCTTCTCCGTGCTTGCGCTTGATGAATTGGGGGATGTAGGACATCGGCCCCGGACGGTAAAGCGCGTTCATGGCGATGAGGTCTTCGAAGGTGGTTGGCTGCAGCTCTATGAGGTATTTCTGCATGCCAGCAGATTCAAACTGGAAGGTGCCTATGGTGTTTCCGTCGCAATATAGCTGATAGGTGGCGGCGTCTTCGATGCTGATGTTGTCGATGTTGAGCTCGATACCAAGGCTTTCTCGTATGTTTTCAACCGTTTCTTTGATGATAGAAAGCGTTTTCAGTCCGAGGAAGTCCATCTTGATGAGCCCCGTCTCTTCAATGACCCGGCCTTCATATTGGGTGCAGGCCACTTTTTCGCCGGTCTCCTTGTCCTCAGCCGTTGAAACGGGTACCCAGTCGGAAATTTCGTCGCGGCAGATGATGAAGCCGCAGGCATGAACGCCCGTGTTTCTGATGTTGCCTTCGAGCATCTTCGCATAGCGGATGGTGTCGTGCAGAAGGGGATCATTGGAGGCTTCGGCCTCTTTCAGTTCGGGAATGCAGGCAATGGCGTTCGTCAGGTTCATCTTGGGCACCTTCCCGTCTGGGCCTTCGGGCAGTTTGTCGGGGATGGCTTTGCAGAGGCGGTTGCTGGTGTCTAATGGCAGTTTCTGCACGCGGGCCACGTCTTTGATGGCGGATTTCGTGGCCATCGTGCCGTAGGTGATGATGTGTGCACAATTCTCTGCATGGTATTTCTGCGTCACCCAGTTTAAGACCCTTCCTCTGCCGTCGTCGTCGAAGTCGACGTCGATATCGGGGAGGGAGATGCGGTCGGGGTTGAGGAAACGTTCAAACAGAAGGTCGTATTTGATGGGGTCGATCTGGGTGATTCCCAAGCAATAGGCCACCGCACTGCCGGCTGCGGAACCACGGCCGGGGCCTACGGAGACGTTGAGTTGCTCGCGGGCGGCCTTGATATAGTCTTGCACAATCAGGAAGTATCCGGGGAAACCCATCGTTTTCATGATGTGGAGCTCGAAGTTTATACGCTCCTTGGTTTCTGCGTCAAGAGGATCGCCATAGCGCTTCTTTGCCCCTTCATAGGCGAGTTTTGCCAGATAGTCGGCTTCGAGTTTGATGCGATAGAGTTTGTCGTAGCCTCCGAGTTTCTTGATTTTGTTTTCCGCGTCTTCTTTTGAGAGAACGACATTGCCGTTTTCGTCGCGCGTAAACTCGTCAAACAGGTCTTTCTCCGTTAGTTGCTGGCGGTAGCCTTCTTCTGTGCCGAAATCCTCGGGGATGTCGAAATTGGGCATGATGGGGCCGTGGTCGATTGAATAGAACTCAACCTTCGAGAGGATTTCGCAGGTGTTTGCCAGGGCCTCAGGATGGTCGGCAAAGACTTCGTTCATCTCGCTTCTCGTTTTAAACCATTCCTGCTTTGTATAGAGCATGCGGGTCTTGTCGTCCAGGTCTTTGTTGGTTGCCAAACAAATGAGGCGGTCGTGGGCCTCGCCGTTTTCTTCGTCAACGAAGTGGCTGTCGTTGGTGCAAATCAGTTTGATATGGTGTTTCTCAGAGAGTTCCTCGAGTTTTTTGTTGACCTCTTTCTGCAAGGGATAGGTGTCTCTGTTGGCACGGATGGCGGGGTTTTTGACTTCATGGCGCATAAGCTCCAGGTAATAGTCGTCGCCAAAGACTTCTTTATACCAGAGGATGGTTTTGTCGACTTCCTCGGGAGTGGATTTCATGATTTTCTGCGCGACTTCGCCGCCAAGGCATGCCGAACTGACAATGAGTCCTTCGTGGTATTTTTTGAGGTCGGCGGGGTCGGTGCGCGGACGCATATAGAAACCGTCGACCCATGAGCGAGACACGAGTTTGATCAAATTGTGATAGCCTTTCTCGTTTTTGGCCAACACGATGAGGTGCCATCCTGAATGGTCTATTTTTCCGCTGCGCAAGGATTTGTCGCCACGTCTGGCCACATACATCTCGCAACCGAGGATGGGCATGAAATTGGCAATGCGCGTTTGCTTCTGCAGTTCGGCTTCCGCCTTACGAGTAATTTCCTCCACGGGCATCCCTGCTTCCGTTGCATCGGGTTCGTAATCGCCAGCATTAAGTTTCTGCAATTTCTCCTCCAATTTGCGGACGGCGTCTTTACCCTTGCCCCGCACTTTGGAAACGTAGTTGAAAAACTCTTTGCATCCCATCATGTTGCCATGATCGGTCAACGCCATGCCGCGCATCCCGTCGGCAATGGCTTTGTCAACGAGCTTGGGGATTGAAGCTTGTCCGTCGAGAACGGAATATTGACTATGAACGTGAAGGTGAACGAAATCCTGCATGGGGAATATTGGTTGGTTATGTCGGGGGACGGAATAGTTTTTACAGAGGGTTTATCGGGTTGGAGCACACTCGATCTATCGAAATGCATTGCTGCGCCACATTGATTGACGCAGCAATGCTTGGTAGTGTTTTTTGGGGGTATGTTCGCCATTACGCTTGATGCTCATCGCAATCTTTCAGGCGACGGGAAATGCGCATGGCACAGAAGTTGGGGCCACACATCGTGCAGAACTCTCCATTCTCATAGTGTGCTTCCTTGTAATATTTTTGTGCCAGTTCGGGGTCAAGGCCAAGGTTGAATTGGTCTTTCCATCTGAACTCATATCTTGCTTTCGATAGCGCGTTATCGCGGATTTGTGCCGATGGGTGTCCCTTCGCCAAGTCGGCTGCGTGCGCTGCCAATTTGTAGGTGACAACACCTGTTCTGACGTCATCGCGGTTTGGCAGTGCCAAATGTTCTTTTGGCGTGACGTAGCAAAGCATGGCGGTGCCCAGCCATCCGATCTGTGCGGCACCGATGGCCGACGTGATATGGTCGTATCCAGGGGCGATGTCGGTGACAAGCGGACCGAGCGTATAGAAGGGAGCATTGTGGCATTTCTCAATTTGCCGCTCCATGTTTTCCTTGATTTTGTTCATGGGCACGTGGCCTGGTCCTTCGATGAATGCCTGGACATTCTTGGCCCATGCGCGTTCAATAAGTTCGCCCATCGTGTCGAGTTCGGCAAATTGTGCTGCGTCGTTGGCATCGTATATGGAACCGGGGCGCAGACCGTCGCCAAGAGAAATGGCCACGTCATATTGGGCGCAGATGTCGCAAATGTCGTCGAAATGCTCATAGAGGAAACTTTCACGGTCGTTTTGCAGGCACCATTCAGAAATTATCGAACCGCCACGGCTGACCATTCCCGTTAGGCGTCCGTTAGCAAGGTGAATATTTTTGCGCCGGATGCCACAGTGGATTGTGAAATAGTCAACGCCTTGTTCGCATTGCTCTATCAGCGTGTCGCGATAGAGTTCCCACGTCAGATTTTTGGCAACACCGTGCACTTTCTCCATGGCTTGGTACATGGGCACGGTTCCGACGGGAACCGGACTGTTTCTGATGATCCATTCACGCGTTTCGTGGATGTTGGCACCCGTTGAAAGGTCCATAATTGTGTCGCCGCCCCATTTGCAGCTCCATACGGCCTTTTCAACTTCCTCATTGATGTTGGACGTTGTGGCCGAATTGCCGATGTTCGTGTTGATCTTCACGAGGAAGTTGCGCCCGATGATCATCGGCTCTGCCTCGGGGTGGTTGATGTTGGCGGGAATGACGGCACGCCCAGCAGCAACTTCTTCACGCACAAACTCCGGCGTGATATGGGTTTTGATGCCCAACTCCTCACAGTTCATGTTTTCTCTTATCGCCACATATTCCATTTCTGGCGTTATGATGCCCTGCTTGGCATAGGCCATCTGCGTGACGGACTTGCCTGGCAAAGCGCGATAGGGAAGTGCGATGTGCTGGAAGCGCAATTCGTCGAGCGATTTGTTGGCCAAGCGTTCGCGGCAATATTCAGACGACTGCTGCGAGAGTTTTTCAACGCCGCCACGTTTCAATATCCACGGTTCGCGCAATCGCGGCAAACCGCGTTTCAGGTTGATTTCCACTTTCGGGTCGCTGTATGCGCCGCTTGTGTCATAGACGTATACTGGGGCATTCTCGGAAAAATGCTTTTCTCCGTTTTTGTCTTTCGTTACGGTTGGCGTTAGATTGACTTTACGCATGGCAACGCGGATTTCTGGGAACAGTGTCCCTTCCATATATACCTTTTCGCTTGAGGGATATTTGATTTTCATTAAATTGTCCATATTGATAGAATATATATAAATGCTATTTGTTGGTTATTAATGGTTTCAGTTTCCTTTCAGTGTCAACGCCTCGGCGTGAATATCAACAGTGGCGCCTAATTAGAGGAATTGTCGGCATGGATGAACTTTTTCATTTCCTCAACAGGATCTGCTGCATTCAGAACGGCGCCGCTGACGGCTATACCATCAACACCGACAGACATGATGTTGGCAACATCGGCCAACGTGATTCCGCCAATGGCACACAAGGGAATTGTGATTGCTTCGTCACGCATGGTTTTCATGATTTCCTCGTAGCCAGCCAATCCCAAGATCGGCGAAAGGTTTTTCTTGGTCTCTGTGTAACGGAAAGGACCACAGCCGATGTAATCGGCCGAAGCACGGTGAATCCTCCTGACGTCTTCAATGGTGTTTGCCGTTCCGCCAATCAAAAATCCTTCGCCGAGGAAGCGGCGGGCTTCATCCACTGGCATATCGTTTTTCCCTAAATGAACGCCGTCTGCCTCTATCTTTTTCACCAGTTCGACACGATCGTCAATCACAAAAACGGCATTAAATTCTCTGCATTTGTCTTTCAGGCGACGGGCCAGTGTCTCCACTTCCTCATCCGAAGCGTCTTTCATGCGCAACTGGATCCATTTGCAGCCGCCCTTTAATGCCAACAGGGCAGACTCTTCATACGAAATGGTCTTGGTTTGATGCGTAATAAACTGAACAGGTATCATGATTGTTGTTGCAAATTGTTTTCTACGTAGGCGGTCTTATATAATATTTTTGACCACCTATTTTTAATGGTATCAAGGAATTTATTTATGGGAGACACAACACATCACACGCACGAAACGATGGCACAACTTTTCTGACATCATTTATCTTCCATATTGAAGATCATTAAAAATATCAAACACATCCCTTCGTCGGCATGATCCGCATCAGGTACAAAGAGTATGCTCTCAGCCATCCCAAATGGGTGACACCCCCTTGTTTGCTTTAAGTAATGGCGTTTTTTATGGAGGAGATTTCCAACTTTGATTTTGCTTTGCCGCATCCTCATTCCTCCAGTACCTACTTACTAATTGCAAAGCTACACAAAAAAAATGAATTGGATGGTCTGAATTGAAAATTCATGTGGAATATAACAATAATAAGTAATGGTGAAAAATAAATTGGTCGGTTTAACCATTACTTAAATTCCAACTTCCTCGTGTTTTTGAGAAAGCAAAAGTCTGCATTCATTCTGCCTCCTCCGTCTGCAACACCGCCTCTATGCGTTTTGCACAAGGGGTCAAGACAAGCGTTGCCTCCGTTGTCTCCCCAACGGGGCGCAATCGATATATGGCAACTCCTCGCCTTAGCTGAGAACGCAAGGAAACACAGACATTTCCCATCGTTTGGCGCAGATTCACTTCCACGCAGGGGTGTATGTATTTCTCCCCCTTATGTTCGACCACCATCATGTCCACGCCGAGCGGACCGCTGTAACGCTGCGAATAAACATTTTGCAAATGTCGCTGCAATTTTTTGCAGACATCAGACAAATGGCCTTGCAGCGCTTCAGGGATTCTTCTCTTCAAGCAGGGTTCATCGCTCACGTAGTTTCCCGTATATGCGCCCGTACTTGATGTTGCAAACACGGAAATGCCGTTGTACGCCACGCCATGTTTGCCAACATGAAATTCAAGGGCAAAGTCCATCACGCGGTTGTAGAACGGCTCCACTGCGATGCCTCCCTGACGCTTGATGATGCGCTCAACGCGTGGTTCCATCACGTCTATATTGTCTGCCGACACTTTGAATACGCCCCTCCCGCTGCTTGACCACGGGGCCTTGAGCACCAGCGTCTGGAAATGCGCCGAGAGTTTCCGGACTTCATCGCTGGAAGTGACCCACCAGCTCTTTCCGATACATCGATCTGTTTCCACAACCATGTTTTCCAATATGGCAACCGACGTTTCCCGGCTTGATAATTTCCGTATTTCATCCAACTGCAAATCTGTTGGCAGCAAATCCTGCGGTGCGCCCAGACGGACGAGGTGCCGAACAATTGCCGCATCCCATCCCCAAGGACACACATGGTTGATTTTTCCCCAATCGGGGGCAGATGTCAGCACACAGCCGTTTATGCGCTGGCCGTCAAGCGCATGGCCCTTGGGGACTAGCACGATGTCGTCTTGGCAAGCCCACCATGCAGGCAGGGCCGCCAAATCATACTCTAAGACAGCGGCCGCTTTTGCAGGCGTGTAATAGGGCGTGTTTGCCGCAAGGGCTTCGTCGTGGGATGGATTGAAAATGTGGACTACAGACATGGTGGTGGAAGAAAATCGGGGTTGGTAATGGTGGAAACTGTCAGAGGTTCAGACGGCGACGCCTCCTCTCCTATCCTCTTTTCTCTCTGCCAAGAATTTCGACATGGCGGTTTCGGCCTGAGAATAGCCTTCTTCATATAGGGCTGTAAGTCTTTTCGTGTTGTTTTCAAGTCGGCTGATGTCAAGATTAATCTCGGGACGAATGGCCAAGATTTTCCCTTCGTCTTCCAGTTTTTCAACGAGTTCCAACTGGCGGTTGTAATATGCATGGCGGTGGCTGAGCACCATTCGGAGTCTCGGGTAATTTCTGTAGATGAATCGTGGCATTTTGATGTCGCGGTCTGTTGAACGGAATCCCCGCTGACGTGTCAGCACCACTACATTGAAGGTGTGTCCCGTTTCCATGGCTCGTTCCACAGGAATCGAGTCAACGATGCCGCCATCCAGCATGGGCTCTCCGTCGACATCAACAATGGGGCATACAAAGGGAAGACTGCTGGAGGCTTTTGCAATAAGCGTGAGCCTGTCTTTGTCGCTGTGTTCCGACAGATAGCAAGGCATGCCCGTGCGGCAGCTCGTTGTCACCATCTCAAATTCTGTTGGGTTGGCAAAACAAGTTGCATAGTCAAAGGGCAGATATTCATTGGGAATCTTGTTGTAAATGACATCCTGGTCCAAAATGCTGTGCTGCGTCCATAAATGCTTGAGGCCGATATACTGATATTTGTCCAGCAAGTCGATGTTTGTTTGTTTCGCACGGCCGCGCTGCCTGCTTAGGTAAGACAGCCCGTTGCAAGCGCCTGCCGAAACGCCGACACAATACGAAAAATTGATATCATGGTCAAGCATGAAATCAAGCACGCCACTCGTGAAAACGCCTCTCATTCCGCCGCCTTCCAAAACCAGTCCTATACGAGAATCAAGTGTCATCTGTCTTTCTTTTTTTATTTATTCTGACTTCCTGTTTATAGTCTCAAACCGCCATTTTTATAAATGTTCAAAAAGCTGTATCTTCCACTGCTTTTCGCCCTTCTCCCCCTCATGTTTAAGCTCAGAACACATTTAAATCGGGGTTTTACGTAAAAAAGCATTGCAAAGTTAGAACATTCCCAAAGAAAAAGCGTATTTTTGCGTATGAAAAAGAACCTGCTCCGACATTATTTAGAGAACGGTCAGAGCAAGTTTTATCTACTAACTATAAATTCATAGTGTAAACATGCTATTTTCCAAAGAAACATACGTAGAACGCCGAGCTCAGCTTCGGCAGATGGTGCAGCATGGAGTCATCGTGCTTTTCGGCAACAACGATAGTCCGATGAACTACCCCTCAAACACATATAAATTCCGCCAGGATAGCTCTTTTTTGTATTTCTACGGACAACACCGCAACGGATTGGCCGGTATCATTGATGCCGATTCTGGTGAAGAATACCTGGTCGGTGACGAAATTGATATTGACGACATCGTTTGGTATGGCTCCGTAACAACCGTCAAAGGTATGGCCGAAGAATGTGGCGTGGCCCATGTTTTGCCAATGAGCGGCCTTGCCGACATGATTGGCAAGGCCGTTGGCCAAGGACGACAGGTGCATTTCCTGCCGCCTTATCGCCACGACAATCAGATTCAAATCATGGATCTTCTCGGCATCCACCCATCCAAGCAGCGCGAAGCTGCGTCGCTGGCGCTCATCAAGGCTGTAGTTGCCCTGCGATCAAAGAAGAGCCAGGAGGAGATTGCCGAACTGGAACGTGCTGCCGCCATCGGCTATGAGATGCACACCACGGCCATGAAACTCTGCCGCGCTGGCATCACAGAGCATTACATCGGCGGCGCCCTTGATGGCATTGCAGCACAATATGGCAGCATCGTCTCTTTCCAAAGCATCGTTTCGCAGCATGGAGAAATCCTGCACGGCTATCCCTCGACAGCGGCTTTGGAGAACGGGCGACTGATGCTTTGCGATGCGGGAGCGGAAACTCTTGAACACTATTGCTCTGACCACACGAGAACCACACCTGTCAGCGGCCATTATACGCAGCGCCAAAAGGATATCTATGACATTGTTGTTGACGCTCACGACTTAGCACTGACTCATGCCCGTCCGGGAGTGCGCTGGTGGGATGTCCACATGGATGTCTGTCGGCTCATCACCAACCGCTTGAAAGAATTGGGCCTGATGAAGGGCGACACCGAAGAGGCTGTCAAGGCAGGAGCCCATGCCCTCTTCCTCCCTCACGGACTCGGACACATGATGGGAATGGACGTGCATGATATGGAAGGGCTCGGACAGACTTACGTTGGCTATGACGATGAAATCCGTCCTTCCAGCCAGTTTGGCACCGCCTCGTTGCGTTTTGCCCGTCGCCTAGAAGAGGGCTTTGTCGTGACCGACGAACCTGGCATCTATTTCATCCCAGATCTCATCGACCTCTGGCGCAAAGAAGGAACAAACGCGGAATTTCTCAATTTCGATGAAATCGAAAAATTCAAGGATTTTGGAGGCATCAGAATTGAAGACGACGTGCTCATTACGTCCGACGGATGCCGCTTCCTCGGCGAAAAGAGAATACCATACAAAACGCAGGACGTTGAGGAATTTCTGGCGATGCACCGCAACTGATTTCTGCATTCTGGGATGCTCCTGCGTTACAATCTACTAATAGAACAATTACATTTTACAAACAATAAAACCAATGAACAAAAAACTCATTATTGCAGCGGCATTATGCCTATTGCCAGGAGTTTCTTTTGCACAAGCTGAAAAGAAAGACTCCACAGTGTTTACCGTTGTCAAGGAAAACCCCATCACTCCCGTAAAGGACCAGAACCAGAGCGGAACTTGCTGGGCATATTCTTCACTCGGCTTCCTTGAATCTGAACTTCTCCGCATGGGCAAGGGAGAACACGACCTCTGCGAATCATTCCTCGTTTACCACACCTACATGGATCGCGCTGACAAGGCAATTCGTACGCACGGCGACGTAAGTTTCTCACAGGGTGGATCTTTCTATGATGCCATCTATTGCTTGAAAAACTACGGTATCGTTCCGCAGGATGCCATGCCCGCACCTGGCACGCCTTATGGAGACTCTTTGTTCAACTTCAACCAGCTCAGCAACGTGACAACTGCCTACGTTGAAGCAATTGCCAAGAGCAATGCAAAGAAAATCAATCCTGTGTGGAAGAAAGACTTGAACTGCATGTATGAAAACTACTTTGGCAAATTGCCTGAAAAGTTTACCTACAAAGGCAAGGAATATACACCGCAGAGCTATGCCAAGAGCCTCGGATTGAATCCAGACGACTACGTTTCTCTCACGAGCTTCACCCACTATCCGTTCTACAGCAAATTTATCATCGAAGTTCAAGACAACTGGCGTTGGGCTGAAAGCTACAACCTCCCGCTCGACGAATTCATGGAAGTGATGGATCAGGCCGTTCGCAATGGTTACTCATTTGCATGGGGTGCTGACGTCAGCGAAAAGGGATTCAGCCGCCAAGGCATCGCAACCGTTCCCGACACGAAGGCTGCTGCCGACAAGACAGGCTCTGACGCTGCTCGCTGGACTGGAACAAACGGCAAGGGTGTTACTCCTGCAGATGCCAAGGGCGAAAAGGTTATCACTCAGGAAATGCGCCAGTTGGGCTACGACAATTGGGAAACCACTGACGACCACGGTATGATCATCTATGGTTTGGCAAAAGACCAAAATGGCAAGGAATATTTCATGATGAAGAACTCATGGGGTGTATACGGCCCATACAAGGGCTTGTGGTATGTGTCTAAGCCATACGTTGCTTACAAGACCATGAATATCCTTATCAACAAGCATGCCATCCCTGCTAAGATTGCAAAGAAATTGGGTCTTAAGTAAGACACTGTTTTGACCACTTATTTAATATCATGTTTGGGAATTTCAAATCGTCCGACAGGGACATTTGAAATTCCCAAATGTTTTTTTTGAATATCTTTGATGAAAACAAAATTACTCATCACTGGCAGCAGCGGATTCCTGGGAAGCCGGCTGGCCCACTACTATAAAGAAAAATACGACCTGTTACTTCCTTCCCACAGCGAACTCAACATCTCTCATGAAGAGGCCGTCAAGACATACATGGAAGAACACCGTCCGGAGGCGGTTATTCATTGTGCAGCGCTCAGCAACACCTGGTATTGCGAACAACATCCCGAAGACTCACACAAAGTGAACGTGCAAGGCACGGTGAGATTGGCGAAGGCCTGCAAACTAACAGGTGCCAAACTCGTCTTTATGTCGAGCGACCAGGTGTATAACGGCACACCGACCTCAGGGCCGCTCAAAGAGGAAGACGTTTGCCAACCTGTCAATGTCTATGGCCGGCACAAACTGGAGGCGGAACAGCGCACGTTACGTAATCTCCCCGACTCTGTCGGGCTACGGTTGACATGGATGTACGATTTGCCAGATTCCTGTCTGAAGCAGAATAGTAACCTCCTTGCGAACTTGCAGAAGGCATCCCGTGAGGGAAAAACGCTCCAGGCGGCCATCCATGAATTTCGTGGCGTGACCAACGTATGGGAGGTGGTCAGAAATATCGACAAAGCCCTTTCCTTGCCAGGAGGCATCTATAATTTTGGCAGCGGCAACAATGTCAACAGCTTCGAACTCTTTCTCGCTGCCGCCGCCCTGATGAAGCTCCGAAAACCATCGGAATGGATATTGCCTGATGCCGACAGATTCAGCGACCAAGAAAGGAACCTGACGATGAACTGTGCCTCCATCGAAGCGCATGGTATCCATTTCAACGACAGCATAGAAGGAATCAAAGAGGCATTGCAGAGACCTTTCCGCACCAAGTGACAGACACAGAAGGAGAACCGCCTTGAAGCTTGTCAAGTTACTTGTGGAAATAAAAAGCTGGAGAGGGAAATCCGTCATAGTAATTATTAGCGCCCGCGGTAGCAGAGACGACCGTGTTTGGGGGCCCCGACCCGCGCGGGGGGGGCCCCCGTTGCGGGGGGGGGGGGCCCCCATGGGGGGGGGGGGGGGGGGGGGTGGGGGGGGGGGGGGGGGCGGGG
>UQCW01000060.1 GCA_900539625.1 uncultured Prevotella sp.
CAACAAGTCCAGAGCCCAGGGCAACGCCCTGGGTACCATGTCCCCATTCCCTACGCCCTGTAAGGGCAAAAGTAAGGGCGAACGGTTGGGTGTCACTTTTGCCCTTACAGGGCGTAGGCGTTTATACGCTGATACCCAGGGCGTTGCCCTGGGCTGTGGAGTTGCTGCCCTTTCAGGGCGCTCCAATTCGCCCCATGTTTCTTGTGGCACCGCATCCCCATATTCCTTGCAGCATACCTTCCCCCAATCCTTTTATCAGAACCTAATCCGTTCCATGTATGGATAGAGGCGATTAGACCCCCAATAGAAGAGGAAAGCCGTGAGGAGTCCGCCGATGACATCAACGAAATAATGTGCTTCGATATATACCGTGGCGCCACACAGCAACACGTATAGTGGCAGCATGGCGAGCCAGAGTCTGCGGTGGTTGTCTTTCCAGAGAATCGTCATGAGCACCGTGCTGATGCCGACGTGCGACGAAGGGAAGGCCGCTGTTGGCCGTTCGCCGCTCTCCTGCGCCGATTCCACCAGTTCGCGGAAGAAACCATCGGTGCCTGGCGATGGCAGCATTTCCGTGTGTGTGCGGAAATATTCGCCGAGGTGTGCAAAATGTCCCTGCATGGCCGCGTCGACGCCGATGGCGCGGAAATAATATTGCGGTCCGGCAACGGGGAGGAAGAGATAGATGAGATAATACAGGAAGAAAGAGGTCAGCACCACGAAGGCCGTGCGCCCGAAGCGCGGACGGTCGACAAAGAGCGGCACGAGCACCGTGAGGGCAATCATGGGATAGTAGGAGAAATAGCCCAGATGGAAGAGTTCGCTCCATAGCTTCGACGGCATCACGCTGTGGAACACCAGCGAGGGCTGGCAGCCGAAGATGGCTTGGTCCGCCGCGGCGAAGAGGTGGTCGAGGTTGGGGAAGAGCTGGCAAAACTCGTAGGTGTCGGGATACCAGTAGGCCAGCAGCGAGAGCGGATAGATGTAACGCAGGAGCATTGTGGCCCGCGTGGGCACCACGCAGTAGGTGGCCACCGTGAGCGCCATGCCGACAATGATGAAGGCCCGCCCCATGATGAGCTGCAACGGCGCGTTCATGTCGCCCCACACCAGACCGATGACGGCCGTCGTGAAAAGCGTGTAGGCCAGTGTGACTTTCTCCACACCGAGCAATCCGCGCTGGCGCGGCTCGAAATTGATGTAACTTAAATCCATGCTTCGCTTTTATACCATGCAACTGTTTCTGCGACGCCGCGGGAAAGGTCGTATTGCGGCTCGTAGGAGAGTTCTTTGCGGGCGCGAGAGATGTCACACCGCCAGTTGCGTTGTTTCATGATTCTGTATTTGTCGAGATTGAGCGTCGTTGTCTTTCCCCTCAGGCGTGCCCAGGTGCCAGAGAGGGCGCAGACGGCGTGGAGCACCCACAGGGGGGCGCAGATGTGGGCCACGTGGCGCACGCCCATGTTCTCTTGTAGGAGGTCTGAAAAGGTGCGCGAGGCATATTCTCCGCCATCGGAGAGGTTATATGCCTGTCCCGACTGCCCTTTGGTGAGCGCCAGGAGGGCGGCGTTGACGAGGTCTTTCACGTAGATAAACGTGATGATTTGTCGGCGGTAGCCCACGGAGAAGTCAATGTGTTGGCCGATGCTTTTGGCCATCAAGAAGTAGTCGCGCTCGCGCGGCCCGTAAACCCCCGTCGGGCGCAGGATGATATAGTCGAGTCCTTCCATTTGCTTGAGCCCTTCTTCCGCCTCGACCTTCGAACGCCCGTAGGCCGTGTTGGGTTGCGGGACATCGGCTTCGGTGAAGGCGGCATAGTCCGTCTCATGAAGCGCCCCGCAGATGCTCAGCGAACTGATGAAAACGAAGCGCGAGCGGAGGGCGCCGGTGGCGACGAGCTGGCGGGCCAGGGAAAGCGTTCCTTGCGTGTTGACGCGGAAAAAGTCGGCCGGACGGCGGCATTTGGTGGCGCCGGCGGCGTGGACGACGTATTGCCAAGGCCCGTTGTCCTTCACGTGGGCATGGAGTTGCTCGGCGAGTTTCGCCTCGTTGCCGAGGTCCAGTTCGATGAAATGGATGCGCGGGTCGGTGAGGTAGCGCCTGGAACTCGTTGGGCGCACGGCGGCCCACACTTCAAACCCTCGCTGAAGGGCCTCTTCAACGAGGGTGCTGCCGATGAAGCCACTGGCACCGGTGATTAATAGGCTGTTGTTCATTGTTTGTCGGTGTCTATAGGGGGCGGGTGGGGCGTTTAAAATTGGAATATTAAATCGATAGAGATTGTGCGTGAAAGCCTATCTGCGGCCTTGCACGGGCTGAAAGCCCAACAAGTCCACAGCCCAGGGCAACGCCCTGGGTATCATGTCCCCCATTCCCTACGCCCTGTAAGGGCAAAAGTAAAAGCCAACCATTCGCCCATACTTTTGCCCTTACAGGGCGTGGGCGTTTATACATTGATACCCAGGGCGTTGCCCTGGGCTGTGGACTGGCTGCCCTTTCAGGGCGCTCCTGTTTGCGCTTTGTTCGTTTATGATGTGCGCATGCTTCGCCACTTGTTATTTGGTTCAAAACCGCGCAGAGATTTTTCTTGGGTTTTGAACACCCTACCTTTCAGGGCGCTCCTGTTCGCGCTATGTTCGTTTATGATATATGCTTAATGGTGGATGTACTATATATTATATATAATATGTGTACACAACTTGCGGGAGGATTAAAGCTCAATCTGCTCCACCTCCACATTCTGGTGCATGAAGAGCGCGGCGCTCTCGCGAAACTTGGCGGTGTCTTCCGTGGTGAGATAGCAGACGGTGCCGCCAGTGGTGCAGCGTTGCGCCATGTCGGGGTGGCGTTGCAGATAGTCCTTGAGGCTGGCGGCGACGTATTCGCCCTGCGGCACGATGCGCACGCCGGTTGGCACATACTTCACGATTTTGTTCATGAGCAACGGATAGTGTGTGCAACCCAATATGAGCGTGTCGATTTGCGGGTCGAGACGCATAATGCCGTCAATGCGTTTGCGCACGAAATAGTCGGCACCGGGAGAGTCAAATTCGTAATTCTCCACCAGCGGTACCCACATGGGGCAGGCTTGGCCCGTGACGGTGATGTCAGAGGCCAGTTTGTGGATTTCCAGGGTGTACGAGCCCGAATTGATGGTGCCCGCTGTGGCCAGCACACCGACGTGGCGCGAAGTGGTCAGTTTGCACACGGCTTCCACCGTTGGGCGAATCACGCCGAGCACGCGCCGCGTGGGGTCAAGTCGCTGAAGGTCCAGCATTTGTATGCTCCGCAGCGCCTTGGCTGAGGCCGTGTTGCAGGCCAGGATGACCAATTGGCAGCCGCGCTGGAAAAGCGCTTCGACGGCTTCCAGCGTATAGCGGTAAATCACGTCGAAGGAGCGGCTGCCGTAGGGGGCGCGGGCGTTGTCGCCAAGGTAAAGATAGTCGTACTGCGGCAGAAACTGCTGAATCTGCCTGAGAATGGTCAGTCCGCCATATCCGGAGTCGAACACGCCGATGGGGCCCTGTCCGGGCTGGAGTAAGGGAGTTTGTGTTGCCATGTGAGCTGGCGTTTAAAGGAGTGGGGGAAGAGTGGCGTCGGAATCGTTCCAATCGCCTGTTTGTCAGCGTAGCGTGTTGAGCTTGGCCAGCACGTAAGGCGTTGCATCTTCAGAGAGAGAGCGGCGCACGTAGGGCATGGCTTTGCTGTCGCGGTTGATGATATATTGGTAGTTTCTCTCTTCGCCGACGGCAGCGATGGCATCGTCGAGCATCAGACGGATGGGCGCGAGCATATCGGCTTCGGCAGCTCTCACGAGGCTGTCGGCCTGATGGCGGAAAGCCAATCCCTTTTCGAGAGCGTCCTGCAAATCGCGCTGGCGCTTCAGCAGGATGTTCTGCGGAAAGTCTTTCTGTCCCTGCATGAAGTCGGTAAACATGCGTTTGAAATTCAGCTCGTTGTAGTTGGCTTCGCGCTCGTATTTGTCGCGCAGCTGCTTCACGCGGATTTTCATGGCCATATATTCCGGCATGGATTGCAGGATGGAGTCGTAGCGCAGCATGCCGTAGACGGGCGGTGCCGACTTGGCCAAAGTCGTGTCGATGGTTGCCATGCTCATCTGCGTCTGTGCCTTCGTGTGTGAAAGGCAGCAGATGAGGAGTATGCAGGCGGCGAAAAGAATTTTCTTCATATTATATATATAATGTGTCCTTTGTTGTTTTGCGCTTTGGATGGGGGACGGCCTGAAAGACTGGGCGTTTCCCTTTTTTAGGGTGGTTCAGAATTATTAGCCCCCCTTATACTGCTTGCAAAGCTACGCAAAAAAAACGAGTTACACCCCATGTGTGGTTTTGTTTTTCAGTATGTTGGAATATAGGGGTATTTTTGTAACTTTGCCAGAGAAGAACCTCACATGTAGAATATCCGTACAAATCCTCCGTGCAGAATATCCATGAAAAATAATCATCGCATCTTCGCCGCCCTCCTCGCCCTTGTGGCCTTGTTTTCCTCTTGTGGCGGCGAACAGAGAAAATATGTCATCGGCGTGTCGCAATGCTCCGACGACTCTTGGCGTACGAAACTCCAGCAGGAACTGGAACTTTCAACGTATTTCAATGACGAAGTGCAGCTCGTGTTGTGCTCGGCCAACGATGATGTGGAGCGGCAGTGCCGTCAGATAGATTCGTTGGTCGGCCTAAATGTCGATCTCCTCATCGTTTCCCCCCAGCAACTCGACAATATCTCTTCAACCATCGCCCATGCCACCGATAAAGGCATCCCCGTGATTCTCTTCGACCGCAAGAGCGACGTGAAGAACTACACCGCCTATATGGGGGCCGACAACTATCGCATCGGCCGCATGTTGGGCGATTATGCCGCCTCGCTCCTCGGCGGACAGGGAGAGGTCGTGGAGATTGCTGGCGAACACGGGTCGTCGCCCGCCATCGAGCGCCACAACGGATTTGCCGACGCCTTGAAGGCGCACCCTGGCATCCGCATCGTGGGCTATGAGGAGGGCAACTGGAAAGAGAAGTCGGGCGAGGACGCCATGGAAAAGATTTTGCGCCGCCTCGAGAAAGAAAATCCCGATTTCACCATCAGTTTGGTCTTTGGCGGCAACGACCGCATGGCCGTCGGCGCCCGCTCGGCCATCGAGCGCTACCGCTCGACCCATCCGCAGTCGGCCCTGGCCCAGCAGCCTCCCGTCTTCTATCTCGGCATCGACGCCCTCCCAACGCCCGGTGGCGGCATAGAGAAAGTGCGCGACGGCATACTGACGGCTTCCGCCATCTATCCCACGCACGGCGACGAACTGATGCAGCTCGCGTTGAACATTCTCAACGGTGTGCCCTTTGAGAAGAACAACGACATGGAGACGAGCCTTGTCACGGCCGACAATGCCAAGGTGCTCTTGCTGCAAAACAAAGAGATAGAAAACCAGCATAGCTATATTCAGCGGATGCACACGAAGGTGGGCGACCTCCTCTCGCAGTTTAATCTGCAGCGTCTCTTCCTCATGTTCTTCATCCTGTTGGTAGCAGTGGTCAGTGCGCTGTTGGTGGTGTCCGTCAGAGCCTACCGCACCAAGCAGCGCCTTTATGAAAAGCTCCGGCGAAAGAACGAAGAACTCAACAGCGAGAAAGCCATCGTGGAACGCCAGCGCGACGAATTGGAAGAACAGCGCGACCAGCTCCTCGATGCCACCACCAAGGCGGAAGACCCCGCCGACGAAGAAGGCCCAGCCGACGGCATGGCCGATATGCCGAGAAACGAATTTCTGGAGCATTTCATGGAATGTATCGACCAGCGCTTCACCGATTCCGACCTGACGGTGGAAGACATCGGCCACGACATGTGCCTGTCGCGCGTGCAGCTCTATCGCCGCGTGAAAGCCGCCACCGGAAAGACGCCCGTTGAAATCATCCGCGAGAAGCGCCTCACGCATGCCCGCCTCCTCTTGGCCGATGGTTCGCTCTCTGTTTCCGAGGTAGCTTATAGAGTGGGCTTCTCCGCTCCTTCCTATTTCACGAAGTGCTACAAGGATTTCTACGGAAAATCGCCCTCGGAGAAGAAAAAATGATTCAAATACCCCTAAAAATGTTGCATCGACCGATATTTACAAGTCGTTGCAACATTTTTGTTTGCCCTTCGGTTTCACCATTACATACTTTTGCGGCAGGAAGTCCGTTCGCGATGAACGATGCTTCTTTCGTTCGCGACGAACGATGCCTCATCATGGAAAACCTAACTACAAACCAATAACAAACATGAAACCAACCAGAAAAGCACTGCTCACTTGTCTGCTTTGCACGCCTATGATTGTGGCGGCACAGACTGAAGAACCTGCCAGTGACAACGCAGGAAAGAGCAACAAAGAAGAGGGCAACCGCAACGTGATGCTCAACGCTTCGAGCGCCAACGGGCCGCGCGAAATTCAAATCGGACTCCCTTCAACGGACGTTAATGTCCTGGAGAACGGACTTCCCGTGACCTTCGCAACGAATCCCCACAGTGTCAATTCCAACTGGCGTATGGACGCGAGCCATAGCCACGTGGGACTGCTTAAAATCTCAGAGACAGCCATCACCACAGGCAATATCGGCTATGCCGTCAATTCCTGGACGAAGCTCGGCGAGAAAGGATTCCACGGTTCGCTCAACTATAAGACCAACCATTTCGGCATGCAGGAGTTCTCGCTGAATGTCAACGGCTCTCTTGCCAACAACTGGCTCTACAGTGCCAACGTCTATCAGGATTTCGACCCGGGAACGTTCGACATCAAAAGTTCCAAACTGCAAGACCGCACGCAAATCTATAAACTCGCGCTGACGCGTCTCTATGGTAACGGCCGCGGCCAGTTTTCTGCCATGTATCATTACAGCAACAGCCATCCCGTCAGCAATTATGCCACGCAGTCGGCGCCCTTCATCTATGTCGGCGACGGCAGTGTGAAGGAATACGGGAAGTTCAAACTCGGAACGACGTCCTATCTCCCCGTTGATGCCAACATGACCTATCGCGATATGCGCACAGGGGAAATCGGCAACATCTCGCTTTACGATGCCGCCGAAAATCGTTCGAGCCAGGTTTACCTCTCCAATAAATACACGTGGGACAACGGACTCACCTGGACGGCTTCGGCACGCTACGACCACGCCCGCGGCGCTTTCGTCTACCAGACGCCCATGAGCCTCACCTACGTGAAGGACAATCCTGCCTACAACTACAAGACCATCAACGCCCTCGGACAGCGAGAAAACTATACGGGCGACTATGTCCAGTCGCGTATGTCGTGTCTCAACGCGGGCGACATCGACGAACTCCTCTTCACCACGGAGCTGAGCAAGAAATTCAGCCGTAGCACCTTGCGCGTGGGCTTGAACGAATGGCTCTATAACATCGACTACGCCTCAAACACCACCATGTACGACCAGAGCGTCGCTGCTGACGGCAGTTATCCGGTGCGGGTGTACGATGCCAACAAACGCGACTATTATTTCTACGATTTCAATAAGAATGCCTCGGAATATTACAAGGGAACGGAAAACAAACTCGCCGCTTACTTGACGCACGACTGGGACATCACCGACAAACTCAACGCCTATTATGGCGCACGCATCGAATGGCAGCGCCTCAACGGTGAAAACGCCGCCGTTCGCAACGCCGCCGGCGACTATGTGGGACGCTTCAGCGATTATCACCTTGGCGCAACGGCTGCCGATGGCACCGTCATCCGTCCAGTTGACCTCAACTACAATTGGCTCAACTACGACCTCACAGCGGCCTTGACCTACAAAATCAATAAGCAGTTTGGCCTCACGGGCGACTTCACCTACATCGTGCAGCATCCGCGTTTTGAAAACTTCGCGCCAGCCACGTTGCCCAATACGCAGAAAATCACGGTGCCTCTGGGACGCGCTGGCTTCTATTACAACAACAAATGGCTCAGCCTCACCTCGCTCTTCTCTTACATCTCGAAGACCAACAACAATTCAACGCTCAACCTCCAGCACGGCGCTGAAATCATGGCCGCCCCGATGAGCTACGACATCCAGACCTGGGGATGGACCACCGACGCCATCATCCGCCCCTTCAAGGGATTTGAGCTCCACGCGCTCTTCACCTATCAGAAGCCGACTTACAAGAAATACGAAACGTCCGTGACCTTCAGCGATGGATATACGGGAAGCATCAATGCCACGGGAAATATCGTTGCGGAAATCCCGCAGGTGTTGATTGAACTTGACCCGAGCTACATGATCACGCCCGACCTCAAACTCTGGACGAGCTTCCGCTATTTCAGCAAGACTTATGCCAACATCAACGACGCCTATTATTTCAACGGCCGTTGGGAAAGCTTCGGCGGTGTGGACTGGAAGGTCAACAAAATGCTTAACCTCGGTTGCACAGTGGTCAACTTCCTCAACCAGACAGGAGCAAAGGGTAGCATCGCAGGTGCCGAACTCATCACGAAGGAAGACGCCGGCAACTATAGCAACTGCCTCATGACGGGAAGCTATCTGCGCCCGCTGACCGTGGAATTTACAGCGAAGCTGAATTTCTAAGACACGTAAGATACAACCAAGTACAATCATACAAAAAGCAGGTGCTCATCTTTATTCTTATTTGAAGTAAAATATGTGTGTTGTCTTTCTGAGCACCTGCTTCTTTTAACCCCTCCCCAAAACGAATCAATCATGAAACGATATATAGCCATCATGGCCGCCACTCTGGCCGCCGCCAACCTCTCCGCTCAGCACATGAACATCGCCACCAGCGGCGACACGGCCATCATCACCATCACGAATCCAACGAAATATCTCATCCTCCCCGTTGAGGAAGAAATGCCCGAAGCACAGGTGGTGCTCGACCAGGGAAAGAAAACCGACACTTGGATGGACGTGCGCCTCGCCGTCAACGACGTGGACTATGAAGTGCCCTTCGCCCTCGGCAAAGGCAACAAGGCCGTGGTCAGAATCGCCAATCTGGCGAAAAACGCTTTGGCGCTGAAGAAGATGCGTCTCAGCGACACGTGGAACGTCACCAACACCGACTACTACCGCCCCGTCTACCACCACACTCCCCTCTACGGATGGATGAACGACGCCAATGGCCTGACCTACAAAGACGGCGAATATCATCTCTATTTCCAGTATAACCCCTACGGCTCGAAGTGGGGCAATATGCACTGGGGCCACTCCGTGAGCCGCGACCTCGTCCACTGGCAGCATCTCGACCCCGCTATCGCCCGCGACACCATGGGCCACATCTTCTCTGGCAGCACGGTGGTGGACGTCAACAACACGGCAGGCTTCGGCAAAAACGCCATCATCGCTTACTACACTTCTGCGAGCGACAACAACGGGCAGATTGAATGTATGGCCTATAGCAAAGACAACGGCCGCACGTTCACGAAATACAAAGGCAACCCCGTGTTGCGCCCCTTCGACGGACTGAAAGATTTCCGCGACCCGAAAATCTTCTGGTATGAGCCTTCAAAGTCATGGTACATGATTGTGTCGGCCGATAAAAACATGCGGTTCTACAAGTCGAAGAACCTCAAGAAATGGGAATACGTCAGCCAGTGGGGCGAAGGCTTCGGCGCCCAGCCCAACCAGTTTGAGTGTCCCGACTTCTTCCCGCTTCCCGTTGACGGCGACAAGAGCAAGATGAAATACGTCATGATTGTCAACATCAACCCCGGCTTCGTCTATGGCGGCAGTGCCACGCAATATTTCGTGGGTGAGTTCGATGGTAAGGAATTCCATTGCGACTCGAAACCCGAAACCGTCAAATGGCTCGATTGGGGCAAAGACCATTACGCCACCGTCACCTTCTCCAACCTCGGCGAACGCATCGTGGCCGTGCCCTGGATGAGCAACTGGCAGTATGCCAACATCACTCCCATCCGCCAATACCGCGGTGCCAACGCACTGCCGCGCGAACTCAAACTCTTCTCCAACAACGGCGAGACCTATCTCTCGGCCAATGTGGTGGAAGAGGCCCGTGCCCTGAGAAAGGAAACGAAAGACCTCGGATTGATTGACGTCAACAACGCCAACCCCTACATCGTCCGCAATCTCTTCAATGGCAACAACGGCGCGTTTGAGTTTGAAGCCAATATCACCCCAGGCAATAGCGACGTCGTCGGCCTCAGCCTCTTCAACGACAAAGAGGAGCGCACGCTCGTTTATCTCGATCTGAAGAACAAGCGCCTCGTGATGGACCGCACGGAGAGCGGACTGACAGATTTCGGAAAAGAAGCGGAACGCCACAACATCGAAAAGGCAGCTGAGGCTGCCGGACTGATGAAGGGCAAACTCTCGCAAGACATCGCCGCCAATTACAAAAACGATTTCGCCCTCGCCACTTGGGCACCGCTTTCGCTCTGCGGAACAGCGCAAGACCTCAACCGATGGAAGGAAGACGGACAGATAACTGGCAAGGAGAAAACATACCACCTCGACATCTTCGTCGACAAATGCTCCGTGGAAGTCTTCGTCAACGGCGGACGCATCGCCATGACCAATCTCGTCTTCCCAACAGCCCCCTATAATAATATAAAGGTGTGGGCCGAAGGCGGCAAGGCAGAGGTCTCAAAAGCCAAAGTGTATTCTCTCGGACTCTAAATAGCTTTCAATCATGAAAAAGACCAATAACCTGGCAATCATCTCCGTGATGTTCTGCTTCTTCTGCATGGGTTTCGTCGACCTCGTTGGCATCGCCAGCAACTACGTCAAGGCCGACCTCCATCTGAGCGACTCCGTTGCCAACATCTTCCCCTCCCTCGTGTTCTTCTGGTTTCTCATCTTCAGCGTCCCAACCGGTGTGCTGATGAACAAGATTGGAAGAAAGAAAACCGTGTTGCTCTCGTTGGGCATCACCGCTCTGTCGCTGCTCCTGCCGCTCTGCGGCGAGAGTTTCGCCGTGATGCTCTGCGCCTTCTCGCTGCTCGGCATTGGCAACGCCCTCATGCAAACCTCGCTCAATCCCCTCGTCACCTGCGTGATGGGTGGCGGGCATCTGGCCGCCGTGCTCACCTTCGGACAGTTCATCAAGGCCATCGCCTCCTTCATCGCCCCCTACCTCGCCATCTGGGGCACCACGCAGGTGCTGCCCTCCTTCGGCTACGATTGGCGTATTCTCTTTGCCGTTTTCCTCATTGTTGGTATCTTTGCAACTGCCCTGCTTGCCTCCGTTGAAATCAGCGAACCGAAGGCCGCAGGAGCCGCCTCCAGTGTCGGCCGTCAGTTCTCTCAGGCCTTCGCCCTCCTGGGCAAACCCCTCGTGTTGCTCACCTTCTTAGGCATCATGTGCCACGTGGGCATCGACGTCGGCACCAACACCACGGCGCCCAAAATCCTTATGGAACGTCTCGGCATGACGCTCAACGACGCCGCCTTCGCCACCAGTCTTTATTTCATCTTCCGCACCATCGGCTGCTTCACAGGTTCCTTCTTCCTGCGCATCCTGAAGGCCCGTACCTTCTTCCTCATCTCCGTGGTGCTCATGGCTGCCTCTATGGTCTGTCTCTTCCTCGGCAAGAGCGAGGCCGTGCTCTATGCTGGCATTGCCCTCGTTGGCTACGGCAATTCCAACATCTTCTCCATCTGTTTCTCCAACGCCCTGCTGGCCGTCCCCGAGAAGCAGAACGAAGTGAGCGGCCTGATGATTATGGGCCTCTTCGGCGGCACGCTCTTCCCCCTCGTCATGGGAGTGGCCTCCGATGCAATCGGACAGGCCGGAGCCGTTCTCTGCATGGCTGTCGGTGTCATCTATCTCTTTGCATACGCTTCTAAAATCAAATAACCTTCAACCATGGAAAAAGACAATTATATCGTCGGACTCGGTGAGACGCTCTTCGACTGCCTCCCCGACGGAAAGAAACTCGGCGGTGCCCCCGCCAACTTCGCCTACCACGTCAGCCAATTTGGCTTCAACGGCCTGGCGCTCTCGGCCATCGGCGATGACGAAGACGGCCGCCAAATCATCCGCGAACTCGATGCCCACGGCCTAAAACACCATCTTGAAATCGTCAGCCAGCCCACGGGAACCGTGCAAGTCACGCTCTCTGGAGAAGGCATTCCGCAATACGATATCTGTCTGGGCGTGGCCTACGACAACCTACCCTGGACACCCGAAATCGAGCGCATTGCCCGCAACACCCGTGCCGTCTGCTTCGGCACCCTGGCGCAGCGCACCGCCGTCACGCGCTCAACCATCCTGCGCTTTCTCGAAACCATGCCGCCCCTCGGCACGCTCAAACTCTTCGACATCAATCTGCGCCAGAACTGGTATTCCAAGGAAGTCATCGAAGAATCCCTCTCGCGCTGCAACGTCCTCAAAATCAACGACGAAGAAATCGTCAAGGTCTCCCATTTGCTCGGCCTCGGCGACCTGAGCGGCGTCAACCCAACGGCAGAACTCCTGCAGCCCGTCAATTTCGAAGACCAGGTGCAGCAGCTCATCAGTCGTTATCAACTTCAGATGGTCGTGCTCACCTGTGGTGCCTTCGGCTCCTACGTCGTCACCGACAGCGAGATGAGCTTCCAGCCCACGCCGAAAGTGCAGGTGGCCGACACCGTCGGTGCCGGCGACTCCTTCACCGGAGCTTTCTGCGCCGCCATCCTCGCGGGCAAACCCATCCCCGAAGCGCATAAAATCGGCGTCGATGTCTCGGCCTACGTCTGCACGCAGCAGGGCGCCATGCCCCCCTATCCGCAGGCGCTGAAAGAGCGTATAAGTCTTCTCGACTTCTAATCCGCGGCGCTCCCCGTAGCGCCCGTAGCCATCAAAGCAAATACCCAACCAATCCAATATGCAACCAGCAAGCAGGCAGCCAGCGACAACGCGGGGCTGCCTGCTTCTTTTTACCCTTACAAGTAGGGTGTTCAAAATTCCATAAAAATCAAGGTTCGTTTTTGAGCAAATAGTAAGCGAGTGCGGCATCGCTGCAAGGGGCATCGCGCGAACATTTGGCGGAGGCCTGGGGCGAAGCATTATGCGGGCCAGCGCAAATCTCCGCTGCGAGGGCGCTGGTGCCTCTTTACCGACCTTGATTTTCTTGGATTTTGAACACCCTATAAATTTGTATATACCAATAAAAAAAACTACATTTGTCGTGCACAAATTTGATAAGCGGTGCGGCGACAAGGCAAATACGTGGCAGAGCCACAAAAAGGAGAATAACAATGAGCAGGAACAAAAAAGATGTGGCCCTCTTCGTTGCCTTCTGCATAGAAGAATATGGAGCAGCCAAAAAGATGTCTGGAGAACAGGTGCATGACTTGTTTTCAAAGTATGGTTTGGTGGACTATCTGAGCGAGTTTTATGAAGTCCTTCACACTCAGGGGCGTCAATGGTTGATAGAAGAAATAGACGAGTTTATAGAAATCAGAAAAAAGAAGGAGCAATGAAACTATATCATGGTAGTTTGGAAATCGTAGAACATCCAATGATACTTCAGTCCAATCGCCTATTGGATTATGGCAAAGGATTCTACACTACTACTTCTGAACAGCAGTCAAAGGAATGGGTTGAAAGGCGTATGCGTGAACAAGTGGCCAAAGGTGGCTACGTCAACATCTATGAGTTTGACAACAGGAAAATGCAAGAACTTAAATGTCTTCTGTTTTCTGAACCAACGAAAGAATGGGCGGAATTTGTCATGGCCAACAGAACGCAGAAAGACTTTACCCACGATTATGACATCGTGTATGGTCCTGTGGCAAACGACAGGGTTTATTTGCAATTTGGATTGTATGAAAGTGGGGTAATCGGTATTGAGACGCTTATTCGTGAGCTCAAAACCTATAAATTGGTCGACCAATACCTGTTTCACACCGAAAGCGCATTGGCCGCCCTGCGTTTCGTTGAAGCGATTAAAATGGAGAGGTAAAAAATAGCCCCCTGCATTGAGATTATATAGTAATTTTGAATACCTGCTTATGGTTCAGATAAATCAAGACAACCTTCACCTGCTTTTGCCAGGGAAAATCTGCTGGCTGGTGGAATATCTGCGAGAAGATTATGGCTTCACCCTGCAAGAGAGCCTTAATCGCATATATCATTCGAAACTGTATAAGAAATTATCTACAGCAAGTACGCTCTATTGGCATTTAGGGCCAGTGGACTTGTATAATGAATTGAAGACGGAAATCTGAGCCGGTGCCCTACCTAAGGTAGGGTGTTCAAAATCAAAGAAAATTCTCTGCGCAATTTTTGACCAAATAGTATGGCGGTTGCGGCACCGCTGCCCCTGAAAGGTAGGGTGTTCAAAATCTTGAAAAAAACCGCACGGTTTTGAGCCAAATAGCATGGCGGTTGCGGCGCT
>UQCW01000061.1 GCA_900539625.1 uncultured Prevotella sp.
ATCTCCCGCCGCAGCTCATCAATTCTCGCTTCTGCCCCTGTAAGGGGCGCATATCGTTGGCGGGGCTTGCCCCGCAATAACATTCGAGATATGAGCCCCTTACAGGGGCGAGATTCATAAATCGGCCTCAAGAGATAGGGGCAAGCCCCTACCCTAAATATGAGCCCCTTTCAGGGGCGCCTCTCTACCAACCTTTCTTTTTCTGGATTTTGAACACCCTACGCCAGAGGCGCCCTGCGGCAGACCTCAGCGCCACAAAAGGAAAGAAAAAAGGTGTACACCAAAGAGAACTCTGGTGTACACCTTTATTAATGTATCGGACGCAGCAATGCTACGCCGGAGGATATTACGGAACCAATACCTTCTGTCCGTTGACGAGGTAGATGCCCTTCGGCAGAGCAACGAAGCGCGTGCCCTTCACGTAACCGTTGAAGAGACTGACGCCTGAAGCGGTGACGATGCGAACGTTGGCACCGTTGGCGGCCGTGAGGCTGACGCCACCCATCTGGGCTGCTACGTCAACGGCGTTGCTGCCGTTGGCAGAAGGAAGTTCGATGCCAGTTACGTCGCCCGGCATGTTGGTGATCTTACGCTCGAGATAGAAGCGCTTGAAGTTCTGCTTCATCTGACCACGTGAGTTGAGCACGAGACCAACAGAAACTTCCGTTTCGTCTGCGAGGTCGAAGGCCAATTCGCCGTTAGACATCAGCGTGTAAGCATAAGCATGTGAACGCAATTGGTTCTTGTTTGGCAAACCGGCACCCTTGTTGACAACGATGTGTGACTCGTCGTCGATATCGCCGTCAGCATATTCGAAACCGAAGATGTAGTGGCCGGCAGGCAAGGTGATGGTCTGATAGAACTTGTGGTCGTAAACACGCGGTGAGAACTCACCCGTCTTCGTGATCAACGTCAGCAAGTCGCCGTTCTTGGTGTCGACAGCGAGGGTCGTTGAGATGGTGTCGCCCTTGAGCGTCGGATTCTCGAGCACCCATGCCGACTTAGCGTCGTTGGTGAGCACCTGAACGAGGTTTTCCATACCGGCTTCAGTGGTGATGCCCTTGTCGGTGTGGAGGAACGGAGCAGCGTAGTTGGTGAGGTAGTCGGCCGTCACGTCCAAACGCTTCACGTTTGAAAGGCTGAAGACACCGAGAGAAGTGGTCCAAGCGTCGCCGTCAGGACCGAAGCCTGCACGAACACCGGCATTGGCGTTGGTGGTGCGGTCGTTGACGTTGCCAGAAGTCTGGTTGAAGTCGAAGTAGAGGGCGAGCTTGTCTTCGCTCATCGCCTTGTTGATGTCGGTGATAGGAGCGTTGGCATATTCTATGAGCTTGTCAGCAGAGAGGGCCTTGTTCCATACACGGAACTCGTCGACAATGGCGTTGACAGGAGCGCTGGCATTACCGATGGTCATCTTGGCAGGCATTGTAGGCAACATTTCAGCCCACGGCGTCTGGAAGACGTTGGTCTGCTTGCCATCCTTATAGATGTAGAAGTTGCCATCTGCGAAGCTGACAGCATAGTGGTGCCATTCAGAAGGTGTCACGAAGTTGTTGGCCGTGTTGTATTCAACGCCCTTCATCGTTACAACCAAAGCGTTGTCGGAGTTGACCTTGATGTAGAAGTCCTTAGAAGAACCACCGATGTGCTGTGCATCGTCGTGCGTGTTCTGGGCATACATCCACCAGTCGACAGTGAAGGCCTTGTTGACGCTCAGGTCGATCGGCGTATTGAAGGTCACGGTTTCGCCATTGCCACGGAAGTTCAAACCAGTTTCAGCGTCGGCGTTGCAGACAACGATGGCGCGTGAAGTGGTGAGGCTCTTGCTACCGAGAGCGTTAGAGGCTTCGAGGGTTACATTGTAAACGCCTGGATCTGGAAGCATGACTTCTGCCGTCTGACCGCTGTAGGTGAGGTGGTGTGAAGCGTTGCTGATGGTCCAATCCCAACCAGAAGGCTGGTTGATGCTTTCGTCCTTCAATGTGGTCTTCTGACCCTTGACGATGACGTTAGGCGTTACATCGAATGCCGGAGTCGGAATCTGGCTTGAGACGATGATGTCTGCACTGTAAGTGCTTGTGCCAGCAGCATTGGTGGCTTTCAAAGTCACGGTGTAGGTGCCTGGCTTTTCGTAAGAAGTGGCCGCATTGATAGTGGTGGCCGTTTCCTGCGTACTTCCTGGCATGCTCCATTCGTATGAGCAGCCTTCAGATGGCGTGGTGGCATTGGTGAAGCTTACGCGCTTGCCGACAGCGGCGTCACCAGAAGTCGTGAACATAGCGTCGGGCTTGGCCTGAGCAACAACGTTGAATTTCTTCTCAACCTTCTGAGTCTTGCCGTTAAGATCTGTCACTTCGAGGGTGATGGTGTGTTCGCCAGCTTCGTTAAAGATGAGCGTAGGAGCGTCGAGCTTCAATGTCTGCTTGCCATCGATGGTCCAAGTGCAGGTGATGGCGTTAGACGAAGAAGTGTTGACTGGCGTAACAGCCATTCCGGTGGTGATGTTTTCCGGCATGGTGAAGTCGGCAGAAAGGGTGCGGTGGTCAACGAGCACCTTGTTGTCGGTCATGTAGCTCTGAGAGCCGGCATACTTCTCGATGGTGTACTTGCCAGTGGCGTCGGTCGGCACGCTGATTTCGTGCATCTTGAGTTCGCAGAGCAAGCCCGGAGTGTTTTTCGGGTCGGCCACTTCGGCATACATCATGCTCTGGATTTCGCGCTGCGTGCGGGCAGTGCTCCAAACGCGGAACTCATCCATACGTCCGTTCATACCATTGCTTGAAGCAGAACCGATGTTGAGGTCGCCGAAACCGCCAATACCGTTGCTGCCTGAGCTGACTTCGCCCACCTTCTCGCCGTTGACATAAGCGATGCAGTTGCCGCCGTTGAAGACGATGGCCACGTGGCTCCACTTGCCAGACTGAAGGGTCTTGGCTGGAGCTTCAACGCGAGCGCCTGTGCTCCATCCGGCCATGAGTTCGCCAGTGCCTGTTGAGTGGATGAGCAATTTGCCCCATCCCGGACCAATCTGCTGATTGTAGTTGATCAAAACACCAGGACGCAACCAATATTCGATGGTGGCCTGAGGATAGTGTTCCTTGAAGAGGTCTTTAATAACGAGACCTGAGTTGACGAAGTTACGAACGCGGTTGCCCGTACCTACAGCCTTGCCATAGAAGGTGCCGTTAGGAGCGTCAATGCGTGAAGAGAGAATCTTCGTATTGTTGAACGCATAAACAGCGCACACCTGGTAATTGTCGTGACCAGCACGCGGCGTATAAGTCAAGACGGTCGGGTCGAGCTGCTGAACGAGGGTGTCGTTGCGATAAACGTTGTAGCCAGCCAACTTGTGTGAAGAGGCTTCAGGAGCTTCCCACTGCAAGGCGTCGCCATTCTTCACGAGATTGCGCGGTGCGTTGAAGCTTTCGCCGGCAACCACGAAGGAGATGATGGTCTTCTTGCCCTGGTTTTCAACCTTGATGCCGCTCTTGTCGATCTGGCAAGGGGTTTCGATGCCCAACGAGTCGAGCTCGTAGTCGATGACGGAGCAGTCGTAAACCTTACCTTCACCGTCGGCTGAGCTCTTGCTCTCGATGATGAAGAAGTATTTCAACGGTTTGCGCGTATTGAACGAAGCTGAGAGGTCGGTCAAGTCGTAACCAAACTCCATCGGCTCGTAATGCATACCGTCGGCCCAGCGACCGAGCATCGGGGTTTCGGCGTCTTTGCCGTTGCCGTCACCGTCGCCTGCAAACTTGAAGCCTTCGAAGTAGATACTCTTTGAGGGCTCTGTAGCATTGAGATCTTCGGAGATACCGGCGCCAAGGCGCAATTCGCTACGCTTTGAATAGTCCATCTTGACGCGCATGGTGCGCAACGGACGATAGTTGCGACGGATGTAGTAAACTTCTGGAGCATAGTAGCTATAGCTGGTTTCCGTTGTCATGGCGTTCTTGTACGGACAATAGATGAAGCCCTTGTTGGCCCAGTTGCCCCAAGAGTTCGCAATGATCCATGCGCCGACTTCGTCTTTGTCTTTTTCGCCAGCGATGCCGTTGCCGTCGAGGTCAAACTCGATGCGGTCGTCATAACCAACGATGGTCAAAGCGTGGTCGACTTGCTTACCCCACTTCACAACGTATTTCATGCCGCTGACACCAGCTGCCTTGTTGGCATCCGTTACGGGAATCGAGCCTTGGGTGCAGGCACTGGCCACACCGATACCGCAGATACCGCCGCCAGGATAGTTGGGGTCGCCGCCGTGGTTCCAGATCCACTGCTTCACAGCCTCACGGCCAGCTTCGCTCTGCACGCTCTGCGGGAAGTTGGCAGTACGCTCCAAACGGTTGAACATGGCTGAATACCACTTGTCATAGCCCTGCATCCATCCGAAATCGGGATCGGAGCAGTCCTGAATGCCAAAAAGCTTGGAATAGAGCTGACCGCCGTAAGTCGGGTTGTTTGGAATACCATTGGCGATGGCCATACCGTCCTTACCTGAGTTGGAGTTGGTGTAAAGCCAAGTGAAGTGGGTTGGATACTGGTTCTTGGCGAGCTTGCCGCTAACGCCACGGAGACAGTTGATTTCGTACGTGAACATGTAGTAGATACGTGAAGCCGAACCGCAAGAACCACCGACCTGATTGATGACAGGGGGGAAGTAGATGGTTTCAGCATTGTTCACGTGATCTGGGCGTTCCGTAGCCGATTTCGTGGCGACGAGTTTCTTGTCGACCTTCAGACGCGGAGAGAAGTCAGGATACTTCTTGTAATTGACGTCATCTTGGGCTGAAACTGTACTCGTTGCCGTTGAGAAGGCTGCCATAGCAGCCAAAATCAGAAGGCGAGAATGCTTCATAAATTTGATGAGTATAAATGGTTTGTAATTTAAGTGTCAGAGTGTAAGCGGGTCACGTATGGCCACTTAACGTACAAAGGTAGCCTTTTATATTTAAGCGTAAAAAAATTATACGTTAAAAAATGATTTTCCAAGAATGATGGGGGCGTATTTAACAAGTGGAGGTGGAAACGGCGTAAAAAAAGAATTCGCAACCGACACGCCACAGGGCATATCGGCTGCGAATATTTTTATTTTTCCACGCGTGCTTCACTCGTTAATCAAATAGAGTTTGAGCACCTTTCTGTCGTCGCACGAACGGTGTTGACTGTCCCAAACGAGGCGGGGACGATATTGCGGATAGACGCGCTGGAAGTCCATAATCTCGTCGTTGCCAACAAGGAGATAACAGGTCTTTGGCAGGGGTTTCATCTTGTCGATTGGCACGATGCGGTTGTTCAAATAGAAGTTGACCGTGAAGGGGTGCATGCGGTTGGCTTCCAGCACATCGGTGCGATAAGAGCAGATGGTGGCCGAGGAGGGGATGGCCTGCTGGATGGCGGCGGCCACACCGCGGTCGGTCTTGACCTCCATAATCTTCGGGATGTACACGCCGTCGAGGCTCAACTGCAAGAAGAAGACGATGCCGGTGAGCGTGAAGAGATAGGGGCGCTTGTTATTGCTGCAATAGTTGACGGCCAACAGAGCGGGCATCACCACCAGCAACCAACCAGAGAACCCGACGGGGGCGGTGGAAAGGGCCTGGAGGAAGGCGCCGTTTTCTGCCGCGTGGTGGCCGAGGTTGACAAAGTCGGGTTGCCAACCAAAACGGATGGCGATGAACACGGCGGTGAGGACGAAGGCCAGCACGGAGAGGGTGAGACCGAAGGCGCGGAGCACACGGGGATGGCGGTCGCACATCCAAAGCAAATAACGCGCCAGGAAATAGGCCAAGAAGGGATAGATGGGCAACAGGTAGACGCTACGCTTGCTGGCCGGAATGCAATAGAACACGAAGATAACGGCAAACGACAAGAAGGCGAAGGCATCGATGTCGGCCATGCGACGCCAAGCCTCAACGAAGCGCATGCGAAGCTGGGCGAAAGTGGTGTCCTTCACACTTTTCCGCATCTGCCAGAGGCGCTTCATCCCCAACGGCACCATGAAGAGCAACACGAGGGAGAAGGGCAGGAAGCCCGTCAAGACGGTCATCACATTATAGGGCCAGGGGTTGATGTGGGAAGCGTAGGTCATCTGTCCCGTAAAACGCAACACGTTTTCTTCATAGATGAGTTGCAGGAAACGCGCTCCGCCATTGGGTTCGTTATAGGCGGCCCAATACCACAGGCCAAGGGGGACGAGGCCGAGCAGGGCAACGACAGCAAACTTCCAGAGGAGGGTGAGGAAGGTGGCTTTGCCACGCGTCAGCATATAAAGCGCCACCACCGCACAGGGCAACACCACGCCGACGGGTCCCTTGGTCAAAGCGGCACCGGCCAACAGGAGTATCATCAGCCAAGGCAGGCGGCGTGCACCGTGTTTGGCCCAATGATGGCCAGCCATCAGAGCGCCCACCATAAAGGCGGCGAGCAGAAGGTCAACGCGACAAGTCATGGCCGCACGGTGCATCTCGAAACAGGTGAGTGTGATGAGGGCGGCGATGATGCCAGCGGTGGCATCGTTGCGGCGCGAGAAGAAGCCATAGGTGGCCAAGACAATGCCCGTAGCCCCCAAGGCCGACGGCAGGCGGCTCGTAAATTCGCTAATGCCTCCTAAGAGCCAGGAGAAGGCTGCGACAAGCCAATGGAGCATCGGCGGTTTGAAGGCGATTTCATCGCCGTTATTGACAGGGAGAATCCAGTTGCCGTCTTGCAGCATCGACATGGCCACAACGGCTTCGCGGGGTTCGCCACGCGTATTGAAAGGAGCGGCTCCGAGAAACCAGAAGAGGGAGATGATGCATAAAATCAGCAACGGAATGTAAATTTTCGGTCTGGCTGGCATAATGGTTGATATTGGGGGGTTAGACGATGGGGAAGGCTTGTTCTTCGCAATATCTTCCGACGTGTCAATATTACTCTTCCCACCTACTTTCCTATATCGGGAGGAAGGGGGCTATTCCACAAGATGCTGAAGAAGTTCAAACCACTTCTGTCCCATAATGCGGAAGTCGTAGGCAGCGGCTTTGCGCAACACGTTCTGCTGCATTTTCTTCAGTTTTTCCGGCGAGCGCATGAGGGTCAGGAGGGCCTGCGCATAGGCTTCTTCATCACCATCTTCAACGAGCATGCCGTTGACACCGCTCGGCTCCAACAGGCAACGCACACCGGCGGAACAGTCAAACGCCACTGGCACGACACCATAGCTTTGGGCTTCCATCAGACAGAGCCCCCAGGCCTCAACGGCTGACGTGAGGCAGAGGATGGCGGCACGCTGATAGAAGGGCGACACGTCACTGTGCTGCCCAACGAAACTGACACGCGGCAACGATTGGGCCTCGGCTTCAAGAGCGGCGCGGTATGCACCATCGCCCACAATGACCAACTGCCAATCGGGGACTTCGTGACACACGCGTTTCCAAATGCGCATCAGGCGATCAACGCGCTTATCGATAAATTCCACACGTCCAACGTAGACCACCGTTTTCTCCTTGTCGGTATTCACCGTCTGCGGCAACTGGCACGAGTTTTCAATGGCCGTCACCTTGGAGGCTTCAACGCTCTCCACTGGGAGGTTTAACGTGTTGATAATCTGACGGCGATAGGCATCGCAGAGCACGACATAAGCATCGACGTCATGAATCGTCTGACGATAGACACGGCCATATTTTTTCATGAGGCGGCGCTTGCACCACGCTTCATGACGATAGATGAGTTGCCATTTGAGCCGGTGTTTCCACGAACCACCCAACGCTTTGGCGCGGCGTCCGCTACTGATGGTCTGCACCTCCCAAAAGGGCATGCCGTGGTTGACACAGACGATGCGACACTGCGGGCAAAGGCGACGCAGGAGCGCCAAATGGTGGAATGTGCGCGTAAACACCAGTGCTTCGATATGCTGCGCCTCTATCAAGGCTGCCATCTCGCGAATGTTGTCAACGCGGCGTTGCAGGTGGGTATGTGCCACCTGGTATATTTCGATGCCATGTTCCTTAAACTCCTCTGGAATGAGTTCCCGACAAATGCGGCTCGTGATGATGGTCACGACAACGCCCTTCGCGGCAAGAAAACGGGCCACGTCTATCGTGACACGCTCAGCACCGCCGCTTGGAAACTCTTCGTGAAGGAAGGCCACATGGTGTAATTTCTTTTCTATTGCCAAGGAGTTGATAATGTGAGGGGTTAGTATTGAGAAGCACGAGGCGTTTGCCTTATTCTTCTGCGGGGCAAAAAAGGAGGAGGGCTATGCGGAGATAGGGATATATTCTGCCTTTTTAAGAGGTGGATATAATATATCCTTATTTCAAAATGCACGTTCAATCGCCCTCACCACTTCCATCTCCCGCGACGAGAACTTGCGGGCGAAGAAGGCGGAAGAATTGAGCAGTTCGTCAGCATCATCGGCCCGCCAGACATAGGGCGAACCGCGTTGCCAGTCGATTTTCCGCAACGTGGCACGCTCAAGGTCCTCACCTTCTGCGTCGTAGATGTTTTGACGGAAGGGAGAGTTCCACAGGGCCGTTTGCAGAAATATCTCATCGGGACAGAGCGTACGGCGGAAACGGGCGCGGAGGCGTGGCTCCTGCTCTATCAGATAACGGCAGAAAGCATCGGTGACGCTCACCCAATTGCTGCCCTTGCGAAAATCATAACCAGCGCTGCGGCGCTTGAATCCCGTCATTTTCTGAAGCAAGAGGGCGAGATTCCGACAAGGCGCCGTCAAGCGGTGCGCCCATATCCCTTTATCTTTGAGGTGGCGGGTGAAAAAGTAATAGCGATTGACCTTACGTCGCAAATCCCGCACATGCCCTGGCGTATTCCAAAAGCCGACAAACTCACGGCCAGCATGCTCTTCAAAATAGGCCACCAGTGTTTGTGGCGACTTGAGCAGGAGGTCAACGCCCGACAGAAGGTGGCAGTAGGCATAACGGCCTTGCTGCATGGCCGCGCGGAAAAGGCGCATCTCTACGTCCATCAGACTGATGTCGCCCCAACACACCGCCAAGGGATGCTCGAGAAGGAAATAGCGCCCGAGGGAGGGTTTGTATGAAGAGAAACGCTCGCGCATTGCCGTTGCCCTGGCATCGATGTGGAGAAACACGTCAAAGTCGGGCGCATCAAGTTGGCGCAGCAAAACGGCCAGTATCTCTGGCTCATTGTGGGCTATGATTAAGAAAGCGTGGCGCATAAAGGCATTTCTGGTTACGATGGTGTATGAAGGGAAAACGAGGAATAGTTACAGGAGTCCTTTAAAAATCTCGGGCATCGGGTTGTCTTCACACACGAAACCGTCGCGCGTGAGACGGTCGAGGGCTGGCAGACCGATGACGCGGTTGTATTCCTCTTCCAGACGTCCTTCTTTATAGAGGGCATAGAAGTAGCGCCAATGGCGGCCGCCGTGACGGCCTTTGTGCTGCTCGAGTTGCTTGCCGCCGTTAATCATCTTGGCCATAAACTGCTCGCGGCCACGCACACTATAATGATAGACCACGATATTACTGCGCCTTTCGCGCTGCGGCAGCATCTTCACCTTATGGTTTCCCATGGAGATTTGCAGATAGCCATCCGCACGGTGGGCCACTTTCTTGTTTTGCCTTTCGAAAATGGAATAGAGCGAGAGGTCGTAGGCTTCATAGTTTTCCACATACCTCACGGTGCGCCGCCATTCTGTCCAAGGCACATCGTCTTCGGGATAGACACTCCGCATCTCGCAGGCCAAAACGTTCGCGCCCGTATCGGTCATTTCGCTTTTGAGCGAACCAGAAGGTGTAAACCAAAATTCGTCGGCATCGGCGTTGATGACCCAATCGGCGTGGTGCTTCGTCTTGGCCAGCCACACCATACGGTCCACCCACCGTTTCTGTTCATAGTCGGTGGCGGTTTCCTCAATGATGTCCAATATCCAGCCGCGTTTCTGATATTGCTTCAGGATTTGCGGTGTATCATCGGTGGAGTTATTGTCGGTGACGATAAATCCGTCCACCCCCATCCGGTGGTGGAACTCCAAATTATGCGCCAACATCTGCGCTTCGTTTTTCACCAACAACGTCATAATGAGGCGCGGATGGCGGGTGCGGCGCAGCGTCTTCGGCAATTCAGCGAGGGCCCGGCAAATCTTGAGGCCAAGTCCCGGCGTTTTCATACTCATATATATAGAATTATAAATGGGTGATCAATCACGGATGACAGAAGAAAGCGATTTTGCGCGTTGTTTTTTTGCTGGGCAATGCCCCTATTTATTGCGGTGCCTGTGTCGCATCAAATTTCACAGGCACGAGCGTCCAGTCTTTCGGACAGATATAGGGCATCTCCGCAAGCGCCGACCAGCGGGCCGGGGCCATCACGATTTTGTCGCGGCGCGGATTGAGCCAAGCTCCCCACCATGAGAACGTGCTATTGCAAATGACATGGTGGCGGCAGCGACTCATGAGCAGCATATCTTGCCAACTCTCGTCGGCCTTGTTCCACGTGATAAAGGTGGCATTCTTGAGCGGCAGATGCGCCGTGGCCCATTCGATGTCGTCTGAAAACACGTAATAATGGGGTGTTCGCGGCAGCCGCTCTTCAAGCTGGCGCACAGCGTCGCGATAATATGGCAACTGGCACACGCATCCCGTGTTGCGCCAAACGGAGGGCTGGAGATAGTCGCCGCGGCGCACGTGGAGCGACACGGCATCTTCGTCGGCCTCTATCTGGCGGAGCATACGCAAAGTCTTTTCGTTGCAGAGCGCGGTGTTGAAGGCGAAAGCGCCACGCACTTCGTCTTCGATGTCTTTGAAATAGCGCTCGTCTTGGTAGAAGCCCTTGAAATAGACCAACGGCCACAAGCGGCGCTTGAAGAAGGCACGCAGCGTGGTCAGGTCTTGCTTGCGCTCCAAGATGGTATTGAAGAATAGGAACTCGATGACCTTCTTGGTTTTCTGCGGCATGCAAAACTCGTCTTCGGGCAACTGCTGAAAAATGCGGTGGAGCTCGTAGCCGTTGTGCACGTGATAGTGCATCATGTCGGAAAGGTCAATGCGGGTGTTGGGAAACAGACGTTTCATCTTCATGTAAAAAGCATAGATAAACATCTGGTTGCCCAGTCCGCCGGTCATCTTAATTAATCGCATATATGAATGTAGATGGGTTAGAGAGTAAGTGTCGTGCAAGCGCGTTTCCCGCACGGCTAAGCGACAAAGTTAAGGAAAAATACGGACGTGCGAAACGAATTTCCGATGAATCGCCTCACAGTAGCAAGGATGTGTCGCTCAATAATGCCCCACGCCACAAGCGTTTCCGCTCTTTTGCCGGGCTTCATCCCTGCAAAGAAATCTCTTCAAGCAGTTTGAGGTCGGTCAAGAGGATGTCTTTGCCCTGCACCTGCAACACGCCTTCCTTAGCAAAGTCCATAAGCGTGCGGATGGCATTGGCCGTTGTCATATTGGAGAAAGCCGCCAGGTCTTCGCGTGTGATTTGCACCATAAGGCGTCCATCGCGAGAATGAATGCCATAGATGTCGCGCAGATAGAGCAGCGATTCGGCGAGGCGGCCACGCACGTGTTTCTGCGTGAGGCTCACCATGCGACGGTCGGAAATGCCGAGGTCCTTAGCCAATTCGCTGATAAAAAATCGCGCCACGCGGTTGTTCTCAGTGATGATTTCGCTAATAAGGCTCATCGGCACATGGGCCACGTCGGCCTCTTCAAAGGCGGCCGCCGCTGTCACATAAGGCTCATGGGCCATATGGGCACGATAGCCCAAATACTGCCCGGGACCGAGCAGACGCATAATCTGACTGCGACCGCCCACGCCGTCGCGGAATATTTTCACCTTACCCGAGAGCACCGCCAACAAATGGTCGGGACTTTCGCCTTCGGCATAGACAAGATGGTTCTTTTTATAGTGTTTCACTTCCATGGCAGCCTCAACGCGTGCCTGCTCTTCTTCCGTGAGCAGGGGCCATAAGCCAGCGAGTTTACGGGCCACCGAACGAAGCGGCTTGATGCTTTCTTCTGTCATTAAATCGGAGAATTAAAAATGATGATACAAATTTAGCAAAAATATTGCTTATAGTTTGCAGCCAATCCAATTATTATGCGTATTTTTGTGCAACAAGTAATACTTTAACCCTTACACCAATAATATGTTAGACGTTAAGAAATGCCTCGCCGACTGCGAGGAAAAGATGGAAATGAGTGTGCTCCACCTCGAAGATGTGCTTTCACACATCCGCGCCGGCAAAGCCAACATACACATACTCGACGAAATCCGCGTGAATAGCTACGGCTCAATGGTGCCGCTCAACAATGTATCGGCCATCACCACGCCCGACGCACGCACCATCGCCATCAAGCCTTGGGACAAGAAAATGTTCCCCATCATCGAGAAGGCCATCATCGACAGCAATGTCGGCATCATGCCTGAGAACAATGGTGAAGTGATTCGCCTCGGCATCCCGCCTCTGACGGAAGACCGCCGCCGCGACCTCACGAAGCAGTGTAACAAGGAAGCCGAAGAATGCAAGGTGGCCATCCGCAATGCACGCCGCGACGGAATCGAGAAACTCAAGAAGGCCATCAAAGACGGCTTGAGCGAAGACGTCGAGAAGGACGCTGAAACCGAACTGCAGAAAATCCACGACAAGCAGGTGAAGAAGGTTGAAGAGCTCTTGGCACTCAAGAACAAGGAAATCATGACGGTCTAAAAACGGCCTGCCCGTGATTATTCATCAAAAGCCCTACCGCCACAACGATAGGGCTTTTTAGTTAGGCAACGGGGTAATTAGGAAATAGAAAACTTCTTGGGATTCCGACAGGCGACAAACGGCAAGCACACTCATGCCGCCAGTCCCAAAGGCTCTACCCCCCAAAAAACCTAAGATGTTCAAAATCCAGAAAAATCTCTGCGCGTTTTTTTGCCAAACAACAAGTGGCGAAGCATGCGCACATGATAAACGAACAAAGCGCGAAAAGGAGCGCCCTGAAAGGG
>UQCW01000062.1 GCA_900539625.1 uncultured Prevotella sp.
GTTTTTTACTGGAAAGGTAATGCTTTTCTATGGAATAACACTGATTATGAAAGAGAAAAGTAATGCGTCGGCCCTGCCAGATTCACGACTTGGCGGCGAACGCCGTCCCAGGCACGACCGCATCTGGGAGCAGAGACGGTCGTCGCTCGGCCCAGATGCGGTCGTCGCTGGGAGCAGATGCGGACGCGGCACGTCCCAGATGCGCCAAAAGGCATGGGGATTGGATTGGGGGGGATGGGGAGGCGGGAGGGAGATGCGGTCCCTGAAAGATAGGGGGGGCAAAATAGGAATATTAAAGGTTAGCGGAGATTGTGCAGAAAAGCCCTGTCTGCGGCCCTGCGCGGGCTGAAAGCCCAGCAAGTCTGTAGCCCAGGGCAACGCCCTGGGTACCATGTCCCCGTTCTCTACGCCCTGTAAGGGCAAAAGTAAAAGTCAACCATTCGCCCATACTTTTGCCCTTACAGGGCGTGGGCGTTTATACGCTGATACCCAGGGCGTTGCCCTGGGCTCCGGACTTGTTGGGCTTTCAGCCCGTGCAAGGCCGCTCGTATGTCCCGAACCTGCTGGCGACAGCGCCCCTGAAAGGGGCTCATATCTCGAATCTTATTGCGGGGCAAGCCCCGCCAACGATATGCGCCCCTTACAGGGGCAGCAGCGAGAATCGGAGAGCTGCGACGGGAGATAGGGGCGAGCCCCTATCCTGGAATATGAGCCCCTTTCAGGGGCAATCCCCCACACCCGAGCGGCCCGGCAATTCGTTAATTCGTTTAATTCGTTGTTACGCCGTCTGAGGCCAACCAACGAACTGCGGCGCAGCCCGCAACCCCGTTGCAAAAATTCGTTTAATTCGAACCTTCGCCGCGAGCGCTTTGTTCGTTTCGCATGTAGGTTACGCCCCCCCAAAAAAGCGCAGGAGACAAAGGTTTCGCCCTCTGTCTCCTGCGCAATTTATTTTCTATGATTGTCTATGGCCTTACGTATTGGACGCATTCACCTTGCAGTTGATGCTGCCACTCTTATAGGTGTAAATGCCGTCAACGCTGATGGCCTTGCTCTTCTTGCCCGTTGCGGAGATATTGATGTTTCCGCCGTTGAACGTGAAGTTGCCCTTCACCTTGATGCCGCGGCATTTCGATTCCAGTGTAGCATCGCCCGGCATATAGGTCGTTCCCGTCACGGCCATCTTGATGCTGGGCGCCGCAGCGGTGCCCGTCTGCACGAGCAGGTCGGTGCCCGCACTGATACCCTTCGTTCCAAGTCCCGACACGGTGAGGTCAATCGAACCGCCGCTGATGGTCATCATGCTGTCGCATTTGATACCCTTCACGTCGTCGGCCGCCACGTTGAGCGTGATGCTGCCGCCTTCGATAAATGCCTGTCCGTTATGTTCATCGGTGGCATTCTTGGTGGCTTCCACGTCAATGCCGTCGCCCATGACGTTGGCGGCGGTGAACTTGCCGCCCTTCATCTTGAAATATTGGCCGATGTGCATCGCGTCGGACTTCGCGCCGGCCACATGAAGTGCGCCGAAGTCGGCTTTGAAGAGCGTGTATTCGTTGGAGGCGAAGGCGTGCTTGGCGTTACCCGTCAGTGTCAGTGTGCCGCCGCCCGAAAATTCGGGATGTCCCTTCACGAAGAAGCAGGCTTTCTGAGTTCCCGCCACACCATCAACGAGCGTTGACGACGTGCCGTTGGGAAGAATGACGTTGATGCGCTTGCCATTTTGAATATCTATGGCTGCCCCGCGCTGGTTGGTCAGCACCAGATTGTTGAGGGTGAGCGTTGATTTGTAGCTGCCCGTGAGCGTGAACGAACCATCGGAGGAAGTGCCACTCAGCGTGTAGTTCACTTCCTTGCCTAACGACGGAGCAGCCACGATGCTGACGTCGGCCTTGTCCACCGCAATGGTGAGCAGGGGATAGACGTCGGCAGAAACGAGCAGGTGCGCTCCAGAGGTGCCGTAGGTGATGCCTACGCTTTGCGGGGCAACGACGGAATTGTCGACCGTGATGCTGTCAACGGTGCTCAGGTCATAGGTGTGCCCCAGCACGCTCAGCGCATTGCCAGCGATGAAATCCATCGTGCCAGCCTCAGCGGCAGGAACGGCGATGGTGGTGTTTCCCGTATGGATTTTTAGTGTCTGGGCAGAAGCCGCGCAGGTGGCGGCTAAAATGATGCCTGTAAGTAAAATCTTTCTCATTTCGACCACGCTTTAAATGTTTGACTTCCCACGCGCACCAGATAGATGCCACGCGGCAGATTGGTCAGTCCGTAGGTGCGGCCGTCGAGCCCCGTGACGCTGACGGCGGCGTTGCGGCTGTTTTTCACCACGACATTTCCGTTTTCAATTGTCACAGCAACGGCGCTTTCCCCGCTGAGCGAGGAGATGGAAGTGGCGGTGGCGGCAAACTGCATGCTGGCAAGGTCGGCCAATGCCAACGAGGTGGTCTTGCCCTGGCTGGTGAAGTGTGCCTGTCCGCCGGAGAAAGTGATTTTCAATCCGTTGGCGGCAAAACTCTGCTCGCTGCCCGTTGCGGTGCGCAGCGTCAGAAAGTCGTATTGCTGGGCCTGGGCCGTGAGGAACAGACCGGAAGCAAACAACATGCCCATTAATAACCGTTTCATATCAGTTGGGATTTGGTAATGAACTATCAACTGGGGTAGGTTTCCCTTGCCCCTTTTTATTCGGGTATGCGCGAAGCATCATATTTTTGAGAAGGGAAGAAGGAGAAGAGTATTATATATAATGTACCCTCCTCCCCTCTTGTTCATCTTGTTCAAAACGTGAACTTATAGCCCACGCTGATGACGTGGATATCGTCGTTGCCGTCATCGTCTGCCCCATTCTGGTAGATGTAAGCGGCAGAGATTTTGTGCTTTTTCGAGAGTTTCCAGTCGCCGCCGACCGTGAGGCGCGTTTTGTCGAGCACGAGGTCGTTGCTCAGGTTGTTGCTCCATTCAAAAGAGACGTAAGGCGTGAGCGGGCAATGGCTGATGTTATAGTCGGCCTCGATGCGCGAGCGGAGATAGTGGGCGATTTTGGCCTTCTTGTCGTTCTCCACCACTTCGCAGGTCATAAACGGTTCGCCGTTCCAGAAATACACTTCGCCGGTATATCCCTCTTGCTTGGGGTCGCGAAAGCGGGTGCGCAGGCAGGAGGTGGCCAAACTGCGTGTCATTTGATAGCGCTCACGGAGGCTCAGCGTGAGGCGACCGATGGCGAGTTTTCCCGTCAGGTCGGCATAGAAGCGGTGTTTCGAACGCCAGAAGCCGTGGTCAACGTTGTAGCCGTTGAATCTGCCACTGTTGTTGCCATAGTTTTTCTTGCTCTCCTGCGGATTGCGATCGTAGATGTAGGCATAGCCGGCAGAGGCTTTGAGGAACTTGGTGGGCTTATAGGCAAAGCCCAGCGAACCGGCCCAGCGCGAGATGCTTTTCAGTTGCTGCTCGGCGCGGAAATCGATGCCTGCGTCAATACTAAACTGCTGCGTGAGTTTTTTTTCGGCGGATATTTCGGTCCAGAGACCGAAGTCATCGCCAGCCACGCCCGAGAGCGGGAAGGCAGCCAGGGCTGCAAGGGCCATGAGGCGGGTTGTCTTGAAGATGCTCATAGGATGGTAGGAGGGTTAATAATTATCTGCTGGTATCTTGAAAATGCGGTCGACCGATTTGATGGATTTGCTGGGGTCGTCGTAATAAACGCGCAGCATGGTCATATCGGTCAAGAAGTCGACAGCGCCCACTTCCACGCGCACGATTTTCAGTCCGAGGCGCTTTTCAAGGTCGGCCTTGAGTTCTTCATAACGCTCGGGAACGATGAGGTCTATATTGTCGTAGCGCACGAATTTGCATCCAACGCGACTCACGAGCAGATAGTTCTCTGCGCCCCAAACGGTTGCCAGCAACAGGAGGTTGGCCGCAAGGCGTTCCACCAAGCTGAGGTCGGCCTTCGTGCCGTTGAGCACAGAAAGGGCAACGAGGAAGAAGAGGTAGGTCATCTCACGGATGGGCACGCTCTCTGTTCGATAACGAATGATGCCGAAAACGGCAAACAAGCCCAAAGCCGCACCAATTTGCAGGTTGGAACCGTCCATCAGGTAAATCAACATGAAGATGCTGATGGAGAGCAGAATAAAGGTGAAATAATAATCGCGGCGGCGTCCCTTGGGATAATAGAAGAAATGGACAATGGCCCACACGATGGCGAGGTTGAACAAAAAGCGGATACACATTTCGAGCAATCCGTCGAGGTTGCAGAATTTCTCACGTAGTAAACTTTCGAGGTAGTGCATTAGGGTGTAGAGATTGATGGTTGAGGTATTGTAGATTGTCTGTATTTATCAACACTGCTTACGGGCAGGGCGGTTCATGATTTTCCCGATTTTTCGCAAGCGTGGCTTAAAGCGGTTGCGTTGCAGCGTGTCGTTGGTCACCGCCGTTCCGATGCAATATTTGCTAAAGCCAGAGGGCTTGATGCGCAGCGTCCGTAGCATCGGCAGGATGGGCGAAGGCACACGTCCGTCGCGCTTAAGCTCGATGATGACGGCGTTGTCCATTTCCGATTCCTGTCCCGTTTCGTAATTATAGAAAGAGAGGTCGAAATCAATCGTCAGGCGCTCTGTCTTGTCGAAATTGACCAATGTGATGCGCTTGAAGCGGTTGCCCAGCGTGGGCTTGATGTCGGCAAAGGAATAGCCCGACACTTCCTCAAGAAACTCCTCCCCCGCCCCGTCTTTGATGACAGCATCGAGCGATGGCACTGGCACACGCTTCTTTCGCGTCTTCCCGTGGTTGTCTTTGTGTTTGATTTCAAGAAACGTCTGCTGCGTGTCGACATACGTGCGCACCCTCACCTTCGTTCGCGGCGAATGGCCACACTGATGCGAACGAAACATTTCGTGGCTGTCGGGGGCATCCCAATAGGTCGTCTTATAGGGGCTAATGCGGTGGCCGCATATTTCCTGCGCGTAATATTGTCCTTCAGCCATGCCCAAAAGATGCTCCAACGTCGCGATGTTGGTCACAAACTTGGTGTCGGTGCGGTTCATCAGCCGGATGGACGACATCTCCTCCAAGGTGATTGGAGGCAGATGGCTGAGCAATTGCAGGATTTCCTTGTCCGTATTTTCTGTATTCATGGAAGTTTAAGAATTAATATTGCCGTCCCCGATGGCGAATTACCCATGCCCCATACATATATATAGACACTAACGACAATGGTGGGTCTTCCGCATACACTCCGGGCAAAGGCCTTTGAGCACATAGTTGGCCGAATGGAGGTGGAAGCCTTCGGGAAGCTCCACTTGCGGAACGGGCAGACCGCGGAGACAGAAGGTACGGTGGCATTTCTCGCAATAGAAATGCGTGTGCAGGTCGGTCAGTCCGGCATGGACATCCTCTCCACAATGGCAACGTTCAGCACAGAGGGCATATTTAACCTGCCCCGTGCCATCTTCAACGTCATGGATGAGGTGGTGTTGCAAGAAAAGGACGAGCGTTCGGAAGATGCTCGACTTGTCAACCGTTCCGATACGCCCCTCCAAATCCGTCAGCGAAAGGGCGCACTCGGCATTAGCAAGGGCGCGAATCACCAAGAGGCGAACCGCCGTCGGCTTGATGCCGCGATGAATCAACTGACGTTCATAGTCTTCCGTTGCATCCGCCTGTTTTTTTCCAGATTTTTCAATAGTGTCCATACAGATGGCAAAGGTAATGTTTTTCTCTAAAAAACGGGGCGAAAAACGGGGCGAAAAGACACGCGAGTTTTACATTTTAATGAAAGTCCCGTAAAAATACCCTATCACAGGAATTTTAAAAGCCCTGAAAGCAACGCGAGCCATACGTTCTTCTATAACCCCTTTCCGCGCCACCTTCCTATCATTTTGCGGCTAAATAAGCCACAACGCTTTCAAATTGCAAGAAAAAGGCGGGCGACACCACAAGCGTTCAATAAGTTTTTTGTAATTTTGCACCAAACAAACCACTCATTTAGAAAATAATATGAACGTAGCAATTGTTGGCGCCAGCGGTGCCGTAGGCCAAGAATTTCTTCGCGTATTGGCCGAACGCGATTTCCCCATCGACAACTTGCTGCTCTTCGGTTCTCAGCGAAGCGCAGGAAAAACATACACTTTCAAGGGCAAGGAATACACCGTTCAGCTGCTCCGCCACGGCGACGACTTCAAAGGCGTTGACATCGCCTTCACCTCAGCTGGTGCTGGCGTGTCGAAGGAATATGCCGAAGACATCACGAAGTTTGGCGCTGTCATGATCGACAACTCGTCGGCCTTCCGCATGGACGAAGACGTTCCCTTGGTGGTGCCTGAATGCAACGCCGAAGATGCCCTGACGCGTCCTCGCGGCATCATTGCTAACCCCAACTGCACCACCATCATGATGGTGGTTGCCTTGAAAGCCTTCGAAAAGTTGAGCCACATCAAGCGCGTACACGTCAGCTCCTACCAGGCCGCCAGCGGTGCTGGACAGGCTGCCATGGACGAACTCTATGAGCAATACCGCCAGGTGCTTGCTGGAGAACCTGTCACAGTGGAGAAGTTCGCCTATCAACTGGCCTTCAACGTCATCCCTCAAATCGACGTATTCCAAGACAACGGATACACGAAGGAAGAGATGAAGATGTACAACGAGACCAAGAAAATCATGCACTCCGACGTTGAGACATCGGCCATGTGTGTCCGCGTCCCTTCTCTGCGTTCACACTCAGAGAGCATCTGGATTGAAACGGAGCGCCCCATCAGCGTTGAAGAAGCCCGCGAAGCTGTCAAAAACGGCGAAGGCCTCGTGCTCATGGACGAACCGGAAAAGAAGGAATACCCCATGCCGCTCTTCCTCGCAGGAAAAGACGATGTCTACGTGGGCCGCATCCGCAAAGACCTCGCCAACCCCAACGGCCTGACTTTCTGGATTGTCAGCGACCAGATTCGCAAGGGCGCCGCGCTCAACGCCGTGCAGATTGCCGAATATCTCGTCAAGGTGGGCAACGTGAAATAAGTATTGGAAACATATTTATAAAGGATTTATAAGGGGTGAGCTGAAAGCAATATACTAAAAGCTCATCCTAGATACAACGAAAAGGCATGCGTCTACTGGCGCATGCCTTTTCGTTCAAGAAAATATAACACCCATCGCCCAAGCTCTCTCCGAAGAGCCCTGCGAAGTATTTTCAAAACATTTCTCCAACCTGTCTTTATGTCAAACAATCTTCTGCCCTTCTTTCTCATCTCGGCCTTCGTCGCCCTATTGGATATTCTGCCGTTCATCTACAAGAGGTGTCCTTGGCGCTATAAAGCGGCCGTTTATTTCCAAGTGTTTGCCACCGGCATGGTGGTGTTCTGCATCTCCCCCGGCCTGCTGCCTTGGTGGGCCACAGGCCTTGCCGTCGGCGCCCTGCTTGTTCTTCCGCGCCTCATTCTGCCGCCCGTCCGCGGTGCATACGCCTGGTATGCCACGCTTCTCAACAGCCTCGGCATGGGCCTTCTCTTCGCCTTCATACGCCATTCACTGACGAAGATTGCTTTGCTGTTTGTTTAGTGTGAAGGGGGCAGACCCCTTCCTTACTCCTCTATCTTTTCGCGTGCAACGCCCTTCGAATCGACATACAATATACCGGAGGGCTTTTCGGTTTTTGCGGCAGACGGGGCTTTCGACGACGGCTGTCGGCGGGGCTGCGTCTCCGGTGCTGCGCTCGACTTTTTGTCCTCCCGTTTTTCTTCGGACTTCCGCGCCGCCTCCTGCCTGCGCTGCGCCTCCTTCTCTTTTTCGGTGCTTCTACAGCATATATAAGTGTACACGCCAAGGATAACGATGACGGCAACTAAAAGCCAGCCCCAAGGCGGCATATCGTTTTTGAGCAGGGAAACGGTTTTCCTTTCCTTGGGAGGTTTGACGGACGAGATGGCGGGCGGGATGGCGTACGAGACGCTGGAGGTGTCAACTGGAACTGACGGGGTATCTATTTTCGGAAAAGCATGCACCTGCTGCGGAATAGCAGGCGGCACCGGCGGCACGACTGGCGGCTTGATATTCCCAGCGGCCCGCACGGCTTTGACTACTGCGCCCGCAACTTTTCCCGCTTTATATTGCGAATATGCCCCGGCGGCAAAAGCCCAGAACATGAGGCAGAAGATGAAGAAGTTTTTTTTCATAAGGAGTTTTTTAGGTTATATAAGTTGTAGGGTTAGGTTATATAAGTTTTATGGGGGGCATCGCTGAGAAGTTGCCTGACGAAGCTTCTGTCTCTGTGTTTTGTTACTTCGTAAATTTATTAATTTCCAACCGTTCCACCAAGAGAAATGCGCCGAAAGACACGGTCGTTGCCAGCTTTCCACGGAAATACGCCTGACGAGCTGACGGGAGCGTCTGAAAGTTCAAACGGACGTGACATTTCCTGCCAAACGTCCGTCCGTGGAAATGCGGCCAAACCGTTTGTCGGACCTCTGAGAGGAAAAAGACGACTGGACTTACGCAAGCATGCAACTACCACCAGCGACCACTATTTTCAACGCGCCCCTATGCTTCGCCTCCACAAAAGCCTGCGTTTACCGAACTTTTTCGTACCTTTGCATATCGGGCTTTTGGCTGGCACGCAACTGTCGGCAGAAGGCCTAAAAGCAATAAAAACGGAAATGGGCGGCGCATGCGTCACCTGTTTCCGACCACTTACCCAACCAAGTATATCTACTTATGTCTGAAAACTATAGCTTGAGCCATCTCAAGGAACTTGAGGCTGAGTCCATCTACATCATCCGCGAAGTGGCTGCGGAATTTGAAAACCCCGTGATGCTCTACAGCATCGGTAAAGACAGCAGCGTCATGGTGCGTCTGGCTGAAAAGGCTTTCGCACCGGGAAAACCGCCCTTCCCCTTGATGCACATCGACTCGAAATGGAAATTCAAGGAGATGCTGCAATTCCGCGATTGGTATGCCAAGGAACACGGATGGAAGCTCATCGTTGAAAGCAACGAGGAGGCTTTCAAGGCGGGCGTGGGACCGTTTACGCACGGCTCGAAGGTACACACCGACCTGATGAAGACGCAGGCGCTGCTCCACGGACTTGACAAACACCATTTCGACGCGGCCTTCGGCGGTGCCCGACGCGACGAGGAAAAGAGCCGCGCCAAGGAGCGCATCTTCTCCTTCCGCGACCAATTTCACCAGTGGGACCCGAAAAACCAGCGCCCAGAGCTTTGGGACATCTATAACGCACGCATCCACAAGGGCGAAAGCATCCGCGTGTTCCCGCTCTCCAACTGGACGGAGCTCGACATCTGGCAGTATATCCGACTTGAGAACATCCCCATCGTGCCGCTCTATTTTGCCAAGGAACGTCCCTGTGTGGAAATCGATGGACAGCTCATCATGCCCGATGACGACCGCCTGCCGGAAAAATATCGCGACCAGATACAGATGCGCAAAATCCGCTTCCGCACGCTTGGATGCTGGCCGCTGACGGGCGCCGTGGAAAGCGAGGCCGACACGATTGAGAAAATCGTGGAGGAAATGATGACGACCACGAAGAGCGAACGCACCACGCGTGTGATTGACTTCGACCAGGATGCTTCCATGGAACAGAAGAAGCGCGAGGGATATTTCTAACATCTCCAACACACACTGCCATGAAATATTATTTCATCAACACCGCCAACCAGCAGGAAGGCCCCATCGACGTGCATGAATTTGCTTCACACGGCGTGACCGACCAGAGTTTCGTTTGGCGGGAAGGCATGGCCGACTGGAAACGCGCCGGCGACTGCGACGAGCTGAAAAGCTTCTTTGAAGCCCCTGCCACGCAGATTCATCCAGCTGCCGAAGAGCCCCCTGCCGCAACCGACTGCAACGACGGCGTGCCGGCTCCTCCCTGCCACCTGACGGCTGCCATCACGGGCCTCGTGCTCATGACCATCCCCATCCCATACGTGGCGCTCCTCGGCGGTGCGGCACTCGGCATCACGGCCATCGTGCTCAACGTGTGTGCCTACAACTTTTGGAAGAAAGGCAACTACGCCGTCATGCAGCGCCTCGACGACAAAGCACGCAAGCTCTCAAAGGCAGCCCTATGGGTGGGCATCGGCACCTGGATTTTCTTCATCGTGCTGGTCATCATCATGGTCTGCGCCGCCAGACCATGCCCGCCACTTCAGTAATGGGAATCATTGCTATTAATGGGCCATTACCTATCAAACTTCGAACTCCAAACACCACCGAATAAATGGGCTTATTAGAATTTAACAAACTCCCCATCAATACGCTCGTCGGCGCCGACTGGAAGACTTTCAAGGCGCTCACCGACGGACGCGAAGTTGACGCCGCATGGCGCGGCAAATACCGCCTAACGAAGGCCGTGTGCCGACTGCTCTCAACGTTGGCGCCCATCCAGGAACGCCGCTACCAGAAGCGTTTGGCCGACAAACCGCTGGAGCACGCCCCCGTGTTCATCCTCGGACACTGGCGCTCGGGAACAACGTTCGTTCACAACGTGCTCTCGTGCGACAAGCACTTCGGCTACAACACCACCTATCAGACGGTGTTTCCACACCTCATGATGTTCGGACAGCCGTTCTTCAAGAAAAACATGTCGTGGCTCATGCCCGACAAGCGCCCAACCGACAATATGGAACTGGCCGTTGATCTCCCGCAGGAAGAGGAGTTCGCGCTGGCCAACATGTGCCCGTACACGTATTACAACTTCTGGTTTTTCCCAAAATACCAGTTGGAATATTGCGACAAATACATGCTCTTCAACGACATCACGCCTGAGGAACTGAAGGTGTGGGAGGAGACGTTTACGAAGCTCATCAAGATTTCGCTCTGGAACACGGGCGGCACGCAGTTCCTCTCGAAGAACCCGCCCCACACGGGCCGCGTGCGCGAACTCGTCAAGATGTTCCCCAACGCGAAGTTCATCTATCTCATGCGCAACCCCTACACCGTGTTTGAGAGCACGCGCTCGTTCTTCACCAACACCATCCAGCCGCTGAAGCTGGAGGAGTTTTCCGACGAGCAAATCGAGAAGAACATCCTCACCGTCTACGAGCGCCTCTACCACAAATATGAGGCCGACAAGGCGTGCATCCCCGAAGGCAACCTCATCGAGGTGCGCTTTGAAGACTTCGAAGCCGATGCGCTCGGCATGACGAAGAAAATCTACGACACACTCTCGCTGCCGGGATGGGAAGAGGCCCGCACGGCCATCGAGCAATATGTCGGGGCGAAGAAGGGATACAAGAAAAACAAATACGACTATGCCCAGCGCACGCGCGACCTCGTGGAAACGAACTGGAAATTTGCGCTCGACGATTGGGGCTATCATTTGTAAACCGCGTTCTCACGAAACTGGCTGGCACGAAATGCTGCAACGCATCCATTGACACGCATCTGCCAAGCTGTTTTGAGATAACAACCAAAGAGGCAACAGCGCCTTCCGTCAAGGAAGCGTCTGTTGCCTCTTTTTTGGGCTCCATGTGGTCCACCTCTCCACTCCTCCACATCCACGGACACGGATAAGCCGCCATGCGCATAGCAAGAGAGCCAATGCGAACGACGGCTGAAAGAAGTTATTGCCACAAAGGGAGGACTTGGCACCATTACTATATTACCATAATGCAACTTTACCAATCTCTCCCATATCTAATACTGCAGGTATATTCATCGCTTTGAATATACGAGCCATGGTATTAAAGGTGATGCCATGTCCACGTTCCAATCTTGAAATTTGAGACTTCTGTACACCAACCTTTTCCCCAAGTTGTTCCTGCGTTAGGTTTCTGGCCTTACGTGCTTGCTTTATGACTTCCCCCATTCTGTAAGCTTGTAAAGCGTCATCCACCTCTTTTTCAAACGCATCACGTTCGGGAGTTCCGATTTTCCCAAGATTCTTGTCTTGGAAATCCTCAAAAGATGTAAGTCTTAAATCTTCCATTATTTTTTTATTATGTCACTTAGCTTTCCTTGCAAAATACATTTGTTTAATTCTTTCGGCTTTGGCAATTTCCTTTGATGGGGTTTTCTGAGTTTTCTTGATAATCCCATGTGTCGCAATCACCAAGGTTTCAGTTTCTGTATCCCAAAAAGAAAATAGTCTGTATGCTATTCCATTATATTTCGTGCGAAATTCCCAAATACCATCAGAGTTCTCCAACTTTTTGAAAAGTTCATTGTTAATCTCCCCGCCCATGACACGACGGATATTGTATGTTATCTTTTTCCTTGCAGCTAAAGATAGAGATTCCAAGAAATCCCGCGCTTCACCCGTAAGGATTATCCTAAATTTCTGTTCTTGCATAAGAGTTTTTATGTACTTGCAAAGGTATAAAAAGTTCCCATTATAGGAAACTTTTATCGGATATTTTATAGCATGTCCCATAAATCCCCCCTAAAAATCATGCTACGAAAACTTTCCGCGCCCAATATACAACGTATCAAAGGTATCTGTGCCATCACTGCGACGCTCCAGCAAGTTCTCCTCAGACTCGGGATTTTTCTCGGTGGACTTGTTCTTTCAGAAGCCGTTGCCTGCTACTAAGCTGCAAGGATTAGGTCATCGTTGTTTTTCATCTGCATTATTCGCGCCGTTGCCATTCCCTGAATTTCCAATCGGCAACCCAAAACCTCCTTTGCCCAACCGCCGACGCGAAAACACAGGCTAAGAAGAAGTCTGCTACTCGCGGCCGCGATTCGTGCTACTCGCGGCCGCAGGTAACGCTACTTGCGGCCGCCGTTCGTGCTACGCGCGGCCGCGAGTAGATGACATTGTAAAGGATTTTTGGAATCCCCAATGCTGTTTTCCTATCATTAAAGTTCTCTTT
>UQCW01000063.1 GCA_900539625.1 uncultured Prevotella sp.
ATTGAACATGACTTTTTGGACACAAAGTTCGCCACATATTGGGGAACGTACAAGACGGTGGGTTTCGGATGGTTACATTTATAAGAGCATATTTATATCCGTTTCTGTATTCCACAAAATCTTACAAAAACATATTCGAGCTGCTTCTCAATCTATTCACCAAAACAAGATTTGAGAAGCAGCTCGAAATTGTCATAAGGACTATCTCATTTACTTGGACTCCAGACAATCATCAAGGAGTTTTTCAATTGCAGCACGATCCATATTTTGGCCGATGAAAACAATTTTCTGCATACGATCGCCATATGTATCGTCCCAATCGTTCATTATGGAGGGATTCTCCTTCTTGAAATTGTCAAATTCCTCTTGGGGCATGGTTGCATACCATTGTCCAGCCTGTGTTAGAGACACCTGTTTACCTGCCTGCTCAAACAAATAACACATATCTCGTTCTGTACTAAAATAACACAATCCCTTGCTACGGATGACATTCTTAGGATAAAATCTTGCTATAAATTGGTCAAATTCCACCATATTAAACGGCTTTCTGCGCTGATAAACAAAAGTACTGATACCATATTCCAAGGCTTCCCCTACCTCATCGTTTTCTATTCCATGACGATGTCCAGCTGAAGAACAATGCTCATGTGATGAATGAGAGCAGCAACCGTGTTCATTGTGGTGGTGGTGCTCCGGGTGTTCTAAATCTGAATCTTCAATGTGCTCCTCCATCTTCCTGAACCATTGTGCAGACGTTGCGACCTTTTCCATATCAAACGCATTGACATTGAGAAGAATATCCAAATCTACATCACAAAAGTCACAGGTAACAATTCTTGCACAAGGCTGAATTTCCCTTATGACTCTCTCCACATTTTCAAGTTCCAACTTTGAAATTTCTGAAGCTTTGTTTAATAGGATAGTATTACAGAACTCTATTTGCTGAATGACAAGACTTGCCAAATCCTCTTCTTTTGGAACGCGATGAGATAAATCATTACCACATGAAAATTCATCGCGTAGTCTCAAAGCATCAACGACCGTGACAATTGAGTCAAGCCGTGCCACACCATTTTTAACAAGGTTCGGATACAATTGCGGATAGGAAACAATCGTTTGCGCAATAGGATCTGGTTCGCAAATACCACTTGCCTCTATAACAATATAATCAAACCGCCTTTGACTTACAATCTCGTTTAATTGTTGAACAAGGTCTAATTTCAAAGTGCAACAGATACAACCATTTTGCAAGGGCACCAAACTGTCGTCTCCTTCGCCAACAACACCTCCCTGTGCTATCAGTTTTGCATCGATGTTGATTTCACCTATATCATTTACGATAACAGCAAATTTTATATTGCTTTTATTTGTCAGTATTCTGTTCAACAAAGTGGTCTTCCCACTTCCTAAATATCCAGTCAACAATAACACTGGAACCTGATAATCATTCATGCCACATATATTTATAAGTCAATATTTCTTAGGAACCGATTTAGGGTAATAGCTGGAAATCTACTTACTTAAACATGACTCAGCATAATCCTTCGCTACTACCAATAATAAAAAATGAGAGAAAGTTTTTCAACAATCTCTCATTTCTATCAGTACGTTTCTAATTTATTAGCACAATTTGCGTGAGCCATCACCAATAACGACATCGATGACAATTGGCTCCTTGCCAAACTTCTCTTTATATGCCTTCTTGGCAGTAGCAATGAAGTTGTCATACAAATCATCGCTTACAAGATTGATGGTGCAACCGCCGAAGCCACCACCCATGATTCTGGAACCAGTAACACCGCAGCTATGGGCAACATCATTCAAGAAGTCGAGTTCAGGACATGAAACCTCATATTCCTTGCTGAGGCCATAATGGGTTTCATACATTTTCTTACCAACTTCTTCGTAATCGCCTTCTTCCAAAGCAACGCATACTTCAAGAACGCGATACTTTTCGCCGATCACATATTTGGCACGCAATGCATCCTCTTCACTGACTTCTGGACGAACTTCGTCAAGCATGTCATAAGTTGCATCACGCAAAGAGTCAACTTCAGGATGATGTTTCTTGATTGCAGCAACGACATTTTCGCAGCTCTTTCTTCTGTCGTTGTATGCTGAAGAAGCTAATTCATGCTTCACCTGAGAGTTCAACAAAACGAGTTTGTAACCCTTCGGATCAAATGGGAAATACTTAAACTCCAAAGAGCGGCAGTCAAGACGCATCAAACTACCAGCCTTTCCGAAGACAGAAGCAAACTGGTCCATGATGCCACAGTTGCAACCAATATAATTGTGCTCAGTAGCCTGACCCACCTTTGCCAACGTAAACTTATCAATTTTGTTATCAGCAAACAAGTCGTTAATAGCAAAAGCATAAGTACTTTCCAATGCAGCAGAAGAAGACATACCTGCACCAAGAGGCACGTCACCAGCAAAAGCCGTATTAAAACCTTCAACAGGAACACCCAACTTCATCATTTCGCGGCACACGCCATAAATGAAGCGGAAGTGTGTAGCGGTAGGGCCATTCTCATCATCCAGACTGAATTCAACATAGTCTTTCAAGTCTATCGAATAAGCGCGAACCTTGCGCGTACCATTCGGCTTGATTTCTGCAATGACACCCTGAGTTACAGCACCAGGAAATACGAAACCGCCATTATAGTCGGTGTGTTCACCAATCAAATTAATGCGACCCGGTGATGCATATACAGAACCTGTCGTTCCATCGAAGTGTTCTACGAAACGACTTCTAACGTCTTCAATAGTCAATTTCATGGGAGTAGAGTTTTTTTGTTTGTAAAATTAGGTAGAGAATAAAGAGCAAAAGCAGGTGATTGAAATCTATAAGGAATTATTATACATTATTTTCTTAATCGAATCACTCCTATTTTGATGATTGAAAATTCAACCACCTGCTTTGCGTTCAAATATAATTGCGTCAAACGCTTGCAAAATTATTTGTTTGATTCCTTAACGCGGCTTCCCACCAAAGCGTAGAAGAGCAAGTAAGCTGCACAGAAGAGGACAACCCAGAAGCTATTGATGTAACCGATGGCGTCGGCAACAGAAGCCTGGATGAACATCATGACTGCACAACCGAATACCATGGTCATAAAAATACCACTGGCAATAGCTGTGTACTTACCAAGACCCTCAACAGCCATATTAAAGATACCACCCCACATAACTGAGGTGCAGAGGCCAATCAAAAGGAATGCAAAGATGCCGACAGGAACAGGCTGCCATACAAGTTCCAACTTACCCCAATCAACGCCAGGGAAGCTAACTGTAGCATCCGTAAAGTTTGGAGCAAAGATTCCGAAGAGAACAAGCGCAATAGTAATCAAAGACACCGTCGTAATCATCTTGCGACTACTTACCTTTCCACCGATGGATGCACCGACAAAACGGCCAATCAACATCATGAACCAGTAAACAGCTACCAACATACCGACAGTACCTGCAGGGATGCCAAGACCTGCAAATGTGTTTGCAATCTTCTGGCTTGAAATTTCTCCCTTTTCAAATTTCTCAGTTGTCTTCACGAGGTCCTTATTCAAGTTTGCGACCTCTGTAGAGTCGTTCTTTTCTTTAACAGCTTCAATATCAGTAGTCACAGCAACAAAGTCATAGGCAGCAGCCTCTGCGTTGGCGTATGATTTATTTTCGAAATCCTGAGCAATTTTAATCTTTTTATCCAAGACTTCCTGGCTGTCTGAACTTAAATACTGCTGAACGAAGTTAGGCACACCAACTTCAATGCCCATGTACAAGAAAATGGCCAAAGCACCAAGTGCAAAATGACGATAGCTCATGGCACCCTTGATCAAGCCCAATTCCACAGGAGCCTGCTCAGGTTCTTCAATCTTGGTCTTTAAAATAATGACAAATGCAACAACGAAAATGGCCAAAGCAATCATCAATGCCGGCGTAGCGTCAGCAATCTTGGCTTTGGTTGCATCTGAGATAAGAGCACCCATCAAAATATAGCAGCAAACGGCAGCAGTTGAGTTAAACACACCACCAATCTGAATCAGCTGGTTACCCTTGTTACCGCCGCCACCGAGCAGATTAAGCATCGGATTAACAACGCAGTTCAAGATGCACATGCAGAAACCTGCAATGAATGCGCCGATAAGGTACACTCCGAATACGAGTCCGAGGTTCTTTTCAACGTCAAGCTGACCGCTAAACCATTGGATAGAGATACCAACAATACCCACAACGAGACCAATCAAGGCTGTTTTCTTGTATCCAAATTTAGAGATAAGCATTCCAGCGGGAATACCCATTACAAGATAGGCAACGAAGTTACCGTAGTTACCAATTTGCGCAAGCACATTGGAGATTTCACCCTGATTCTTAATAATGGTTGCCATTGGCGTACACAAGTTTGTCACAAAGGCAATCATAGCGAAGAGTGCAATCATGATTACGATAGCTCCCCACTGTTTCTTTTGATTACTCATGGTTTTTAAAATGATTTTTGTTATTAGTGAAAAATGATTGATTATTGTTCAACCCCAAATTTGTAGATTGTTTTCTGTGTATAGACCTGTCCCGGCTTCAAAACAACGGGAGGGAAATATGGTCTGTTAGGGCTGTCGGGGAAATGTTGCGCTTCGAAGCACAAAGCCGAGCGACGTGGGAATGTTGCCCCATGCTGTCCCTTATATCCATCAGCCCAGTTGTCTGAGTAAAATTGCACTCCCGGTTCCGTTGTATAAACCTCCATGCTACGTCCGCTCACTGGTTCAACGATTTTTGCAGCAAAAGATAATTCACCTGGCTCACGCTTGTTTAACACGAAACAGTGGTCATAACCTGCTCCATTTCTAATCTGTTCGTCATCAGCATCAATACGTTCGCCCACTGCATGCGGCTCTGTAAAATCAAACGGAGTTCCTTTCACGCTTCTGATTTCGCCTGTTGGGATACTGTTTTCATCAATTGGAATATAGAAATCTGCATTGATATGGCAAACCACATTCTCGCATGTCGGCGTCGGATTGCCAATTCCAGACAAAGAGAAGAAACCATGGCTTGTCATGTTCACCACCGTTTTCTTGTTTGTTGTTCCCTTGTAATCAATTTTCAGCTCATTATCATCGCTCAAAGTAAACATAACCGTCATCGACAATTCGCCAGGGAATCCTTCTTCGTAGTATGCCGAAATATATCTCAACACGAGCGTGCGGTCATTAATCTGTTCTGCATCCCAAACGCGAGCATGGAAACCAGTAGGGCCGCCATGCAGATGGTTAGGACCGTTATTGACTGCGAGGTTATATTCCTTTCCGTTGAGCGTGAACTTGCCTTTGCAAATACGATTGCCATAGCGTCCAACCAAGGTTGACAAAAATGGTTCGGGAGAATTGACGCAGTCTTCCAAGTTATCATGACCTTGAATGACATTTTCAAATTTACCATTTTTATCTGGGACCATTATAGCCACAATGGAACCTCCATAATTGGTGATTGCCACTTCCATGCCGTTGGCGTTGCGCAGGAAGAACAAATCGACCTTCTTTCCGTTAATTTCTCTTTGAAAATCAGCTTTTTTAAGTCCGCTTACAGACTGGATATTGCTTTCCATGGTCGTTATTTTTTTGTTATGCTATCGCAAATTTGCTAATAACTTTTGAATATACCAAGAATTTTTGCAAAATTTCCATGCTCAGATTTTTTAATTACGTTTATGTAGATATTTCCCGCTGCCATTTGCACATACGAAATATGAGGTATTTGGGGGGATATTCTAAAAAAGGTATTATAAGATACTTAGCATGCAGCACCAGAAATACACGTTTTGAAGAATGAAGAATATCTCCAAAACGAGCCTCTCTCCATCACACGAAACATATTTTAAACGCCATCGCCTAACCAATAACCAATTGATTCAAGACCCTTTCTTTCTTACCAAACACGACAAATACCATTTTCCCATTGCAAAACGCTCGACAGCGCCCCATCTTTTCAATTTATTATTTTGACATTTAAGAGCCTTATGCTAACTTTGCATCAATTCAAGGAGGCTCCGCTTTTTCGAACGCCCCTTGTAAATGGCAAGAAACAATTAGGTTTTACTATCACCCGAAACGACGCTTCAAACAAACATACAATAAATCAGGCAACTCAATTATGAACCAGTCAGCCAACAAATTCAAGCAGCTTAATGCCTTCGCCATGCAATATGGCATAGCCTTAGGAGCATGGGGCATACTCTCCTTAGTAACCACGGGAGTATCCTTGAAAATCACCTCTCTTTCACTTCTAAGCAGCATTGTCACGCTCGCTTCGCCAGTCATCGCGGCATTGCTCACATCAAGATTCCGCAAGAGCACAACCACCCCCGAAGAGGGCTTTACCTTTGGAAGAGCATTTCTGTTCGTTTTCACAACTGGGTTCTACGCTTCAATATGGATCGCAGCCTTCGTCTTCCTATACCTGGCCTACTGGGACAATGGCTATATTTTCAACGCCTATGAATCCCTGCTTTCCAGTCCTGAATACGCCGGAAGCATGCAGCAGAGCGGCCTTATGAATTCATTAAACGCCAACAGCGTCTCCGACATGATTGACGCAATGAGAAGCATCTCTCCCGCTGGCTACACATCATCTGTCATCTACATGAGTTTCATGACAAATCCAGTCATCTCGGCCATTATAGCCTTGATCTGCCGAAAAAGTCCCAACTTTGGAAAAGAAAATTAGTCGTATAACACCATATAAGATAAAACTGCCAAACTATGGAAAATGAAAAGCATCTGAATATATCAGTCGTTGTCCCTCTCTACAATGAAGAAGAGAGCTTGCCCGAACTCTATTCCTGGATCGTACGCGTGATGGAAAGCCACGGCTTCACATTCGAAGTCATCTTTGTCAACGACGGCAGCACAGACCATTCATGGAACGTCATCGAAAATCTGTCTGCAAACGATTCGCGCATCCACGCCATCAAATTCCGCAGAAACTACGGAAAATCCCCGGCCCTTTATTGTGGTTTCCGCATGGCGCAGGGCGATGTTGTCATCACTATGGATGCAGACTTGCAAGATTCTCCAGACGAGATTCCGGAACTTTACAGGATGATCACGGAAGAAGGATATGACTTGGTCTCTGGTTACAAGCAAAAACGTTACGACCCGCTGTCGAAGACTATCCCCACCAAACTCTTCAACGCCACCGCCCGAAAAGTGAGCGGCATTAAAAACCTGCACGACTTCAACTGCGGCCTGAAGGCCTACAGAATTGATGTCGTGAAAAACATCGAAGTCTACGGTGAGATGCACCGCTACATCCCCTATTTGGCAAAGAATGCAGGATTCAACAAAATCGGAGAAAAGGTGGTCCACCACCAAGCTCGCAAATTCGGCAAAACAAAATTCGGTGGTTTGAACCGCTTTGTCAACGGATATCTTGACCTCCTCTCCTTGTGGTTTATGGGTACCTTCGGCCTGAAACCCATGCACGTGTTTGGCTTTCTCGGTTCCATCATGTTCTTCCTCGGCTTCTTGGCTGTGATCACCGTTGGTGCCATCAAACTGGTTGCCATCTGCAGTGGCGTTCAGGCCCCGCTGGTCACCTCCTCGCCCTACTTCTACATTGCACTGACAATGATGATTCTCGGAACACAACTGTTCGTTGCAGGGTTCTTGGGCGAATTGATAAGCCGTAATGCCCCTGGAAGAAATAACTATCAGATTGAGAAGGAATTTTAAACTAACTATACAAAAGATAGCTATCAAAATTCAGATATCCAAAATATTACGGTAATAAGCTATAGCTATCAAACTCAGTGCTTGCCGCTCGCCTATACTAACAATACAGGCAACAACAACTAAAGCGCAAGCATTCAATTTATTACGCCTTCAAAAAGTATCCTAAATCAAAAAAAATTCAAGAAAACAGGGCAAAAATGCGACACAAGCGCAACATTCTGCCCTCGCTTCCTTGGAAAAACAAATAAAACAAGACGGCATACCACGCCCAAGATACCCCATTTGAGAACAACATCTCGAACGACTTACAATATATATGCATCTCAAACACATTCTTTCCACGTCACTATCCGCGCTTTGTCTACTGGCATGCACCAACGTTGATTGCCCGTTGGAGAACGTCGTGACCATGAATTGCGGATTATACAATGCGGAAACAAAAGCATCGCTGAAAATCTCCGACACACTCACAATAAAGACAGGCGGAACAAAAGACACCACATTGCTCAACAGGGCCAATGGGATTTCATCATTCAAACTTCCCTTACGCTACGCAGCAAAGGAGGATACACTTCTACTGCGCTTCTCCAACGCCGCAGGTCAGTTTGCAACAGACACCATCTTCGTCCTCCACGATGGCCAACCCCATTTCGAATCCGCCGACTGTCCGCTTGTGGTGTTTCATAAGCTGAACAGTGTCAGATGGACAACCCATGCAATGAAGACAATGCCACTGGCCATCGACAGCATAGCTATCATCAAAGAAAACGTGACTTACGACAATGCTCAGAATCTTAAAATATATCTCCGTTCTGTGGTTACTCAGTAATTGTGCAGCCGCCTTTGCGACCCCAACGGCAACCACCCCACCCGCCCAACCAGAAAACGCAGTGACGGCCGACAGCCTCAAACCACAGGCGCCGACAAGAGGCATCCAGTTTGACGCAACGGCCGATAGTTTGCTCCAGCTGCAAAAGAATGCCCCTCTGTTTGCTGGATTCTCTGTTTCGGGCGACCTCGTTGGTGTGATCATGGCAGCAACGTCTTCTCGCGGACAATACGAAGGTGCTTTCAGACTGAATCTGAAAGGCAAATACTTCCCCATTTTTGAAGCTGGATTCTCCACTTGTAACCACACGGACGAAACGACAAAAATCCATTTCAAAACCAACGCCCCTTTTTTCCGCATTGGCTGCGACTATAATTTCGCACGCGACATACATGCCGGCGGACGCATTTTGGGCGGCCTAAGATATGGATTCTCCAAATTTGATTATGACACAGACGCCCCCGACATCATTGACCCTATTTGGGGAGACCGCCTACCTTTCGCCTACAAGGGCCTGTCCGGCAATACGCACTGGGCAGAAGTAGTTTTCGGCCTTGAGGCAAAAATAAGGAAGATCTTCCGTCTCGGCTGGAACGTCCGTTACAGGATTCGGCTGAAAGACAAATCCTCCATCATTGGCAGCCCCTGGTACGTACCAGGCTACGGCCAAAACGACACACACGCTCTATCGGGCACTTTCAATATCATATTCGACATATAAAACGATGAAGAAAAAAAACATCATCCATTTCATCTTTCTAATCTTTCTTGTTGTAGGCACCATCTATGTCATCAGAAATCATCAGACAAACAAGTTGCAACACAGCGAAGGAAATATCTTCGGAACTGTCTTCAGTATAGAATATGAATACAAAACAGCTCTGGATTCTGCCATTCTTGAAAAATTGAATGAGGTGGACTCATCCCTTTCCATGTTCAACGAGCAGAGCATTGTCAGCAAAATCAACTCAGGCGAATCCGATTCAACCGACCTCATGTTCAGAAACGTTTTCCGTCTCGCCCAAAATGTGGCGGAAGACACGGACGGCGCATACGACATAACCGTCGCTCCGTTGGTCAACGCCTGGGGCTTCGGATTCAAAAACGGAGAAGACGTTTCAGCGCAAAAAATCGACAGCATCAAAACATTTGTAGGCTACAAGAATGTCACGTTGGAAGGCACTAAGCTCAAAAAGGCCGACCGTCGAACCATGCTCGACTTCAGTTCCGTTGCAAAAGGCTACGCACTTGACTGCATAGCAAGCCTGTTCGATAGCCTAAACATCAAAAACTACTTGATCATGATTGGCGGCGAAGTCGTCGTAAAAGGCATGCACCCCGAAGGACGCCCCTGGAAAATCGGCATAAGCCGTCCAACGGCCGACATGAACGCCGAAAGCCAAACGGCACTTTCCATCAGCAACATCGCAATGGCAACGAGCGGCAACTATCTCCGCTACTACGAGAAGAACGGCAAACGATACGCCCACACAATCGACCCCATCTCCGGCCATCCCGTGCAACACGATTTGCTCTCAGCAACAGTGTTCGCCCCCACATGCGCCCAAGCTGATGCCTATGCCACGGCCTTCATGGTCATGGGAATGGAACGCGCCAAAAGCATTCTCCGGAAACACCCCGAAATGCTCGCCCACTTCATTTACACAAACGCCCAAGGCGATTATGAGGTCTGGATGAGTGAGAAACTGAAAAAACACGTTGTCAAGACAACTGAGCCCTAAAAGCCACGTGCGCTCTCCTGCCCGACACCAACTGCCCAGCCACAAATCGCAACAAAAAGACAGAAACCAAAATGGAACTACGAACCAGCTTCTATGAGCAGCTACTCCAGCTACCGCTTTTCCAGGGAACAAACCGGAGCGATTTTATGGAAATAGTTGAGAAAGTCAAATTCTCCTTTTTCAAAGCGCGGGAAACACAATTGGTTGCCAGGCAAGACACCCTCAGCAACAGGCTCGTATTCATCCTAAGGGGCAGTGTACGCACTGAACACACAAGCGATGACCATTCTTATTCCTTCTCCGAACGACTCATCCACCAAACAGTCATACAGCCCGAATCTCTTTTCGGGCTGTCCAACCATTACAGCAGAAACTATTGGGCGGAGGCGGAAACTGAATATCTCTCCATCAACAAAGACGCCGTTCGCGACTTTCTGTTCCTCTACCCCACTTTCAGAATCAACTTTCTCAACCTTCTCTCCACCCAAGTGCAGCAGAAAACGCGCCTACTCTGGCGCCAGACGCCTGAAACGCCCCACAAACGCTTTGCCCTCTTCGTCCTTAAACATTGCTCCCATCCTGCAGGAGAAAAAACACTGAAAATTAAAATGGAACAACTGGCCAAAGAGTTGCTTGAAACAAGGCTAAACGTCTCGAAGATGCTACACGAACTCTCAGACAAAGAACTCGTCAGCATAAGCCGCGGGAAAATCGTCATTCCAAAAGCAGAAAACCTCTTCGGACAACTGCAATAACCTCCACGCAAAAATAGTCGTAAATTCAAACATGCGCAGCCGCTCCACCCTACGAAGCAAACATCCCACATCCACGCCTTTGAAGGCAATCATAGAAGAAGAATTACTCCAATTTTTCAAAACAATCTTTAAGCATGTCTAAAACCGATGCCAATCCGCGCCTAAGACCGCCAAAATAATTGCCCACGTAAAATTAAAATACTAACTTGCACCTTCCAAAGGAGCATTCCAACTCCCATTATGGATATGCCCAAATACCACATAAGAAACCAAACAACGCAAAAATCATGAAAAAGATTCTTTCCTTCATCGGCATTCTGGGATTCACCCTCGCCGTGTCGAGCTGCGTCAGCAAAAAGCAGTTCACTGACTTACAAACCAATTACACACAACTCCAAACCAAGCATTCCGCACTACAGGAGGAATACAACGGAGCAAAAGTGAAACTCGCCGAATACACCAGCGACTCCAAGAGCCTGGCCGCACGCCTGGCCGAAGAACAGCAAAGAAACAAGGAACTCAAGGAGGCATACGCAAAACTGCAAGGCTCCTATCAGAGCAATGTCCAGCAGGGCAACGTCAACATCTCAAAACTCGTTGACGAAATCAACGCCTCAAACAAATTCATCAAGCAACTCGTTGATGCCAAAACAAAAAGCGACTCCCTCAACCAAGTGCTGACAAACAAGCTGACACGTTCTCTCTCAAGAACTGAAGCCAACGATGTCGACGTGCAGGTGATCAAGGGCGTTGTCTACATCTCCCTCGCCGACAACATGCTCTATAAGAGTGGTTCATACGAAATTGGGGAGCGTGCTGGAGAAACACTTTCAAAAATCGCTAAAATCATCACCGACTATAAGGACTACGATGTCCTCGTGGAAGGCAACACCGACAACGTACCCATCTCCCAGAAAAACATCAGAAACAACTGGGATCTCTCAGCGCTCCGCGCCTCTTCTGTCGTGCAGGCGCTTCAGACACGTTATGGTGTAGACCCCAAACGTCTCACAGCTGCCGGACGCGGAGAATACAATCCTGTGGCCTCCAATGATTCTGCCGTTGGCAAGCAGCGCAACCGCAGAACGCAGATAATCATCACGCCGAAACTCGACCAATTCATGGATTTGATTGACCAGGCACCGGAGCAGACAGAAAACGCCGAATAAACGCTGATTCCACAACAAAAACGATAGCAAGACAAGCACCGCAATCAGATGGGCATATACGCCCCTGATTGCGGTGCTGTTATTTATTAAATATTATTCTTATTATCCATGCAGGGGAAAACAGTCTAAACTAATTTTTAACACCAACTTAAGCGACAGGAGTGGTCGACAAAGGAATATTAGTTGGTAGCGAACGCTGCCCCACGTTCGACCGTGTCTAGGAGCAGACGCAGTCGTGCCTCGCCCCAGATGCGTTCGTATCACGCCCCAGATACGCTCGTATCTCGTCCCAGACCAGGGCCGACGCATTACTCTATGGCATCAATTTAGCAAGGAAAGAGCTGTCCCATCCTGCTCTCTTTCTTTTTGCTT
>UQCW01000064.1 GCA_900539625.1 uncultured Prevotella sp.
GGCGCATATCGTTGGCGGGGCTTGCCCCGCAATAAGATTCGAGATATGAGCCCCTTACAGGGGCGAGGTTCATAAATGGGCTCCAAGAGGTAGGGGCAAGCCCCTACCCTAAATATGAGCCCCTTTCAGGGGCGCTATCGCCTCTCTACCAACCTCGTTTTTTTAGAACAAATACCATATCGATTACGACATCGCTGCATGGGGCGATGCGCGAACATTCGACGATGCCCTGGGGCGAAGCACTGTAGCTCACTTTGCTCGCAAAGTGAGGGGGACGAATATTGCGGCGGCCAAGCATGAGCTGAAAAATAACAAGATTATACCCCAAAGCGTTGACCATGTTCGCTACGTGTTCGTGGCCCTCACTTTGCGAGCAAAGTGAGCTACAATGCTTCGCCCCATCCTCCGCCGCAAAAAGCGTGTAATCCGGCCCATCAAAGTCCGCATCTGGAATCTCCCAACCGACAGGCTTTATTACCTTATATTAGCTTTCCCGCCAGATGCGTTTCCGGAAAACTTTTCTAAAGCCATTCCGTTTGAGCGACGCAATTGCATAGCTTTTTTGAAAACGATTTCATTTTTTTTAGAAAAACACAAGCTTTCCAATAATTTATAATTACCTTTGCCTTGATAAGCCGAAATACTTTGCTTAAGCTTCAGTAGCGCTTAGCTAAGATATTCTTTGGCATGTGCGTATGTCATTGTTCTTTGCTTCCCTATGATATGAAAGACAAATAGCTTGAACTTTTTTTGTAGAGAAGATAAGAGGGTATCAAATTCTTTTGAGGTGCTTCCTCAGACATGTAGCCTATTACATTCCTTCTTCGAAGTTACAAAGTCGAAAAAAACACAGGACAAAATAGCCCAAGTTATTTTTCCACCACCATTAAATCTCATTAAATATCAAGCTGCTGACTAATTTTCAAGTAATATGACAACCAAAAGTAAAAAGACACAGGGCAAGTGGTTTAAACCACTAATCCTCAGTTCTGCCTTGCTTATGGGCGGATTGCCGCTTTGTGCGCAAATTGGGGGGGTAGAAGCATACCCAATCAAACCAAACACAGCGAAAACGGCTTTGTTTTTACCTACCTTTGCGGCAACGACAGGCCAGGGTATGTTGAATTAGACGATGAATACAGCCACAATTCCATCTCCGAAGGATGGGTGGTGACGGGAGTTCCCAATGTTACCGATGTGCATGTACCAACCAAACTCACCTATGGCGGGCAAGAATTTCCTGTTTTAGGTGTTCAATCGCTCTGTAAAGATGCCGCAGGAGGTGACATTTCTGCAGTGCGTCATCTGTTTGTAGAGCGTGGCATATACTATATGTCTGAGTACAATAGTAATGCATACAACGAATGGCTGGACAAGCTTTCTTCCTACAAAGTGCCATGGTCTGCTTGCTACATTCATGTGCCAGATAACAAACTTAACGATGCCGCGATATGCTGGGGACGCGAGAATGATAATGGGTATGGCTTACCTGTTTTTTCCGACAAGCGCAATTATATACCTGGCGAAGGGGGTGCATATCAACTTCGATTTGGTGAAAAAACAGCCTATGATGTTGACGGAGACGGACACATAGACATGGCCATCAACTACTATCCCAACTCTTCCAATCAGAGATATGGTTCCGAGAGTATTATATTCCTTTCGCCAACCGCACATAAATCTTTTCCCAGCGGCTGCAACGGAAATGAATCATCTCCACGCATAGAACAAATCGCAGCGGACAATCTCATGCTTATGGGTGGCAGTAATGGATTCACCAACCTTTGCACAGGAATCCCATATACCACTAAATATACCCATTCTAATAAACAACATTCTATTTACACGGCTCTCACTGCAGATTTCGATGGTGATGGGAAAAAAGAAATCATATCAGACATCTGCTTTGAAGATTCATACATTGGAGAGAATTATATTAAAGTTCTCAAACTGCAGGCTGATGGCAGTTTAATGGAAGAGCGAATGAGCGTTACCAGCGACACCAGCCGCATTGCCCAACGTGCCATCTCCGATATCAAGGCTTCAACGGGAGGCGGCTGGAATAGTGCCACCAACGGTGGAAGTAACGGCAACGTGACAAGTTTGGGACAGGGTATGTTTGTGAAATCACGAAAGCCCGATTTTGAACTGGTGAAGAGCGGCAACGCAAAGCCTCAGTCCTTCACACCTGAACAAAACAACGAGATGTATGTGGCCGATTTCAATGGCGACGGCCAGATGGATTTCTATTTCAAGAAAAGCATTTATTATAATTTAGGCGGAGGCGAATTTTTCAAAAGTGCCCACGACGGCCGTATTTATTCCGCTGATTTCAATGGCGATGGTTTGGCAGACTTCCTTGACTTTACCCAAGAAAAGGTCGATCTCTACATCACACAACCCGATGGAAGTCTTTCAGCTCCCAAAACCATATTTTCTAATGGCAAACTGCAGCACGTGTTCTTCGGCGACTTTGATAAAGATGGCGATGTTGACGTCTTGCTCTTTGTACCCGATGGAAGTGCGAAAGCCACCTACTTCGTATTCCTGCGCAATGACGGCAAAGGAAATTTCAAAAAGAAGGAAAGCTATATTGAGGGCATTTATGAGGTACGACAAAGCTGCGCCGATTACGATGGTGATGGCCTTTACGAACTTTACACCACAAATGCCTTGATACATATTGCTGCCAATTTGAGTCTCAGCAAAACACCATTGCCTGCGCATTATACGCTCTTCTTAGCCGACTTCAACCATGATGGCATCACCGAAATGGTTTACCCCAAGAAATTTTATTCTAAATCAGGATCCTATATCGGTGAAGAAGTGGCCTGTGAGCCTCTTGAAGGTGCCAGTGTAAATACGCGGCCCGACAAAATGAGTCGTCCACAGCTCATCTATCAGCCCAACAGCAACCAACTTAAAATAATCTGGCAGCGCGGACACGATGCCCAGACTTCAGCTTGCGACCTCACCTACGAACTGCGCATCGGCAGCACACCTGGAGGAAACGACATCATGTGTGCAAATGCCTTGCCAGACGGCACGCGTCGCAACTTGCTTGAAGGCGAAATGGGTCGCAATCTGCAATTTTTCCTTAACACCAACAACTTGGCAGAAGGAACCTACTACGTATCTGTTCAAGCCATTTATGCTGGGCGTTTAGGAAGTGAATGGTCGGATGAAGCCGTTTACGTGCACAAAGTCAGCGCTCCTGTCATTGCCCCGATAGGCGAAGGATATGCCACGTCAGACACTCTTTCATTACGTGTGCTCAATCCACAAGCTGGTGCCACCTATGAATGGATTTTGCCGAATGCACAAATTACGGCCACACACGCTGGCGGAAGAGAAATCAATGCCTTCTTCACAAAAGCGGGAGAACACCCCATCAAGGTCATCATGCACAAAGCCAATGGTCAAGACATGGAAAGCAATGCAACGTCTTCCTTCATCTTGCCATTTCGCGGTAGTGCGAAAGATAAGTCCATTCTTACAGTCATGGTAGACATGGATCAGGATGGTGCAGCAGAAATTATGACAGAAACAAATTTAGAAATAAGCCCATTTCTGAAGCGTAATCCTAAAGGTGAGTACGAAAAGCTGCGTTTGAGTTTCAATTCAGATTTCGAAAACGCAGACGCTGAGACCTATCTGCCTCTCGACTATAACCGTGACGGTTTTCCCGACTTTTATATCGACAATGTGAATAAGGGCAATCTCTATATCAATATGGCCGAAGGTGATGGCGACTATGAATATGAGAAAAAAGCCGACTATGAAGGATATATAATGAAGTATGTCGTTGATTTAAACAACGATGGATATTTCGACATATTGGACGATCGTAATATACCCCTCGTCAACCAAGGCGACAACCTGCATTTCAGCTATAAAAATTACTGGGATTCCTATTTATACGAATATGAAGGCGTCATCATCGGTCTCTACGACGTGAATCGCGATGGTGTCCCCGACCTCATTTGGCATGATGGTATGGGGAAGACGAAAGTATCCTTCAAGACACCGCAAGCAGACATCACATATTCAAAGCCTGATATCTTTAGCGGTAAAGAACTTGCAGGTGTGGCCGACTTCAATTCCGATGGCCTGGTCGATGGCTACTATTTCGACAGCAAAGCGAAACAATTTGTCATCGTTAAAGGCAGACCGCAGAGTGAATGGATTTGTGACCAGGAAGTACGTATCAACGTCAAAAATGACAGGCTTCGTTGCATTGTCGATTTAGACAACAACGGTTTCCCAGACATTGTGCTCTCTGAACAAGTTGTCATGATGTATGAAGGCTTTAACTATAAGGTTATTGATATAAGCTATTTTGAAAATTTAGATGAATATCATTGGCAACCGCTGGCCAATGGCGAATTTCCAAACGGTTTGGAAACGAAGATTACCAATCAAGCTCCTTTGGCTCCTGCGGCCGTCGTTGCTCGCCAAACGGAACAAGGTCTCTTCATCAACTGGGCTGATGCTTACGATGCCGAGACTCCAGCCAAGCAAATGCGCTATAATGTCAGCGTAAAACGTCAAGGACAAACGGGGGATGACGCTTTCCTTATCTCACCTATGAACGGATTGAACGACAAAGCGACCATCGGTTCTGGCATATATTACCGACGCTCTACTCAGATGCTGATTCCAGCTTCCGTTCTCACAGAGGGCGAAACCTACGAAGTGCAGGTGCAAGCTATTGACCTTATGGGCGAACACTCACCGATGACAACTCCAACAACGGTGACCATCAACGGCAAAAACTTCATTGAAGTGGAACAAGCCACAAGCGACCTCGACATTCCAACCACCGTGAAATATGTCGGTTCCAAAGCATCGTCATTCAGCCTTGAAGCCACGCATTCGAAATCCGTTGAAGATTTGGGTAACGGCAAATATAAAATCAACTGGGCTGAAGCTGGAGCACAAACCGTCACACTCAAAGCCGATGGTAACACTTATACCACGCAGGTTTACGTAAATCCATCCGTCGATATGACAATCCATCTCGGCGATGGCATCTATATGGAAGCTCCGTTCAAGGTGAAGGTACCCGAGGCTGTACGTCGTCTGCAAGCCGCAAATTTGTATTTTGGAAACAGAAGTGATTATTCTGTTCAATACACAGAAGGCGATTCCATTGCCACGTTCTATTTCCACACCGACGGCTTCGTCGAAGTGGTTTATGACGCAATAGTCAACGGCGAGAGAAGGGTCTACACAGCTGAAGCTTACGTTTATAGAAACACGTTGCCTCAACCCGCCATCAAATTTGTGTCTGCCAATGGGACTAATTATATGCTTTTTGTCAATGCGCCAATGGATGGAACTGTCAAAGCGATAGAAGTGAGCCGTCAGAACGCGCTGACAAAACAATATGAAGTGATTGGCACTGCCAATAATGGAACAGGCAAAATTCGCTTCATTGACACCACCTGCGACAATACACACCAAGCCTATAGCTACCGCGTGCGTTATGTAGCCGATAATGGTGTTCAAACGAGTGAGAGTTCAACAACACACACGCCGCTTCATCTTTCTCTCAATCAGTGTGCCAAAGGAATAAACCTCTTATGGAACGCTTACGAAGGCCTTGATGTTGACGAGTACATTATTTTGCGCGGTACCACTCCTAAAAACTGTCAGGAGATTGCCCGTGTTGACGGCAACATGCAGAACTACATTGATGCCACTGCCAGCACAGCCGACGAATATTACTACGCCGTGGCTTTTGCACCAAGCACAGCCGACGACATCATACGTCAGTCCTGGTCTAACGTTGTTGCAGCTTCTGATGCCATTGCAACTCAGACATTTGCCAACAGTTTGAAACTTACTACCTTGGAATCAAACTCACAGCTCTCTGATGGTCAACGTAGCCTCCATCTGTTGGCTGTTGTATTGCCAACATTCACCGATATCAGCAAAATCAGCTGGCACATCAAGAATGGGGAAGACGTTGCCAAACTGTTGCCTACCGGAGAACTCTTATTTAAAAATGCTTTGGGCGGTCAAGGCACAATTGTTGTCGAAGCACACACCCTTGACGGTTCTAACCTGACCGCACAGCTGGCCATTCCTTATAATCTCTCTCCAGATGTGACAGGAATTAACAACAATGTCATCAAAGAAACGAGTGACAAGAATGGTCCGATACGCTACTATGACCTTACAGGCCGACAAGTGAAACACCTTGTCAAAGGTCACATCTATATCACCAGTCAAGGAGAAAAGATTATCGGTAAGTAATGGTGCAATGCGCCTTTCTATTATAAAAACTCGCAAGTGAGAACTTGCGAGTTTTTTTATAACCAGGTAGTATGTCGGTTGCGGCACCGCTGCCCTTTTAGGTAGGGCGTTAATCGTGCAAATGTTTGCCAAATATCCGTCCCCCTCACTTTGCGAGCAAAGTGAGCTACAATGCTTCGCCCCATCCTCCGCCGCAAAAATCGTGTAATCCATCCCTTCAAAGTCCGCATCGGGAATCTCCCAACCTATACCAAGTTATCGATTTGCGGCCGCGAGCAGCGCTACCTTCGGCCGCGAGCAGCGTTACCTTCGGCCGCGAGCAGCATTACTCGCGGCCGCAAATCGATAACATGTGAGTAACCCGCTAAACTTTCAATCGGGCCTCAGCGCTGTGCCGTCCCGCTTCGCCTCCCCTTTCTTCGCACAAAAAAAGCTCCCACCCGGATCATCTTCGACCCAGGTGGGAGTGTTTTATCTCTATATTCTCCAAGCCACCATGATTGCCTGGAGTCTGAGATTGTGACATACGTTCTTTCTTCTTTTGCCCCTTGGCGGGTAAGCTTCGTCGTTTGAAGCGAGTGTCCAAGGGCGAATTGTCATTCTGTGAGCTACGAAACGAATTCGTATGTCTGAGAAATTCCACATACAAAAGTACGTATAATAAAAGAGTTGGGCAACCCCGCTTTTTTCATTTATTGTCCAAGCGGTTGGAAAGCCCGCCTAAGTGGACGAAAATGGGTGGCAAACGGCAGCAAATTCTTTGGCGGTATTTTTGGGGGTGTCATCGCGGCGTTTGCTGATGGAGGGTGTTGCCGATTTTGTTCCGATGATGTCGTGTTCATCTTGCGTCGGCATCATTCTTCACTGCTCCGTCGCGCCCGCCCATCGCGCCCATCTGTTGCGCCCATTCGTTGCGCTGAAATTCTGCCAATTTTTTAGAAAACTATCCTTTCCACATCCCTAAAAAAAGCGTAATTTTGCGTTTCATCTAAGTTCGCGACATTATGAAACTCATACATACCGCCGACTGGCATCTCGGCAACACATTTCATGGACACGACCGCGCTGACGAGCACGCCCATTTTCTTAGCTGGCTTCTGGAAGTAGTTAGGCAGCAGCGTCCCGACGCGCTCATCATTTCTGGCGACATCTTCGACACCGCCAATCCACCGGCACGCGCCGAAAAGCAGTTCTTCGATTTCCTCATTCAGGCAACGAGTGCTGTTGAAGGACTGCAGGTGGTGGCCACTGCCGGCAACCACGACTCGGCAGGACGCCTCGAAGCGCCTGCCGAACTGCTCAAGGTGCACAATGTTTATGTGCGCGGAATGGTGCGTCGGCTGGAGGACTCCGGAGAGGTTGATTTCGACCATTATCTCTTGCCTCTAAGTCCGCTTGGGCAGCAGGAAGCCGTTGTCACTTGCTTTGCCGTGCCTTATCTGCGCACCAGCGACTATCCCTCGGGACTTTCAACGACGGAGGGGCTGGCATGGTTTCTCGACAACCTCTGCAAGCGCTATCGCAAAACGCCTTTCAAGTCGCTGCCGGCCGTTGTTGCCGCCCATTTCTATGCCGCCGGGGCTGAAATCTGCCAGGATGAGCACAGCGAACGCCTTGTTGTTGGCGGGCAAGACTGCGTTGAGGCGGGCCGCGTTGACTGCGGGGCGCTCTACACGGCCTTGGGACACATCCACAAAGCCCAGCGCGTTGGCGGTGTGAAGTCTGATATGTATTATGCTGGCAGTGCCCTTCCGATGTCGTTCTCTGAAAAGGGCTACCGCCATGGTGTCAACCTCGTCACCATTAGCGAAACGGGCGAGACAGAGGTCAGCCGCCTGGAATATACGCCGTTGCGTGCGCTGCTTTCCATCCCCAATCGCGGTGCCGTAAGCACCGATGCTCTCTTCGACGCCATTGCCGCTCTGCCGCAGCGCGAGAAAAACGACGACGGCGCCACCTGGCCGTATCTCGAAATGCGTGTGCTCGAAAATCAGCCCAACCCTTCGTTGCTCCACGAGGCCACAGAAGCGTTGGCCGATAAGGCGGTTCATTTTTGTCGCATGGTGCGCGAACTGCCCCCTGCCGCTTCCGAGCCGGGAAAGATTGGCTCCGTTGAGACGCTGCGCAGCATTCAGCCCATCGACATGGCCAAGCGGGTTTTTGAGAGCCGCTACAACACCGACATGCCCGAAGCGCTTCAGCAACGCTTCAACGCGGCCTATGAAAAGGCCGTTTCTGAAATCAAGGAGGGAGAACAATGAAAATAGAGAAAATCACGATATGCAACCTCACCTCAATTGAGGGGAAACAGGTCATCGACTTCACGCAGGAGCCTTTGCGCTCTGCTGGGCTCTTCGCCATCACGGGCGACACGGGGGCGGGCAAATCCACCATTCTCGATGCCGTTTGTCTGGCGCTCTACAACCACGCGCCGCGCTTTGAAAATGCGGAGCGCATCACGGGCGACGACGTGAAGAAAAATCCCAACCGCGCGCAGGCCATTTCGCCGACCGACGTGCGGGGCATTCTCCGTCGCGGCTGCCGCGAAGCCCTCGCCGCTGTGGAGTTTACCACCACTGCGGGGGAACGCTATGAGGCGAAATGGACCTTGCGACTTAAACGAACGGACAACTACGACAAGGTGGTGCGTAGCCTGCAACGCCTCGCGCCCCACAAGGAAACCATTCCAGAGGCGGAAATCGACCGCCGCATTCCGGAAATCATCGGACTGGATTATACGCAGTTTACGCGCACCGTCATGCTGGCGCAAAATAGTTTTGCGAATTTCCTGCGTGCCGGGCGCAGCGAGAAGTCGGCTTTGCTGGAGAAACTGACGGGAACTGAAATCTACGGACAAATCTCCCGCACCATTCATGAGCAGACGGTCGAGGCCCAGCAAAGCGTTGAAATCCTGACGAGCAATTTGCAGGAAATCATGAAAAACCACCTCAGCGACGATGAACTCGCCGCGAAGAAGGAGGAATATTCCTTGGCTTCTGCCACCATCAAGACGCTCACGGAGCGCCAGCAACTCGTGCAGCAGCAATTGCAGTGGTTTGCCGACTTCGATGAGGCCACCTCGCTGGTGGCCCGTCTGGAAGAGCAATATGCAGGTGCCAATAAAGCCTATATGTCGCTGCGTGGCGACGAGTTGCGCCTGGAGCGCTATGATTCTGTGCTCGACGTGCAACCGCTTTTCCAGGAAATCAAGATGCGGCGTGCCGACATCGAGCAAATCAAGCGCGACGAAGAACGCACGTCGAACGACATCCTTTCGGAGCGCCGCCAGCTCAGGGAAGCTGGCGAAGCCCTCGATCAGGCGCGAGAGCGCGTTTCTGAGGCCGAAGGACGCCTCTCTATGCGTCGCCCTGCCATCAGTCGGGGGCATGTGCTCAACGGAGAGATACGCGGGGCTGAAGGCGAACTGAAGCGGGCCGACGTGCAGCTCGTCGAGAAGAAGACGGCCTTTGAGGAACGCACCTCGGCGCTCAAGCAGAAGAATGCCGACTTGGAGGAAAGCGAGAAGGCGTTTGAATCCCTCAAGCTCCATCAGCAGGCGCTCTCTGTACACCGCCTCATGTTTGACAAGTTTGACCTCGTCAAAGACAAACTCTCTGCGCTCAATATCGAAACGCGGAGCAATGAGCAAAGCCGCAAGAAATGTGCTCAACTGCAACAGCGACAGGCATCAATAAAGCTCTCTGCGGAGCGCTATCAGAAGAAGCAGCACGACAACGAGGCGAACATGGACACGCTCAAAGGCGAACTGCTTATCCACCGCCAAAACAATCAGGGACACGACAGTGCGAAACTCCAGCAACGTTTCTCCGACAACCGCAACCGTCTGTTGGCCTTGGAACATGCCCAGACGCTCTGGGAAAGTATTGCTTCGGGCTATGAGGAAATCGACGACAAACGGGCGGAAATCAGCAGAATCGAGGCGGCGCAGAAGCAGAAACAGAAGGATTTGGCGGCGGCCGAAAACAAACTTCTCGTGCTCGTGGAAACCCATAAGCGCCTCAATGTGGCGCTGACGCTCAGCCAGAGTGAAAACATCGTGAAGTTGCGCAAACAGCTCAAGGAGGGCAGGGCTTGTCCCGTTTGCGGGGCAACGCACCATCCTTACCACACGGAGACGGAGCGCGAACTTGGCGAATTGCTTAATAATCTCGAAAAGGAATTTAACGAGGCTAAAGAACAACTCGACGCGATGCAGCGTCTGGTGGGCCAGTTGAAGGAAGAGATGGCGGCCAGCGAAGGACGCTTGGCTTCTGAGCGTTCAAACCTCCAAAGCCGTGAGGCGCGACAGAGGGCGGACGTGGAACAGTGGCATGCGTATGCCTATCTCGATAATTCGTTTGTCGATTGCTCGCCTTCTGTGGCACGCGATGCACGCCGCCTCATGATAGGCCTGCTTATCGACAATACGCGCCGCGCGGCTTCTGAGGCGGAGAAGGAACTGGAAACGTTTAACTTCCACCAGGGCCACATCAACCGCCTTAACGAGCAAATCAGTGTTCTCGAAGCGCAGATGGCGGAAGATCGCGACCATATCAATGACCTCAACACGCAATATCGCGTGGCGGCGGCTTCTGCTGAGGAGCAGGAGGAAATCTTGACGAAGTCCGACCGCTCGTGCAGTGAGCTTTACCAGGACCTCGACTCGATGGTGACGCTCTCTGGATGGTTTTCGGAATGGAAAAACAATCCCGACAACTTCCGCCTGCGCCTATCGACGCTCCACGACGACTGGCTCAACACGTGCAAGAACCTCGACGAGCAACAGCGTGCCTGCGAACTCCTTCATGAAGAGGTGAAGGCTCTGAGCAACCGTCTGAATGAGGCTCGCCAGCAATACACGCAGGCTGTGGAGGCGAAGGAGGCCATGCAGGAACGCCTGCAAGCCAAGCGCGACGAGCTTTCAAGGCTTTTCAACAATACGACGCCAGAAAAGGAAGAGGAGCTTCTCTCGGCGGAAATCGCGGCGGCACGTCAGAAGGAATCGCTGGCACGCGGCGTGAACGAACAGGCTTCTGGACGCCTGCGGCAGTTGCAGGGAACGCAGCAGAATCTTTTGCAGACGCGCACGACGCGGCAGGGAGAATTGAGCCAGCGAATGGCTGACCTCGACGTGTGGATTGTTAAATTCAATTCCACGCATTCGCCGATGCAGTTTGCTGAACTTGAGAAAATCTTCTCGGAGCATTGTGACTGGAAACAACTGCGCGACCGCCTTGACGAGGCGAGAAAGCAGCTCACGCTTGCCAGCACACGTCTCCAAACGGCTCGCGAAGCCCTCTTGGCATTGCGCAGCAAGCCCAGCCAGCCCTCTGGCACGGGCGACGAGACGCGCGAAAGTCTGAAGGCCAGCGAGGCATCGCTCCTTCAGGAAATCGACGTGCAGAAAGCGCATGTGCTCAGTCTTAACCTCTGTCTTAAGCAGCATGAAGACAGTGAGCAACGGGCCGCCAGTCGATTGAAAGACCTCGAAGCGGCGCGTGTCAACGCAGAAGAGTGGCGTCGTCTCGATGCGCTCTTGGGCAGTGCCGACGGCAAGAAATTCCGTGAACTGGCCCAGAGCTACACGTTTGGCTTCCTGGTCAGCCACGCCAACGCCCAGTTGCGCCAGCTCTCGCCGCGCTATGAGCTCCGCAACATGCCTGGCACGCTCACGCTGGAAATCATCGACCGCGACATGTTTGACGAGCACCGCTACGTCAGTTCGCTTTCTGGCGGCGAAACCTTCGTTGTCAGTCTCGCGCTGGCTTTGGGACTTGCCACGCTCTCGAGCCACAATCTGAGCATCGGCAGCCTCTTCATCGACGAGGGTTTCGGCAACCTCGACCACGCCTCTCTCGACCTCGTTATGTCGGCGCTCTCCAACCTTGAGAATGCGCAGGGCAGAAAAGTGGGCGTCATCAGCCACACCGACCAGATACGCTCCCAAATCAGTCCGCAAATCCGACTGGTCAAGCAACCCGCAGGGGGAAAGAGCAAGATAGAAATCGTATAAGGACGTTGCGGAATGACGGTCATAGAGACTTGTAGCCTCTCTATTGCTTGCAATATCCTATAGCTGTAAAGCGGAATCCGATAGCCATCAGGCAATACACCATAGCTATATAAGTAGGTGGTCAAAATTATTTTTATATATGTGCCAAGAGCATTATTCTTACAATTGAAACGTCCTCTCGGGCGCATCTACTTACCTTGTTTTCAGTCGCAATGCCCGCATTGCTCCTTCACCCAAGGTGG
>UQCW01000065.1 GCA_900539625.1 uncultured Prevotella sp.
AGCATTGTAGCTCACTTTGCTCGCAAAGTGAGGGCCACGAACACGTAGCGAACATGGCTAACGCTTTAGCGCATGACGTTGTTGGATTTTTAGCCTTGTTTGGCCGCCACAATATTCGTCCCCCTCACTTTGCGAGCAAAGTGAGCTACAGTGCTGCGCCCCATTCGCTGCCGCCAGCAATCCGTGTAATTCGCCCGTCCGCCTTTAAAAATTTCGCCGCAAAACCATTAAAACCCGGAAATCATTTGGCTATCTCATTGAAAACCCGTAATTTTGCACCGCTTATAAAATACAATCACAATTAATTCTATTCACAATGTATTTAGATTCTGAAAAGAAGCAAGAGATCTTTGGCAAGTACGGAACGTCTAACACGGATACTGGCTCCGCAGAGAGCCAAGTGGCCTTGTTCTCATACCGTATTTCCCACTTGACGGAACACATGAGAGCAAACCGTAAAGATCATACAACTGAACGTGCTCTCGTTAAGCTCGTAGGTAAGCGTCGTGCATTGCTTAACTACCTCAAGCGTAAAGACATCGAGCGCTACCGTGCTATCGTGAAGGCCCTCGGTCTCCGTAAGTAATCGCAAGCACTCTTGCAAAAAGAAATCGCCCCGCCCGGCATCCTGCCGAGCGGGGCTTTTTGCATTCCCACCACGCGCCGCACCCGCAAAACCTTTCACTGACAATGAATACTTTCGCGCAAAAGTGTTCACTGCCAATGAACGATTTTCTGAAAAGTGTTCACTGTCAATGAATACTTTTCTGGTCGAAAGGTTGGAAAATTACCCCCGCATGGCAATGGATGATGCAACCGTAATTGCCATTATAGCCGCGCCCTGAAAGGTAGAGCGTTCAAAATTGAAATATCAAAGGTTAGCGGTAGCGCCCTCGTAGCTGAGATTTACGCTGGCCCGCATAATCGTCTGTTGCGGCGCCAGCATTGTAGCTCACTTTGCTCGCAAAGTGAGGGCCACGAACACGCAGCGAACATGGTCAGCGCCCCTGAAAGGGGCTCATATTTAGGGTAGGGGCTTGCCCCTACCTCTTGGGGTCGATTAATGAACCTCGCCCCTGAAAGGGGCTCATATCTCGAATGATACAGCGGGGCAAGCCCCGTGGAAACGAGATATGCGCCCCTTACAGGGGCAGAAGCGAGAATTGATGAGCTGCGGCGGGAGATAGGGGCAAGCCCCTATCCTGGAATATGAGCCCCTTTCAGGGGCAGCGGCGCAACGCCATGCTATTTGGCTCAAAACCGCGCAGAGATTTTTCTGGATTTTGAACACCCAGCGCTCTGGGGCATGACTTTGTTGGATTTTTAGCCGTGCTTGTCCGCCACAATATCCGCCCCCCTCACTTTGCGAGCAAAGTGAGCTACAATGCTGCGCCCCATTCTCTGCCGAAAGAAATTCGTCAATTCGTTGTCCCGTCCGCCACGAGCTTCGTTCCCCCGTTTGAATGTCTCCTGCGCTTTACAACCAATGTCCCATTAATCCTTAAAAGTATTATAAAACATTGATTTTCCTTTCTTCCGCCGCCCCCTCAGATTTAAAAACGTAACTTTGCACTGGTGGTATCAGTACCTATACCGAATCTAAGAATTTAATAAACAGTAAAATAACAAATAACAATGAGAAAAATCTTATTGACAGTCCTGCTGGCAGCAGGAGGGCTGACGGCTTCTGCGCAATATCTGCAAAACGAAGGTTTTAAATATTGGAAGAAGGAGTGTGGAAAGACGGACCAAACGAGTAAGTACAAGAAAAAAGTAAATGCTCCTGCGGGTTTCCTGCAACCTCGTCCAGGTACGGAACCTTGCTACTGGAATGGCTCAAATGTCTATCAGACAGTAGTTGTTCCCCTTCTCGGTTATGCTAGTGTCCCTGCGCAAAGCTCTGAATTGGTGACTACTTCCAAGCGTGGCGATTCAGAAGTCGTCATGCTTAAAAACGTGAAAATGGGTGTTAGTAAATACAGCAGTGAGGCCCCAGCGTTTATCAATTTTGCAACGCCTTGGGTTTATGCTGTGTCAGACGTTGATGCATGTGATGGTGGTGTGTATGGTGATACAACTTTCACCTACAAGCCAGATGCCATTAAAGGCGTATTCAAACGCACGCAGGGAGACGCTCCTGAAAATGCACATATTATTGCCTATTTCTGGACTGGAACTTTCCAATCGCTGATAGCACAGACTGGTAGCGACGGAAATAAGTCTACCCGTATTCAGGCTGACGTAGATCGTGCTGTCATGGGACGTCCCGATGCCGGAACCGTAACGGGGGATGGTAAGCTCATCGCTTCTTGTGATTACGCTTTTGCAACAACCAAGAACAACGATTGGGAAGAAATCGTGGTGCCTATCGACTATAAACTGACAGACGTTGCCCCCACCAAAATGAATGTCATCATCTCAAGTGCCGACTATTGGAATCGCGGAAATATTCAAGTTAATAGCATTCTCGAAGTCGACGATGTGCAGTTTGTTTACTACCACGCCTTGGAATCTATCACTTATAAAGGCAAGACAATCAAGATGGAAGAAGGCAAGAACTTCTATAACCTTTTGATTGACGAGGACTTCGATATTTCCAAATTCTCTTATGAAAAGAAAGGTGCGGGTGCCACGGTGGAAAAATCTTTCGATCCCAAATTACAAATGCTGACAGTCACGGTCAAGGGCAACGACTACAACGTGAATCCAAAGAGCGTAACGGTTTACAAGTTCAGAGTAGCCAAGGAAGTGACAGACTTTACCAGCGACCTCTCTGTCGAGTTGGTAAAAATAGGCATGTTCGACCCTTCTGAATCAACCATTCAGCTCTATAAAGAACTGGATGGCAGCTATACTTTCCAACTTAGAAACTTCTCTTTGATGGGCGGTGCAATCAATGTTGGTACCATTGTCTTGAAGAATCTGGACATCAAAGGTGATAAAATCACGACAACTCAGGAAACAAAGATTCAGCCGGGGGATGATCCCAGTGTGGATGAAAAACAATGGATGGGTCCTGGTCTCAAATTAGTCCCCATCGTTCTTAACGCCACACGCAACGGCGCAGACCTGACGGCTCAAATTGACATTGATTTCAGAGAGGCTATGGGGATGCAGATTAAGGTGGTGTTTGCCCCGACAATCGAAATCAACGGCACGACCGATTTTACTACCATCAAGCCGGGATTGAAGAACATCCACTTTACGCGTCCTTTGAAGAAGGGTTGGAACTCCATCTGTATGCCATGCAACGTCAATCCGTTCTGCTTTACCAATGACGAGGATACCAAATTGCAGGAACTCTCAAGCGCAGACGATAATGGACTGAACTTTGTGGAAGTGCAGGAACTGGAAGCCAACAAGCCATATCTGATTTATGTGCCGTATGAAACGAAGTCTTCATACTTCGGTGCTGAAATCGTTGCCGCCGAGCCCCAGGCCCAGTGCCGTGGCGGTTTCTGTTTCCAGGGCAACTACACGCCGAGCTTCGCCATGCGAAACCGTTATGGTGTTGCCGACCACGGTGCCGAAGGCCAGTTCATCCAGAAGGGCGGTGAAACGTCCACACTTCCTGCCACAGGCGCTTACTTCACGGCCAGCGGCAAACCAGCGAGCGTGAAGCTCAACTTGGGCGGTGAGGTGACTGGCATCAACAGCAACGGTGTCATCATCAGCGACAGCGCTTCAGCTCCCGTCTTCGACCTCAAGGGCGTGCGCGTCAGCAACGGTTCTCTCGAAGGTCTCCCCAAGGGGCTTTACATCCAGGGCGGCAAGAAAGTTTATGTTAAATAACCCAACAACATAGAAAAAATGAAGAAAAACATATAGCGCTCCCAAGAGCGTAGCAATACAGGTCGTTGCCGAAGGCCCTTTGGCCCTCTCTGCAGGTAGCAGTCTCTCAGGCAACGGCGGCAGCAACTCGGGCGTACGTCCAGGCGAAGATACGTTTGAGGGCGAGTTCAGTTCCAACAAACAGGGCTGGAGCGCCGACAACTGGAGCGAGGAAGAATAAAACTCCATAAATCTTTAATGTAATGCCGGGTGTTCGGAATCAAGCGATTCCGCGCACCCGGTTTTTGTTTGCGGCGCTGTCGCCATTCAAAAATGAGGAAAACGCACGGCGCATTGCGTCGTTGCACACAATTTCCAAGGCAAAATGCCGTCAGACGGGAAATAATGTTTAACTTTACAGCGAAGGATGAAAAGTTCGCTTCGCAGATATTCACATAACCTTAAACCCTATTAAATAAATCAGATTATGGCCATTGAAAAGACCCTCGTATTGCTCAAGCCCTGCACGTTGCAACGCGCCCTCGTTGGCGAAATCATCAGCATCTTTGAAAAGAAAGGACTGCACCTTTGCGGCATGAAGATGATGATGCTCACCGACGAACTGCTCTCTGAACACTATGCCCACCTCAGCGAAAAGCCCTTCTTCCAGCGCGTGAAAGACTCGATGATGACGGCGCCCGTCGTGGCGCTCTGCCTGCAGGGCGTCGACGCCATCGCCGCCGTGCGTGCCTTGGCAGGCCCCACCAACGGACGCCATGCCGCCCCCGGCACCATCCGCGGCAGCTATTGCATGAGTTTCCAAGAGAACATCGTGCATGCCTCCGACTCTCCAGAAACGGCAGCCGTGGAGCTGCGCCGCTTCTTCCGCGATGAGGAAATCATCGAATGGGAGCAATGCACCTTCCCCTTCCTTTATGCCAACGACGAATTTTGACGTTGCGGCGTAACATAATCGCGCTTTTCGGCGCCAGCATTATAACGAACTTTGCGGCGCCAGCATTGTAGCTCACTTTGCTCGCAAAGTGAGGGGGACGAACCTATGGCGAATAATGCAACGAATTCAGCTGTCGCCGCACTTTCATCTTCGCGCCCCTCACTTTGCGAGCAAAGTGAGCTACAGTGCTGGCGCGCCAAAGTGAACTACAGTACGGGCTTTTAAAGCTAATGGCAAAAAATATTTTTGCAATATTGGTAGGTTTATTACGGAAATCCTATATATATTTCATGTTACGGCAAAAATTATATATCTTTGCATCAGCTAATAACCAATCGCCTACATTATGATTAGAGATTTTTGGGTAAGAAATTATCTCTCCATCCGAGACAGACAGGAACTCAGCTTCGTGGCTAAAGCCCCTGCATCTGAATTGGTGGTTGAGATTGCTAAAGGTGTTTTCTTGTACAAGTTGGGAATTCTATATGGTTCTAATGCGTCTGGGAAGTCAAATATGCTCAAAGCACTTAATGAGCTTTTCCATATTCTGGTGTCTCAAAAAACAGATGCAAAACAGAAAATCAGTGGTTATCTTCCATTCGCTTTGACCAAGGATGAACCAACCCAAATGCACGTGTCTTTTTATGTCAATGCCATAAGGTATGATTATGACGTGTCGTTTGATGGTAGCCGCATCATAAGCGAAGTATTAAACTATTATCCCAACGGTTCCAAGGCCCTGTTTTATGAACGTTCTTTTGTCGGTGATGATGTCCAGGCAGACATAAAGTTTGGCACCAGTCTCAAACTGCTTGCAAGGACACAGGATAGCATTCGCGAGAACACTTTGAACAATCACAGCGTGTTGTCTGTTTGTCGAAAAGCAGTATTAAAGGAGGACATAGAGCCGTTCACCACGCTTCACAATTATATCATGAACAACTATCATGATGTGGATGGGGACATGGATAATGGTTTAGCAGAAATTCTTACCAGTGCATATAAGGATAAGAGAAAGCGTAAGTTCTTCACACAGATGCTCAAAAAGGCGGACTTGAACATTATGGAATACCGACCAATCATAGAGGATCGTGTCATTCCACAGGAATACCGTGAACGTATATTAAAGGAGAATATTCCGGAAAGAATGAAGGATGTGTTGCTCAGGCCAACCAACGATACGATTTCTTTCTTGAACCATTCGGATAATGGCGACTTCGAGATCCCAATGGAATTGCAGTCCAAGGGTACGCAGAAATATATCCGCATACTTGATGCGCTTTATGATATGGTAACAGCCACTCATATCTATTACCTTGATGAGCTTGGCGAAGACTTGCACTATGATTTGCTGTTCTACTATCTGAACGTGTTTATCTTCAATTCAGACAAGTCACAACTGATTATCACCAGTCAGGAAACCACTTTGCTTTCACAGGATTTGATCAATGAAAACCGAGGAACGGTATGGTTCGTTGACAAAAACCACGTCACGGCTTCATCTGAGTACTCACGTGGTGACTCTTTCGGCCTACACAAAAACCTCTCGCTTTACAACTCTTATCGTGTTGGACGTTTAGGGGCGAAACCTGAATTGGGCAGTATTTTCATTGATTTAGACGATTAGTGTTATGGGGAAACTGAAGCATTCTGTTTTAATATTGGGTGAAGGTCCAACGGAGTTTTATTATTTCAACTCGTTGCGGGATGTGGTAAAAGGATTGACCATTAAGCCTGATTATCCGAAGCACTCAAGTATGAAAGAGTTGGAGGAAAAGATTGAAGACGGCATAAAGGATGGCCACGACCGCATCTTTTGTGTCATTGACATGGATACGAAAGACGAGGAACCGGAATGCACCCAATACGCTCGACTGAAAAAGAAATACTCCAAACCTGTCAGCAAACCCAAGAAAGGCATTTATTGTGAGGTGCATTTCTTTGAGACGCACCGCTGCACAGAATTGTTCTTTCTGTACTATTACCGCTATACAGCACGTGCGTATAATGATCAACAAGAGTTGCTGCTTGCTTTAAACAAACAATGTGGCTATGAGAAAACTATTGACTTTTTCAAGAAAAGCAAAGGATTGCACGCTTACTTAGAGAAGAAAGGTGGTAAACTTGATACAGCTATTCATAATGCCAAACATTCAATGGATGAGAAATTGGCAGATAACAGAAATTACACCTACTCAGAACTTGGTCGAATGATAGAGGAACTGAAAAACCTTCTGTAAAAAAGCGTTAAGCGGATGTGCAGGATTCTCAATATTGCACATCCGCTATTGTCTCTATCCAATTTATGATAATACTCAATAAGTACTACCCTCACTGGGGCGCCAACAGTGTTGATCACTTTGCGGCGCCAGCATTGTAGCTCACTTTGCTTGCAAAGTGAGGGCCACGAACACGTAGCGAATATGTCCAGCGCCCCTGGCGCATGACTTCTTTGGATTTTTAGCCGTGTTTGGTCGCCACAATATTCGCGCCCCTCACTTTGCGAGCAAAGTGAGCTACAGTGCTGCGCGCCAAAGTGAGCTACTATGCTTTGCTCCGTCCCTAATACTTGTCAGCGAACGCGGGCTGTGCAACGTCCGCCTCTGGGTCGTGCGACGACCGAACACCGTCCCGCGTTCGCCATCAAACCGTAGCTTCGTGCCGAAGCATCCCTTTTCCGCGCTTTCCCCTCGTCGCGCCGCCCTGCTTTTTTTACTTTCATCCCACAGAAAAAGCAAGCGCAGATGGCAATTTGAAGGGGAACGGCTCTTTTAACACAATCTTCATACCATTTCACTTGACAATCAGTAAATAATGGCGTAACTTTGTCGCACACTACATGGAAGGGCGTCGTGAAAATTCCCCACAGGATTTCCAGCCGCCCCCTCTTAAATCACCCACTTTAATAACACACCGCTTTATATCCTTGTGTACGTTCCTTAGAAAACAATAAATCAAAATACAAATTATTATGAAACAAACATTACACACATCTCGCAGAGCCATCAGATTGGCACTGCTCTGCCTCATGGCTTTCGTAACATGGGGGGGGTAATTATTGTATTGCGCAGGAGAAGCCTTACAAGACGCTGTCGTTCCCGGATGATAACAAGAATAATAATAAGGTTAGTGCTTACGACAAAACGTGGACAGCTAAAATCGGGGATTTTAGCTGGAGAATTTCGAGATTTAATAATAATTCTTGGAAAAATGACAGGACTTATATAAAAGCGGGTAACAAAACAGTTGCCAGTCAAGCAAGTATTCAAAATACTACTCCATTTGATAGAGCAATTGCTAAGGTCGTAGTTGATATTGAACCAATAAATAAGCAAATTGATAAGGTTGAAAAAATTAAATTCGAAGTAGCTTCTGATGCGAATTTTCAAAACATTGTTGAAGAAAAAACCATAGTGTCAGATTTTAATAATGTTGAAAATCACACATTTGTGGTAAAAAATCCGAAGGCCGGGCAATATTTCCGCTTAACCTTTAATTTGGGAAAAACAGCTAATAAACTTAATGGTCTTATCACGGTCAACAAGGTAGAATACTATGAAGACGTCAGCAACAAAACAGCAACATCCCTTTCTTTTGACGCTCCTTCATATACAATTTCAAAAGACCAGACACTCACAAAGCTTCCTACCTTAAAAGCTGACGAAAAACCATTATTTGGTAAAACCATCACTTGGTCATCTGACAACGAAAATGTTGCTACCGTAGATGCAAACGGTACTGTTACAGGTGTGGCTGCAGGTAATGCCAAAATTACCGCGAGGTTTGCTGGTGATGACGTATATGAAACTTCAACGGCTTCTTATGAAATCATAGTGAAGGGTGCTCCTTCGCTCTCTTTCCCGCAAACATCTTATACGGTAGAGATGAGTGACGTTTTCAGTACACCCAAACTTGAAGGACTGCCAGAAGGCGTAACGCCAGCGTACACATCTTCCAATAAGGAGGTCGCCACTGTTGATGCGGCAACTGGTGAGGTCAAGATAGTAGGCGTTGGAACGACAACCATTACTGTTACTTCTCCTGAAACTGGTATTTATGAAGGGGCTACGGCTTCTTATGAATTGAATGTAAAGGCGGCCATTTACAAGGTTGAATTTGATTTCACCACCAACAACTGGGGACTTCCAACAGCTTATAATAAAGAAGAAGCTTCGTACACCAACGAAACTGGTTACACCATTACGTTTGGTAAATCAAACAGTGGTCACAAAATAATGGGCAATGATCCAGATTGCAATTTGATCTTCGGTAAAGAAGGCGCAACATTGTCTTTGCCCGTCTTCCCGTTTGCTGTAAGCAAGATTAAGGTGTTTGGTAAAAAAGGAGCATCTGGAAAAACAACGCAGAATTTCTTTGTTGGCGGAGAACCAGTCAGCACGGAAACGACAGATGCAAAAATAGACCACATCTATGAGATTAAAGAAGGCTATCAGGCAGCTGGCAATATCTATACCCTCAAGGTGACCAACGATAACAACACCCAAATCACCAAGATTGTTGTCTATGCTAAGGACGAAACCGTTGCCGGCGCCATCAACATCGCTACAGAAGAAGGTTTCGGCACGTTCTACACCGACAAGAACTACGTTCTTCCTCAGGGCTTGACAGCCTTTGGCTATACGTCAATCGATGGCAATACCCTCACTAAGTCGGTAGAATATGTGGCTGGCGACATCGTTCCTGCCAACACCGCAGTCGTTGTGAAGGGCGCCAAGGGCAGTTATAACTACTACAACACGGAAGAGACTGCCACCAAGATCATTGAAAAAAACCTCTTGAAGGGCGTAACGACAGACACTAAAATTGAAGCTAAAAGCGGTGTTAAGCGCTATATCCTCACCCGTGCCGATGACGGCATTCTCGCTTTCTACCGCACGAACACTGGCAACATCAACGTAAAGGCCAACCGCGCCTACCTCGAAGTGCCAACCGCAATGGCCGTAGCTTCGTTCAGCCTCGAAGGCTCCGCCACTGGCATCAATAACGTCGTTACAACAGCCGCCAAGCAGGGCATCTACACCATCTTTGGTGTGCGTCTCAACGCAACGACCACGAAGGAATTGCCAGCAGGTATCTACATCGTTGACGGCAAAAAGGTTATCGTGAAATAAGTAATTGAGAGACAAAATATAGCACTCCTTAAAATATGAAATATATGAAGAAGACATATTTGAAACCAGAGACAAATGTGATTGAGTACAAGCTTGAAGGCGTTGTTGCCATGAGCGACCCTGTCATACGCGAAGATAAAACAGTTTCTGACGACAGTGAAAGCTATTCCAACAAGCAGGGCTGGAACTCAAGCTTGTGGAGCGAATAAAATCGCCCGTTCGCATGAAAGGTGAATATTAAATACACCTTATAAGTAATCCCCTAGTTCAGAATGTGAACTGGGGGATTTTTCGTATTTGGGCGTCAGTAGGGGCGCTCATTGCGGCGCCAGCAGTGTAGCTCATTTTGCGGCGCAGCATTGTAGCTCACTTTGCTTGCAAAGTGAGGGGGACGTATTTATGGCGGATTTTTATGCCAGATTTTTAAGGCGGATTTTTAAGGCGGATTTTTTATCGATGTTCAGCTGTCGCCGCACTTCCATCTTCGCGCCCCTCACTTTGCAAGCAAAGTGAGCTACAGTGCTTCGCCTCAGTGAGCTACAGTGCTGTCGCCTCAGAGAGCGACCATGCTTCGCCTCAGAGAGCGACCATGTTCCGCATTCTTCCAATAAAAAAAGGGTATCCCAAAACCTCCACCGCGATGGAGATTTCGGGATACCCTGAGGCGTGTATTTGATATTTCTTATTCTTCGCCAGCGAAGAGAGGATCCCATGCTGGAAGGAGCGTAGGCTTCTGCTCGAAGAGCTTCAAAGTGGCGGCAGGAACGAAGCGCTTTTCAACCACGAGGCGGAACATGTATTCGTCAAACCATTCGTCGGTCATGATGAGGTGGCCCTGGTAGCCCGAGGTGGCGCCCCATGAGTTCTCAACCATCCATTTGTTGAATTTGCCGTCGGCGGCGATGTCAACCGCCATGAGCGTCATGGCATGGCTGGAAGCAGAGGCGAAGGTGCGGATGCGGTCGGCCTTGTTCATTGGGAAGGTGGTGTTGAAGAGGCTGCCGTAGTCATAGTTCTGGAGGCTCTCCACGCCCGTTTTCGGGTTGATGAACTTGTTGACGTCACACGACATATACATCATCGTTGAATCCTTGATGGAAGCGGCGGCCATCGCCTTGATTTCCTCCATCGGCAGGTTGAGGTAGGTCCACTGCGCACCGTCGTAAGAATGGCGGTCGAGGTCGATGGTGTATGTCTTGTGGTATGGACGAGAAGGGTCATTCATAAACATGAGGTAGTTGTTCTTCAAGTCGGCACCGATGTAAGTCTGATAGAACGAGAGCGGGGTGAACTTCTTCGTTTCCACCGGTTTGCCGTTAGCGTCCTTGCGTGTCCAGGTGAACTCCGTTGGCGGTTCGCCGAGGCAGATGGCGAGCATGTGGTAGACCGTGGCGAGCATCTGCGTCTTTTCCTTCTTCAGCGCGTCTTTCTTGCTGCCTTTGGCGGCCATGTCGCGGAGTTTGAGGCCGTATTCGCGGAGCTTGAGGGCGATGAGCTGCGACATGCGCGACGTGTTGTTGGCCGCGTAGCTTTCAGGCATCACCTCTGCCGGCACGAGTCCGTATTTCATCACCACGTCCTGCACACCGCAGAACGTGCCGCCATCGCTGAGTGGGTTTTTGAAGAGCCATTCAACCGTCTTGTCGCTCATGGGCTTAGAGGCGTTGTCGATGACAGCCTGGAGGAAGAGGTTTGACTTCTCGAGCTGGTCGTAGAAGAAGCAGTACGACTGTGAGAACTGGAAGGAGCCGAGGTTATATTTCTTGATCATCTTGGCACGCATCACGTTGAGGCCCGTGAAGAGCCAGCAGCGTCCAGAGCTTTGCTGGTCGGTGATGCCCTTCGACTCCACTTTGTTGGAGAAGTAGCGGTCGGAGTTCATCGGGTTGTTGGCCACCGTTGCCAGTTGTGCGATACTGGTGTTTGCCAGTGCGTTGCGCATGGCCGTGGTGTTTTGCGGCTGTGCGGCCTTGATGTTTTTGAGCATGTCGGCGCTAATGCCGCCTCCAGCGGTCTGTGCCTGCGTCATCATGGCGGGGGCAGCGAGGAGGATTGCGAGGATTGCTTTTCTCATGTGTTTGTATTGTTTTATTTTGTGTTGAAAATTCGTGTGGTTGGGGAGGGATTTGGGCGTCGGCAGTGTAGTTTATTTTGCGGCGTCGGCAGTGTAGCTCACTGGGGCGCAGCATTGTAGCTCACTTTGCTCGCAAAGTGAGGGGGACGAATATATGGCGGAGTTTGCACGGGCTGAAAGTCCCCAACAGGAGTATAATCGTTTACTGTGGGCGAATATATGGCGGAGTTTGTACGGGCTGAAAGCCCAACAAGTCCAGAGCCCAGGGCAACGCCCTGGGTACCATGTCCCCATTCCCTACGCCCTGTAAGGGCAAAAGTA
>UQCW01000066.1 GCA_900539625.1 uncultured Prevotella sp.
GGGTATAAAGCCCTTCGCCCTGTAAGGGCAAAAGTATGGGCGCACCTATTGTTTATTACTTTTGCCCTTACAGGGCGAAGGTACGGTACGTACGTTAACCCAGGGCGTTGCCCTGGGCTCCGGACTTGTTGGGCTTTCAGCCCGCGCAGGGTCGCCCGTATGTCCCGAACCGCGAAGAAATTCGATTAATTTGAAACCGCCGCGCCCGAGCGGCCCGGCAATTCGTTAATTCGTTAAATTCGTTGTTACGCCGTCTGAGGCCAACATCGAACTGCGGCGCAGCCCGCAACCCCGTTGCAAAAATTCGATTAATTCGTCCCGCAAATTCGATTAAATCGAGGAACTTCGCCGCCCATCCTTATAGAAACTAAATACTAAATCCATATATACTTCGTGTTATGAAAATACGATTGAACCCACATACTTTGCAGCGTGCTTTCGTGCTGCTTCTCTTCAGTCTTGTTGCAGGCATCTCCAGTGTCTTTGCCCAGGGATATACCTATCTTCAGTTTTCGGGCAATGGCCGTACGGTGTTGCTCGCCAAGGACGGTGCGCTTACCGTTGTCAGTACAACGGAGGACGCTCCTGCTGGCGACGGCTACCAGTGGATGCTTGAGACCGTGTCGGGCGATAACGTTCGCTTGAAGAATAAGGAGGGCATGTATGTGACTTCCGAACTCACGCTTACCAATAGTCAGGACCAGGCGGCGACGTTTACGAAGACGGAGAATACCTATTCCTCTGCTACGTATGGCGGCTCCCGTTATGACCTTGTCTATGGCGGCAAGGGGGCCCTTGGCGTGAAGAATGGCCAGTTGTTTTGGACCGTTGAAGATTCTCGCTACGGCTGTATCCGCCTGGCCAATAATGTCAAGGGCGCCAAGGTTACTCCGTTTGTCTGTAGCGAAGGAGGCGAGGTGCATTGGTATTATATGGAGCTGTTAGGAAACGGTTCGGAATGCGTCAAGGACGCAGGGGCAGGGAATAAACTACAGAAATACCCCACACCGTCTGCCAAAAACCTGCGTGCCTATAAGTGGAGTGTTTATGAGGCCAATGAACAAGGAGACATCTATATCAAGAGTGTTGACGGGAATTACATGTATCAGAGTGGTGATCGTCAATACGCTACGTCTAATAAATCCGACGTATGTAAATACCGCATTTGCGATGTGGCAGATCAAACAGATGGTAAATATCAGGAAGCTTTTGTCTTGAAAAATACCGAAAAGAACCAATTCGTATTCCCTTATGGTAGTGGAAATCCAGATGTCGGAATGGGAAGTAATATACACCCAGCCGAAGCCATGCGCTTCATCTCCACCCCTCCCCCCACCGGCCCCCATATCTACCAATTCTCAGCCAACGCCGCCACCGCCATTTACGACAATGGCACCAGCGTCACCATGCAGCCTGTTGGCTCAGAAGTTGCTGGCTATCAGTGGACGTTGGAGCAGGTTGGCGGCGCGTACGTGCTTAAAAGCGGCCGCAACAATTATTTGAAACAAGCAGGCGCTGCCCTCACCGTGACCACCAATCGCGATGAGGCTTTGAGGGTGTTTCCCTGTGGCAGTGCATACGACGACAGACACGATGTGCTGACCTTGGCTGCTGATGCTTCCAAGGCCCTTGGCGTCAAAGATGGTCAGCTCGCCATTGTCGAGGCCAATTCCTTCTATGGCGTGGTGCGCATTCTCAACAGCACCAACGAGGTGAAGGGCGCAGTGGCCCCTAAATTCTCAGACATCAGCAATGTCTATTATTACAAGTTGCAGTTTAAGGCCAATCCCAAGGGCGATGCCCGTCTGACATTGACTGGAACGGGCTATGACAATCCTGTTACGAGAAAGGAGTTCGAGCCTACCAGTGCGAGTCAGAACTGGAAACTCGAGGCTGCCAGGCATGCAAACAGCAAAACGGGCGATTTCTACCTCGTCAATCAGTCGGGAGAATACTTGATATATAAAGAAGGCCGTTTCAACTTCGAAACGTTAGATGTCAATGAGACCACCGTCTTTCGCCTCAAACAGACAGACGAACAGCCCGAATATTGGACCATTGATATGGCGCTTTCGGGCGATGACAACCACCGCCTCGGCTTGCAGGCTGGTAATACCCCATACACCTTGAAGGCTTGCAACAGTACGTCGAAGTATAATGCCCTGAGCTTCAAAGAATCGGAACGTGGTTCAGATTACGACTACCTGCAATTTTCGGGCTGCGGTTGCGTTGTGCTTTACGACGACGGCCAGAACATCAAGGCCGTTGCCACCACCACGGAGCAACTTGAAGGCAATGGCTACCAATGGACTTTCGAGCCTATTATGGATGGTGCAGGCATAGTCAATGGCTTCAATCTGAAGAACAAAGCAGACCGTTTTCTCCGTTATGATGCCGCCGACGAGACGTTCACCAGCGTGACCGACCGCAGCAAGGCCAGCGTGTTTGATGCTGACCAAAACACCTATTATGTTGTTCCTGCGCATGTTCAAGGCGGTACCTACAATATTGCCGGAGGCTTACGTTACAACGCTATGCTTCGCGGTGTTACTGGTACGTATAACACCCTCGGCGTGAAAAACGGGAAATTGCAGCTCGTGAAGAAAAACTCCCGTTATGCCGTGGTGCGCCTTGCAGAAAATATCGAAGGTGGACTCGTCAACCCTTATGTCAGCACCAGTGCCAATCCGCATTACTATGCTTTAAACTTCTTCCAAAACGGTAGCGAATATCTGCAGGACAACACGCCTGGCAACATTTTGCTGAAATCGCCTGTTGCGCCTTTCCCGTTGAGAAGATATTGCTGGATACTTGAAGAAGCCAATGACGACGGCGACGTTTACATCAGAAGCACCGCAGGCAACTATATCAGCTATAACCCGGACACGGATGGTTATCAGCACAAGGTCAACACGACTACGAATGAGTACAGCCTTTACAAGATCTGCGATTTGGCCGATCAGCCAGACGCATCGCTTGACGGGCTTTGGTCGCTCTATAATTGCACGAATCATTACTTCGTTCGTCCATCTGAAAATGATAAATTCATTGGGCGTGCAGAAAAGGTCGGGAAAAATACCAGTATGACCTTTGTCGACGTCGCGGCCAACACCACCAGTTACCACTTCGTCTTTCCAGCCATGGGTCAGCGTGCCCTCATTATGGACTATGACGAGGCCAAAAATCCGCGCGTAAAAGCACGTGATATCCTCGCGTCTGACAAGGATGCACGCCTCTACCAATGGGTGGTTGAAGGGCAGCATATCCGCAACCGTGCAGGCTTCTATCTCACCTACGACGAAAAAAATAAGCAGTTCGGCGTCAGCAACCAAAAAGCTGATGCCTATACGTTTGTGTATAATGTGAACAACTACGAGAACAACAACAGCGTGCGTTACGACCTCTGTTCTACCGATGACCAGCAGGCCCTCAGCATCGGCGAAGAAGGCGTTCTTTGCTGGGCGGCACCCGGCACCCGCAATTCGGCGGTCGACCTACGCCCGTATATCATTGCGCCAGAGCTTCCCATCCCGTCGTTAGGCGGTGCGGACTATCAACTCTATTGCATCCGCACTGCTGGGGGCGACCGCTATGCCTACCACATGGAGGATGCTACTAACACCATCTCTCTGAAACCTTATGAGGAGAAGAACCTGTGCCAGTTGTGGGTGCTTATCAGAGACGGACAGGGCAAGGGCGACGGCTATTTGCAGAGCGCCTACAACCGCCACTTCCTGAAATACGACACGGGCAGCAACACCTTCGTGGCGGTGGCAGATAAAAAAGATGCTACGCGCATCCGCCTCGTTGAAACTTCTGGCAATTACATCCACTGGCAAATTGAATTGCCCGATGTCAACGACAGCCGCAATCTCATCTCCCACAGCTACAGCGGAGGAGGCAATCCGAAAACCGTCAGTCTGTCGCTGCAAGGCCCGAACAACGGCAACAACTTTCTTTATATTTTCCCAGTGGACATCACCCCCGATTTCTATGAAGAGGCGGGCGGTGCTTTCCGCAATATCAATCTCGACGAACTTACGCCGAAACTTGAACTTACGGCTGACGGCACGGCGCTGAAGGCCAAGGCATCTGCCTCAGAAGACGACGCCAACAACAGCTGGAAGAACATCGGCATCAAGGACGACTTCGTGCTGCGCAATGGTCATGGCCAATATATCGGTGCGGATGCAGAGGGCAACGTGTTCCTCACCACAGACAAGGCCCAGGCCACCCATTTCTATCTCTGGCTCAACCACGGAGAAAAGGACGGCACTGTCAGTTGGTGTTTCGCCCAGTTGAACGCCGACGGCAGCAAACCAGAGGGCAAACCCAAAAATTGTCTCGGCGTTTCTGACGTTGCCAACGGCACCGTCGCCATGCTGCCATTCTCCACTTATGAAACCAACAAGCGGCATACGCTCTGCTTCACCTTCGGACGCCTAACGTGTCCGGAACTCTCTGATGCCGCAGAAGGAAAATATTACTACAACTTCATCTGCTTTGATAAGGCGGGGAATAAATATGTCAGCGACGGCAACGACACCAGCAAGGTGGTCTTCGCCGAAAACGACAAGAAACTCGTCAACGACCAGATGTGGGCCTTGGTGGGTCAGAATAAGGACGATGTTGTCTTGATGAGCAAAGATAAATATTATGTGTGTTTAAGCGGCAATGGTTTTAACGTGACGCACGACCCTGAGAGAGCTGTTCATTTCAGTGTCAAATATATCTCCAGCAAGCAACGCTATGCACTTACCATCGTCGGAGGGTTGAATGCTGAAGGAAAGATTGGTCACAGCATGAATTTGAGTGGTGCAGACGCCAACAGAAATACTATCATTTTTTGGAATTCAGACATTCAAACAGACCCAAATATCTGCCTCAACTTCATCCCCATCCCCGTTCCGGAAGACTATTCCGATTACGAAGTACTCCCCAAGCGCTCTTGGTTTGTCAAGCAGGCGCACGAGGCTACCGCCGACCCGATGACTGGTTTTATCCAACGCGACGAAAGCGGATGGACCAAGAATCCCTATACTGGGAAGATGATGCAGAAGACGAGTACTTACACCATCACCCACTATCTCAAGGCAGAGAGCACGCGCAAGCTTTATGTGCCTACCTGTATGATGGTCGGGTCGGCTAATACCCGTTCGCGAGCCTTCCAGCGTTGGTATAACTACAAGACAGACGAGGCCGTGAGCGACTCGGTGCTCAACCTCGACCTCAGCAGTAGCCGTCGGTACAGAAACGGAATTGTTGTGGGCGACCAACTGAATTTGAACGGTCAGAATTATGGTAATTACGTAGATCACTATGTTACCTTCCAAATGCCAGAGGTCATCCCCGACGATTGGGAATACATCCTTGGCGGCGACCTCACGACCTACAGCGATTTCGTTGATTATTTCGGTGACAATGGTAACCCCATATATAATGGGAATGTCACCAAATATAATGGGAATGTTACCAGCGACATCATCCTGCCCTCGAAGCAAAACATTGTGGAGCCGACCATCACCGGCCGCAACCTCTATGTCATCCGCAATGCCCGCGCCATTGCCAACGAACTGCTCCAGTATAAGGCAGATGAAGGCAATGACAAGTGGTATGAAGAGCACACCATTGCTTTCCCGAAGAAGAAGGTGACGCTCAATTACAGTTCGGTTGCCCTCAATATGCAGAAGCAGGACTATTGGTTTTATAACAACGGTATTGCCTCAGAAGACAATCTTCAGAATGCCGTCAACAGTGGGGCAATCGAGGTTAAAGTGGACGACCTGGGCAGTGGCATCACTTTCGCCAAGTTCCTTAATAGCGGTGCTGGTGCTGGTGCTGACCGCGCCATCGCCTTCAATTATCCAGGCGATAACAACGGCAAGGGCCGCGGTGAGGCCAATGCTGGCAGCTGCACCTTGAAGGTGTATGGGGTGGCCAGCGACGGCACGCGCTATCAGATTGCTAAATTCAATCTGATATTTGAAGATGATTTCGAGCCCATCATCTATTCCGAAATCATCGGAAAAAAAGACGATGGCACCTTCAAATCGGAGCGTTCGCCAGAGGCCTTGCTGAAAACCACTGGCGACCCTGTAGCCACCATCACCTTCGACCCCGATGAGTTTGACTCCTTTGTCTCGCCACCTGTGGGAACCTATACGGGATTTACAAATTCAGGAAAAGGCGATAACGCCAATCAAAAATACTCTTTGACATATCGCTACCCCTTCAACTACGATAACACCTCTTATTGTTTTGCGCCAATCGGTGGAGATTTCAACAGTACTAATGGTAGAACTTCAGAGTGTACGTGGGGTAACTACACTGTTGCCCATCGTTTTGATATGGGAGATAATCGTGGTAATTTCTTTGCCGTTAAGAAGTATTACGAGAATGAATATGGCTCTGAAAACTATGATGCCAGCCAGAGCGGCTTCCTCTATATCGACGCTTCCGACCTTCCCGGTAAGATTGCGTCTATCGACTTTGCTGGTATGCCTTGCAAAGCCTCACGTCTTTTCGTTTCGGCATGGATGAGCAGTCCAGACCGTGACAACGAAAGTCCGGCCAACGTGGTGTTCTCCATTCAGGGATTTAAAAACGGCAAGGCCACGACGCTCTATTCTTACTGTCCTGGAAGTATCTTGGGCCAAGCTCGTGATTCCCTTAGCAAGACGTTAAACCCTAAGGATAATGGTGGCAAAGGCATCTGGCAGCAGGTGTATTTCAGTTTCGTCAATAAGAATGCTGACGACTTCGACAACTTCCGCCTTACCATCGACAACGCCTGTACCAATACCAGTGGTGGCGACATCTTGATTGATGATGTCGAGGTGTTCAGCGTGAAGCCAGATGTACAGATTGAGCGTACCATTCCAGTCCGTGGCGACCAGCTTACCTTGTGTAAGATGACCGTCGACTACGACCAGGTGCGTGCCCAGTTGGGCCTCAATACTGGCGAAGTGATGAAGGACAATCCTAAGGTGTGGTATTGCCTCCTCGACAAGGAGATGTTTGACGCCGAATTGGGCTTCGACACTGGAACGTCAGAAGGACAGGAACGCCTCTACCGTATGTCCGACGCCGAGGTGAAGCCCGCCTTCGTCAAGGCCCTCTTGGGTGACCCAAACAGCCAGGTATCTGGAGAAGGCATTTTCCGCTCTGTGGAGTTTAAAACCAATTTCGATTCCCTCCCAGTCTTCAAATACAGAGACGCTGTGGCGGCCACTGTCGGCATGGCATCTCGCGAAGTCACCAGTGCCGGTGTGCGCCACTTCGTCATCAGCGACAAGGTGAAGGAGCCGAGAATCAAGCCCAACCACGACTATTACTTCCTCTTCGTGCCGCGCTTCTCCGACGACCCCGTCACGCTGGCCAATGCCTTCCACTCGTTTGAGATCAACACGCGATGCAGCGTCCGCTGCAAGTTCCGCACGCTGTCGCCCATCCGCGTGGTGACGGATGCCGACGACGAGGCCGCCGTTGAACACGAAACCCAGACCTGTGCTGGCAAGAGCGTCTCGCTCAGCGTCAAGCAGGTGGGAGAGGATGTGGATGGCAATATCGGCGAACGCATTGTGCAGTATGACTGGTGGCGCGATTATGTGGGCGGCGCATTCACCGACGTGTGCATCAATGTCGACAACGCCACCTGGCGCGTCTTGGGAAAGAACGAAAGCCGCCTCTCCAACGAGATTTCGCTCCGCGAGGCGCTCTTGGCTTTCCGCCATTTCTATCCCAAAGCCACCACCGTGGTGGGCGCCGCGCCGAAGAACGACGAGGGATATACCCTCGAGCAGAGCGTCATCGACGTGCTCCATCAGTTCACGCTTAACAGTGCCGACAAGGTGGCATCGCTCGTGTTGCTCAACAACACGTGTAACATTTATGTGCCTGCAGCCACAAAGCAGGGCACAATTCTGAAGGTGACGGTGGTGCCCATTGACCACGAAGACAGCAGCGGCACGCAATATTGCTACGATCCGGAGCAGGTGGGCGTCAAAGTGAGCGGAGAGGCGCCGCAGCTCTTCGACGGTCTGCATGGCGACAAATATAAATATCCCGATAAGCTCACCAACGTGCCAGTGCGCAGCAGTTTGGCCGCTGTGGAAGAGGTGAGGGCCAGGGCCGACGGCAGTGCCGCCAATGTCTTGCGCGTGCCTTTGCGCGGCATCCAGACGGTGACGAAAGACGCCATCGGTCTGACCAGCGTCAGTCCAGAAGTCTTCCTCGCGGGCACCAACGACCCCAATATGAAGGCGTATGAAACGATGGCTGCTGAAGAACGCGCTGGCATCAGTGTGCAGAACTTCCGCATCGTGGGCCAACTCAAAACGCTCGTGGCCGACACGGCAGACCGCGAACATGCCCATGCCGACATCGTCTTCAACAGCGATTTCCAGCCGCGCGAGGGATATGTCTATACGCTCCGCTTCAACTATCGGGAACTCTTTAATGCAGGCAGTACTGCGCAGACAACGGTGTGTGACGGCAATGTGCTCGTTGACCTCATCATCGTTCCGAAATACCAGAAATGGACGGGAGCAGCCGGAAACACCGACTGGACGAACGATGCCAACTGGCAACGCGCCGACCTCGCCGACCTGCATTTCAAAGCTGATACGGAGCCGGGCTATGCCGCCAATGCCGACAACGGTACGGCGCAGGGCTATGTGCCGATGCTCCACACCAGTGTCATCGTGACGCCCAAAAAGGCAGGACCGCAGCTCTATGAGACCAACGATCCTGGCGCCGACGACCAGTTCCTCAACTTCGTCGGTAATGAAGGCAAGCGCACGGCAACGCCCGACATCGAATATGCGCTTCTGGCAGCGCCGAAAGCCGAAAAGGGCGTCAACCGTTGCGACATTTACACGCCCTATCAAAGTAAGGACCTCGTGGTGCAGAGCGGTGGCGAATTGCTGCATGCCGAACGCCTCGACTATAAGAAGGCGTGGGTGGAATATGCGCTGACTCCCGACCGATGGTACACCCTCGGTTCGCCGCTGCGCCAGAGCTACGCGGGAGAATGGTATGCGCCTAACAACGATGCTTGTCAGGCCACGCCTTATTTCAAGAATGTGACGTACAACACAGCCCACTACCATCGTTTCGCGCCAGCCGTTTATCAGCGCAGCTGGGACAAGGCCAACCCTAAGCTTTACTACCTCGAGCCTTATTTGGCCAACAATCCGCAGGAAGCCAAGGTGGACACGACGACGGAGAATATCTACCAAGCCGCCAACTGGAGCGCTGTCTACAACGACGTGCGGGAGGCTTATTCGCAGGGTGGCTTCTCTGTCAAAGTCAACGGCATCGGTATCGGGGCTCAGAAATACACGAAGTCGCTCTTCCGCTTGCCGAAGGAAGACACGGCCTATGGCTATTACACGGAATTAAACGAGACGGACAGGAGGACTTATCCTGTGGACCGCACGTATCATCATAAGTTGGCGACCGATCAGTTGAAGTCTGGCACCGACCTGACCGTGACGCTCAGGAACGAGAATGCCAACAACAGGTTTTTCCTCGTTGGCAACCCGTTTGCTTGCGCCCTCGACCTCAACGAGTTCTTCAAAGAAAATGAGACCCAGCTTAATGGGGCGAAATATTGGGTGCTGACGGCCGGCGGACAGGAAGGGGCGATGCGCCAGCCCAATGCCGGAGAATGGATTTCCGTGAACGGCACGACGGAGGCCGCCCTCGCGAGTCTGCCATCGGGACAGGGCTTCTTCGTGGAAGGCAAAGAGGGAACGAACACCATCACCTTGAAGTTCACCGCCGACATGCAGACATCGCTCCACACCAGCGGAACGCTGCTGCGTGCTCCAGCCATCAGACGTGCTGAGGCTCCTATGCTCCGCATCCGCGCTTCGCGAAGCGGGCAGGGGAGTGAGGCACTGGTGGTGAAAGACACCACAGCGGTCAACGGCTACGAGGCTGCGGAGGATATGCAACTCTTGCTCGACAACTCGTTGCAGGAAATCCCGATGGTATATACTTTGGCCGGCAACCGCACGAGCACCATCAACCGACGCCGCTCGCTTTGGCGCGTCCCCTTGGGTGTGTTGAGCAACAGCGAAGAACCTGTGCAGCTCATGTTCTCGGGCATGCGCTCGTTTGGCGAGACGCTCTCGCTGCTCGACAGTCAGACGGGGGCCGTGACACCGCTGCGGGGCAATGGCAATGCCGACAGCGTGAAGGTGGAGGTGCCGGGAGTGACGACGGGCCGCTATTTCATCCTCTCTTCAGAGCGTCCTGCCCTGGAGGATGAAAAGGATTTCACGCAACCGCTCATACAGGCCGACAACGGCAGTGTGACGATCACTTCTTCCGCCGCCCACGTCCTGACGTATGTGCGTATCGTGGCGGCAGATGGTCGCACGGTGTACAAACTCACGCCGTATGTCTCACGCCTCTCCCTGAAACTCCCCACTGGCGTTTATGTGGTGGAGGCACGCACGGATGAGGGTGAGAGTGTCGGGAAGGTGTCGCTCTGATTTATGTATATATAATGTGCTCTGATTTATATATAATGACAAAAGCTATAATGACAAAAGCGCCGGAGGATGCTCCGGCGCTTTTGTTTTTTGGGGGACAACGAAAAAATGGGGGGGCAGACGTAGGGTGTTCAAAATTCCATAAAAATCAAGGTTGGTAAGGAGGCGACAGCGCCCCTGAAGGGTAGGGTGTTCAAAATTCCTTAAAAATCAAGGTTGGTAAAGAGGCGACAGCGCCCCTGAAAGGGGCTCATATTTAGGGTAGGGGCTTGCCCCTACCT
>UQCW01000067.1 GCA_900539625.1 uncultured Prevotella sp.
CAGGGGCAAGGTTCATAAATCAGCCCCAAGAGGTAGGGGCAAGCCCCTACCCTAAATATGAGCCCCTTTCAGGGGCAGCGGCGCTGCGACCGCCATAATCATTGCTCTCAAAACCGCGCAGATATTTTTCTGGATTTTGAACACCCTACGTAAATATACTGCTTTTATCCCAAAGAGAACTTTAATGATAGGAAAACAGCATTGGGATTCCATAAATCCTTTATAATGTCATCTACTCGCGGCCGCGAGTAGCGCGAACGGCGGCCGCAAGTAGCGCTACCCGCGGCCGCGAGTAGCACGAATCGCGGCCGCGGGTAGCAGACTTCTTCTTAGCCTGGCGAATAACCCTCACTTTGCGAGCAAAGTGAGCTACAGTGCTTCGCCTCAAACCTCCGCTGAAGGATGTCCGCGCGGTGCCCCTTGCAGCGATGCCACACTCGCTATGCTAATAGGCCAGAAACCGCGCTATCGTCCAGCGCTTCAGCGCCGACTTTCCCTTCCACGTATTATCGCGAACGGAAATAAATTAGTAAATTTGCCAGAAAGTTCAGCAAATCTTATTATCCATGGCTCAGAGATTCGAACAGACACAGACGCAAACCCAAACGCAGCAGTTGTCAACGCTACAAGTGGCGTTGGCAGGACTGGTGCAGCTCCCCATCGAACAACTGGGGGAGCGTGTGCGCAACGAACTCGTTGACAACGCGGCGCTCGAAGAGAGCTACGGCGACGCCGACGAGCATTTCGGCAACGAGACCGACTCTATGCGCGACGGCGACAACGGCGGCGGTGATGCCGCTGATGACGAATGGGGACCGGGAGAGGCCAGCGACATCCGCGACTCGCTCAGCGACTATGCCAACGCCGACGATGTGCCCGACTATCTGCAACAACGGGCCGACGATGCGCGTGAACGACACGAGATGCCGCTCACAGGGGGATCTTCGGCCTATGAAGACCTCACACGGCAAATCGGAGAGCACGACCTCAACGACCACGAGCGCGAAGTCATGGAATATCTCATCGGTTCGCTCGACGACGATGGTTTCCTGCGTAAGGACTTGTATGCCATGGCCGACGAACTGGCCATCTACCACAACATCGACACCAACGAGGATGAACTGCAACGCCTGTTGCACATTCTCCAGACGTTCGACCCACCTGGCATCGGCGCACGCTCGCTGGAAGAATGCCTGACGCTCCAACTGGAAAGCCCCGAACAGCAATCGCCCCACAAGAAACGCGCCCTGGAGGTGCTGAAGCAGTGCTTCAAGGAATTTGCCTCCAACCGCTGGGACCTCATCACGCAAAAACTCAGCATGACGAAAGAGGAAGCGGAAGCGGTGCGCCATCTCCTACAACACCTCAACCCGCGCCCCGGCGCACAGCTCGGCAGCGGCGCGGAAAGCATGGCGCAGAGCGTCACCCCCGACTTCTATGTCACCGTGGGGAAAGACGGACTGCCGGAGGTGGAACTCAACCAGGGCGATGTGCCGGAACTGCGCGTGAGCCAGGCGTTCCGCGATTCCATCAAACAATATGCCTCGAGCCGCCACGCGCTCTCGCGCGAACAACACGACGCTTATGTCTATGCCAAACAGAAAGTAGACGCCGCGCAAACCTTCATCGGACTCATCGCGCGCCGCCGACAGACGCTGATGGCCGTGATGCAGGGCATCGTGGATTTCCAAACGGAATTTTTCGTTGAAAACGACGATGAGACCTTCCTCCGCCCGCTGACGCTGAAAGATATCGCGCAGAAGGTGGGCGTGGACATCTCCACCGTGTCGCGCGTCACCAATAGCAAATATGTGCAGACCGACTACGGCATCTATCCGCTGAAGTTTTTCTTCTCTTCGCAGTTCACCACCGAAGACGGCGACGAAATGTCGGCACGCCAAATCCGCAACGCCATCCGCGACATCGTTGACAAGGAAGACAAGGCCCACCCTTATTCCGACGAGACACTCACCAGTCTGCTTGCGAAAGAGGGATTCAAAGTGGCACGACGGACGGTGGCAAAATATCGCGAACAACTGGGCATCCTCAGCACGCGCCTGCGCCGCGAGAGGTAGGATAAAGGACATGGCGGGGGCGGCATAGCAACAAGAGGCGCTGCGCGAACATTCGACGAAGGTCTGAGGCGAAGCACTGTAGCTTACTTTGCAAGCAAAGTGAGCTACAATGCTGGCGCCGCAACAGACGATTATGGGGCCCGTACAGAGCCGCAGATAGTGCCTCTCCATCAACTTAATATTCCCATTTTGAACACCCACTTTAAAGCATCCTATGACCAACAGATATCTCATATTGACGGCGCAAGTCATCTCCGTGGTGTTCTCGCCATTCTATTTGCCAGTCGTGGCCTTCGTCGTGTTGCTCTTCTTCAGCTATATGAGCTACACCTCGTGGCAATACAACGCGCAAGTCATCGGCATGGTAGCTCTCTTCACCGTCATCCTGCCCAAACTGGCCATCTACGCCTACCGAAAAATCAACGGATGGACGCGCCACCAGCTTAGCCGACGCGAGAGGCGCATCGTGCCTTACATCCTCTCCATCTCGTCTTACACCACACTCCTTTATATGATGGACCACATGCGCATGCCCCGCTTCACACTGGGCATCGTGGCTGGTGCCCTGGCCATACAAATCGTGTGCGCCCTCATCAATCCGTGGCTGAAAGTGAGCACGCACGCTGCGGCCTCAGGCGGCGTGATTGGTGCCGTCATGGCTTTCTCGCTCATCCTCAATTTCGACCCCACCAACGCCCTCTGCCTCGCTGTGCTCCTCTCCGGACTGGTCTGCACGGCACGCATGATTCTCCGACAACACAAGTTGACGGATCTCGGCCTCGGCGTGCTCATCGGCATGGCCTGCGCCCTGTTTTTCATTTTGAACATCTGACAACGCAAGGTATGCAAGGTTGGATGGCTGCTGAAACAACAATTATAAGCAAGTCTTCATACATTAGAAAAAACTCATAAAATCATAAGCCCAATGACTCCTATTGTAAGCATCATCATGGGCAGCACGAGCGATTTGCCCGTTATGGAAAAAGCTGCCAAGTTTCTCGACGACATGGACGTTCCCTTCGAAATGAACGCCCTTTCTGCCCACCGCACGCCTGCGGAGGTTGAATCTTTTGCCCGCAACGCGAAAGCACGCGGCATCCGCGTCATCATCGCCGGCGCCGGAATGGCGGCCGCCCTGCCAGGTGTCATCGCTGCCAGCACCACGGTGCCTGTCATCGGTGTGCCCATCAAAGGCATGCTCGACGGACTCGATGCCATGCTCTCCATCATCCAGATGCCTCCCGGCATCCCTGTGGCCACGGTTGGTGTCAACGGTGCGCAAAACGCCGCCATCCTCGCCGTGGAAATGCTCGCACTGGCCGATGAAGCGTTGGCAAAGCGTCTGGAGCAGTATAAAGACAGTCTGAAAGAGAAAATCGTTAAAGCCAATGCCGAACTGGCAACGGTGTGCTACAAAAACAAGACCAACTGATTTCGCGTGCTCATGGATTTATTTAATTACCATCCCAGGGCCTCGCATGAGGTGCGCATCGGCAACCGTCCGCTGGGCGGCAACCATCCGTTGCGCATTCAGAGCATGACCACCTTCCCAACAACCGACACGGCGGGATGCGTGGAGCAGTCTGTGCGCATCATCGAGGCTGGAGGCGACTATGTGCGCCTCACCACGCAGGGAACCATCGAGGCCGAAAACCTCCGCAACATCAAAGCGGAACTCGTTCGCCGTGGCTTCGACAATCCGCTCGTGGCCGACGTACACTTCAATCCGAAAGTGGCCGACGTGGCGGCCGGCATCGTGGAGAAAGTGCGCATCAATCCGGGCAACTATGTCGACCCGGCCCGCACGTTCAAGCATCTGGAATACACCGACGAGGAATATGCCGCCGAACTCTCACGCCTGGAAGAGCGCTTCAAACAACTGCTCGCCATCTGCCGTGAACACGGAACGGCCCTCCGCATCGGCGTCAACCACGGGTCGCTCTCCGACCGCATCATGAGCCGCTACGGCGACACGCCGGAAGGCATCGTGGAGAGCTGCATGGAGTTTTTGCGCGTCTGTGTCAAGGAAAACTTCCCCGACGTTGTCATCTCCATCAAGGCGTCAAACACGGTGGTGATGGTGCGCTCGGTGCGCCTGCTGTGTAGCGTCATGGCCAAAGAGGGCATGGACTTCCCCATCCATCTGGGCGTGACGGAAGCCGGCGAAGGTGAAGATGGCCGCATAAAGAGCGCCGTTGGCATCGGTGCACTGCTCGTTGACGGCATCGGCGACACCCTACGCGTGTCGTTGAGCGAAGCGCCGGAAAAGGAAATTCCCGTGGCCTACAAACTCGCCTCCTACATCACGAAGACCCGCGGCGGACATCCGGAAATCCCGGCAACGCCCTGCCCAGAATTTAACTATCTGCGTCCTGAGCGCCGCGCCACCTGTCAGGCTGGAAACATCGGCGGCAACCATCTGCCGGTGGTGGTTTCCATGCGCCCCGACGGAAAGGGCGGACAGGGGCAGCTCAAGCCCGACTATATCTATTGCGGACGCAACCTGCCAGCGGCCGAAGTTCGCATGGAGGGCGTGAAATACATCGTTGATGCCGACTATTGGACTGGCGAGGCCGACACGTTCCCCGCTTTCTCGCCCGACACATTGATGTTCGTTGGCAACTGCCAGGCGCCGCTGAAGTTTCTCTTCACCACTTATCTGCAATGCAACGACGAGATAAAGGCCTGCCTGCGCCACCATCCAGAAGTGGTGCTCATCGCCACTTCCAGCCATCCCAACCCGACGGGCGAACTCCGCGCCTTGGTGCATGAGCTCTGGAACGAGCGCATCCCGACGCCCGTGGTGTTCTGCATGGCCTATCAGTTGCCAGCCTCGCGCAAAGAGGATTTCCAACTGAGGGCCGCCGCCGACCTCGGCGGTCTGCTCTTCGACCAGATTACCGATGGCGTGGCGCTCATGTGCCTGCCGCCAAAGGGAGAGGCCGCACTGCCTGTTTCCGTGGCCGACGACACGGCTTTTGCCATTCTGCAAGCGGCACGCCTGCGTCAGTCGCGCACGGAGTACATCAGCTGTCCGGGTTGCGGACGCACGCTCTACGATCTTCCGGGCACCATCGCCCGCATCAAGGAGGCCACGGCACATCTGCGCGGCCTAAAAATCGGCATCATGGGCTGCATCGTTAACGGACCGGGCGAAATGGCGGATGCCGACTACGGCTATGTTGGCGCAGGCCGCGGACGCGTCAGTCTTTACCGCGGAAAGGTCTGCGTGGAGAAAAACATTCCGACGGAAGAAGCCGTTGGCAAACTCCTCGCGCTGATTGAGGCCGACGGAAAGGGCCAGTGATGTGATTCCGCAAACGGCCGACGGCAAAGGCCGAACGGGCGTTGCGGAGTCCGCCGAATGAAAAAAACAAGGGGCGTTCTGAATCTTTTGGTTCAGAACGCCCCTTTGTTTTATGGGATTGATAATTACGGAAGCTCCTCTATATTATCATATTGGCTTTATACTTGTTTGATATATAGCCACAAAACTCATTGAACCACGCAATTATCGAACGATTATTCTGCAATTTTCTGTGGTGTTTTTACCATCTGAAACCGTGATCACATACATGCCAGCGGCAAGTCCAGAGGTATGCACGAGGACCTGGTTTTGTCCTGCTTTCAGATTTTGTTGCAAAACAAGCTGTCCGTTTCCGCTGACAACATTGAGCACTTTGGCTTCTTTGATACTCGACAGATCAACGGTTACCACTTCGTTTTGTCTGGCAACAGCAGGCGAAGCACTGACTGCGCCATAGTCAGTGCGAACTTTCTTTAAAGACGTGGACGAACCTTTTGAGATGATTTCATACAATTGAACTTCAATAGAACTTTCGCCATTTTCACAAGTTTGTAATTGCAAATATTTTTTTCCATCAACCACAATTATTGAAGGACTATATAATTCGAATCTACCTTCATCAAATTTGATTTCTGCCAAAACATTTCCTGTATCCTGCATGATGCGATAACCTGTGCGACGACATTTGTGATTTATCTTCTTACAGTCGATTTCACCATCACCATCAAGATCTACTTCGTTATAAACCTCCTCATAGGGTTCCATAATGTCTTCAATCCATTCATAAGAATCATCCTCATTGAAAATATTTTGCGAGACGCTGACAGTGTTATCACAGGTATTTGCATCAAGTATGTCCATTTTTCTGAACGGACTTTCCTTCCATTCACTTTCCACTTTTTCCTTCCATTCCCCACGAGACATCTCAGAGAACTCCGCATTACAGAGAATCTGGAAATTGTATTGTTTCTTCCCATTTTCTTCAAGACCATAAGTAAAAGGTTCCTTCAAAACAATAGTTCCTTTCACAATATACCTTTTGGAAGTTGTTGACTGCCTCAACTCCTCCTTGCCTGTCTCTCTGACAATCATAGTCCCCTCATAGTTCACTTCAACTTTCTCGGGAGTATTTGTTACATAGTTAAGTTTAAAATCTTCGTCAAAGATAAATGGTTTTTCCCCTCCGAACAGATTCCAACTTATGCCTCCACTCACGATACTGGCATAATACTCTTTAGGAAACCATTGGAGTATGCTATCTGGCAAGAATTTCGTATCTCCATGCTCATCAGAAAAATCCCAATCAGCCTTATGCGTATAAACTGTATCTCTCCAACAGGTGGACTGAGACGTCGTGTATCTTGTCAGAGGAATCTTTTTGATTTCATTGAGATTCGAATCCATTACGATGATGGAAGCATCGACCTCATCATCATAAACCCCAGCCACAGTTGTCAGCAAATCATGTCCACTATGATTGAACTTTGCGGGCAGAATGGAATAAGCATCTCTTCTTGGACTTGAAATGGGCTTCAGCTCCAAATTTTGGGCTAAAGAACTTGTGGCAAGACCGAGCGCCACAATCGGCAGAATGTGTTTTTTTCTCATGTTGTTTGAATTTTAAAAATTATTAATACGTTGAGCAATGGCAAAAAACAAGCTGGACAATTTTGAGGAGTAAGGAGGTCTCTTCTTATGCCCTATCTTTTTGCCGATTTGAAATTTGGCATCGGTCACATAGCTCGCCATGCTTCCTCTCCCAAATTTCAGAATCGACAAAAACGCAGGCCAAAATTGGGCAACTTATTCTTTCACCATCACTAATTTGAAGATATTTCTATTTCCAAGGAATGGCATCATGCAAGTCTTCTTTTTGCAGCATGGTCGGCATTTTTGGAGTTATCACGATAGCAGGCTTGTTACGTTGCCCCGCCATTCGCTTGCTCTCTATGCGCTTAACAAAGGAGGGTGCCGATGATACCCAAATAGAAGTAAGCGTACCGCTACCTGAGAGATTCAGATAGTTCGATTTAAGAATATCACCATTACGTAAATGGAGATTATACCAGTATGTGTGTCCAAGAGATTTTGAACTAGTCCAATAACGACTTCTTTTTCCGTCTTCATATATACCGTCTGACGAAGGATTCCACGACCACGATGGATTACTCAGAGACCATGTACCTCCTGAAATTCCCGACGTAACTTGCTGAATCCAAAAAGAGCCAGTGACCTCAGTATCGTAATTAAAAGGTGTAGAGTAATGGTAATCCGTATATGGATTACCATCGTCGTCATAATTTGTTTTTGACCCTATGACTTCTGTGCTAATTATTTCCGGATTGGAAAAGACTATAGACGGCTTTGTATCATAGCGAAATGTGTAAGTATTCAATGGGCCGAGCAACGTTTGAATTTGATTGGTCTTTGCATTATATTTTTTGATGTAAACACCTATTTTCGTATCAGCCTCAGCCACAAAATTGGTGTAATTAAAACGTATTTTGGCATCCGTCAGCTTCCACACCAAATGGACTTTCTGTTTGTCTTCCAACAAATCGAACGGTATCAAATGGTTCGGGCTGGAATAAACACCCCATTCCCTCACATCTTGCATATCGTCGGAAATAGCTGAAACGTCAAAATAGAAATAGTTTGCAGGCGTGTTCTGTTCTCCATTTGCCACGTAGAGCGCATCGGTGAGTTTTACTTCGTCAATCTTCGCCATACACCTATCAACGTCTATGGCTGGCGTAGCCCTCACTTCGATGTCACCCAATTTCACCAGAGGATAGGCTTTGAGTTTCTTTTCTTTGGGCAAATCTTTAAAAGCATATGTAAATCCGCTATTCTTACCATCATACGGGTCATTGTCATGACTTCTTTGAATGAGGTTATCTTGCTCATCGTAAACGGCCATATTGAGTGTCACCGGTAAGAGCAAATCGCGATTGGCCGTAATTGAAACACTATGCTCGCTACCGTTTCCACATTGGTAACTTTCTTCGAAAGTCGGGAAAAGGTAGCGCGACATCAACAGACGGTCTGCATCCCGAAGGTTCAAGCTATAACGGTCTGTTTCTTTGCTGAATAATCCCGATTCTGCGAAGAGAGAAACAGATTGTGTTTGATATGTCTCCGTCTTGGAGTCTTTCAATGCCTCATACGTGCCTGTATCAAAATAATCAACTGCATCGAATTTTAATTCAGCAGTTTGCTTGACGCCGAAACGCCCAGTTACGCCAATCCCCGTAGCTGAACCGTTTAGCGATAATTTGATTTCTGGCATCAATCCTATCTCAGCCTGTCCATCCAGCTTTAAACTTGCCACATCCACACCAAATTGGTTGTTTGCACTTTGACTTGCTTTCCACTCTCCGTCAGAATAAATCAATGCAACTTCGTCCTGCCGATTGAGGTGTGCCGTAAAGTCTAAGTCAACATTTCCATTTTCTTCAAAATAGCTGAAAAGCCTAACCTGTGGCTCGAGCCAGATGAATCTTAACAAAGGATTTGGAAAGGAGATTCTTCCCCCTTTTATAGTCCTGCCTATCTGATAAGGAGCAGGACTAATGTCGGCTTGACTGTTGGCATTCAGTTTCATTGTAGATAAGACATTGTTGCTGATGCAGAACTTGGCAAACAATGGATTTTTCTTATCAGCCAACTTGCATATGAGCAGTCGGCAATACCCTCTGCCTGTTCCTTCGACTTTTAACGTCGTGCCGCTGTATTCCCATTCTTTTTCAAAAGAAAGATTCCACAATTCACTTCCGACATTGATTCGAGGAAGGTCACCTTTAACACGACTGCCAGATGCCGATACCGACCTAACCTGCTCGCTTGATGTTTCTGTATTCTCGCAGAAAACTATCTGGTCGTAAACATCGTCAAGAGTGGCCTTCTCACACTGATAGACGAATCCTTCTTTCGATTCTTTTATGCTAACCACCGTACCTATAATTCCATTCTCAAACACCGTACATCCTGCCTCCGAGACAACAATATTTCCTTTCTTCGGACGCATTTCCTTGGGCGTTGTACTCAACATCGTAAACGAGAGTGTATCTCCACGTAATATATAGGGAATGTGGCTTTCCGTCAATGGGAAGACATCATCATTGATAATGGTTTGTGGTGTAATAAAGCCTATACTGTCAATCACTTCAAGAGGAATACGATAGACGCTGTCGCATGTCCAAAATTCTTGCACAACAACAGCAGCATGCTTCACACCGCTGATGTCTAAGGTCGAAAATGTTATGCTGTCAACCTCCGCATAGGGAAAAACAGTGAAATCACCATCATTTCTATAAACATACATATTATCCGTTTGCACTTGGGCAAAAGAAGCCATGGTAAGCAACCATGAACAAAAGTATAGAATCAATCTTTTCATCTCTTTATGAATTTATAGGTCAGCTCATTTACAGAAACAATATAGGTATTTGGATAGAGTCCAGACAGCGAGAATGAATATTCCCCCGAATGCTGAATTGTTTTTTTCACCAGCAAAGAACCGCCCGTGGAGTAAACGGCAATAACATCTCCCGCCTTTAAATTGGGGAACAACAATGCGTCTTTACCTATTTGTACAGAAGGACGCTCAGTGTTGAGATCAATCGACGTGGACGTATTGACATTCTCATAAGCGAAACGAATCATTTTTTCGAGAGGATAGCAAATCTCCACATTCCTCGATGTTATGGCTATCTCCTTATCGCGAAATTTAATCTTTACCCTTTCATTTAAAGAGTAAGAAAATTTCACACCATTTTCCATGTGCACGACTAATTTCGGCACGGAATTGGCCAGCACTATCGAATGACTCAAAAATGCCAGCAAAACAAACATAGCTGTTCTCATAATCCTGATTATTAAAATATTACATTAGTAAAAACTGTGTGGTCTGATTAATTCCGCAACCTCCAGCATCATCAGACAACGCTTTCTTCCGCGTCTCTCTGCCCCTCTCTTCCAATCCCAGAGTTCTCTCCCACCTTCTCCAAGAATGCACTGGGAACAAAAGCGGTGGCGAGGTAACAGATGCTTTTGATTTCCAAGGCTACGCGCTGCTGGCCGGCCACGCGGATGACGCGGCCGACAAAACCTTTAAATTCGCCCTCCTTGACGCGCACTCGGTCGTTGCTCTTGAAATGGCAACGAGAAACGGGGAGGGTCATGACATGGGGATTGGAGGTGATGGTGGCACGAACGATGTG
>UQCW01000068.1 GCA_900539625.1 uncultured Prevotella sp.
TTATGGCCACCCTTTGTAGGTTGGATGTTTTTCTGCTCTTTACTTTTTAGAATATTATCTCGAACTCGCGTTATATAGTAAATTCAAAGCGCCAAGGAGTCGCTGCTTCAAGAGATATGGGCATTGGTTTGTCTAAAACCCCGTATTTCCTACTGCTTGACGGACACATGCGCTTTTATGATAGCCAGTGGTGTGAGTATATTGTAAATCTGCTAACTGGGAACGACAGAAGATTGCTTTGCACGCAAGGTCGCTACTTGGAAAAGGTTGATGGTGTTGTGCGTGAAATAGCTTCACGTACCTATAAAAGCTATGGAGCATATATGCCTTTAATAAAGGGACACACGTTGACTGAAATAGTGTGGAAGGGTAATGAATATGCTCCGGAAGCAGATACAGAGCCAATTCCCGTGGTGCTTGGTGCAGGCTATGCGGCGAGCAAGCGATATTGGAATCATCTGCGAGGCCTTGAAGGTTTGCGCTATTATGGCAACGACGAAGCATATATTAGTATGAAAGTGTGGATGGAAGGGGGCGAATGCGTTCTTTTGAAGAAAGTTGTAGTTGGCCACATCTACCGTAAGAAGTCTCCATATAAAAGGTATAGTGCAGATGAACTTTTTAATGAATTGCTGATATCCTATCTTCTTTTTCCGCAATCATTGTGGTGTGTTGAGTTTGCAACGCTCTGCAAAACAAACCGGGATTTGTTTTTGATGGCTCTTGAAAAATTCCAGGAAGAAAGCAAACGATGGGTTGCCCTGAGGGGATATTATCGAAGAAACTTTACAAAGACATTCCGTGATTTCACAGAAGTCCAGCAGAGATTGTGTTCCCAGTTTTTGGAGGATTTCAAGAAAAAAGATATAGATGTCAAGGGTATAGCACAGTTTGTGTCAGAAAAGCCATTGGAGGAAAAAGGATTGTTTGATGGTACGATGGGGCAGATATTATGGCTGTGCATTTATGAAAACTCTTCAGAAGACCATATGTACAAAGATCATATCAAGGCTTTATGGGATGGCGTTGCTGCGGCCGTACACCACAAGAAGTTTCCATGTAATTTCAGCAATGGTCTGGCTGGTATTGGCTGGGGGCTCATTTTCTTGAAAGAGCACAATATGATAGAGGATGATATTTCAGAAGAATTGAATCTAATCGACCGACAGCTAAGTTGTTACGCAATTCAAAAGGACAAAGACTTGAGTTTGGCAACAGGGACTGGCGGCATATTGGCTTATGCCACTGCAAGAAAAATGTATGGGATAAAGAACCATATACCAGCAGAGTGGATTGACGACAATGAGGAGATGCTCATGAAAGCGGCCCAAATGGTAATTGACGAATCAAGCGAATTGAATGCACTTGTCTATGCAATGCGTTATATCGCACTTTGCCGTGACGGATATGACGAGCAGGATTATCCAATAAATTTGGGCGACTGGATGGATGTCAAGGATTTCATACCTAAAAATCCCAGGAGGTGGACATCTGTTTTGACAGACACAACGTTGACCACTTCTACTTTATATCTAATTTACCATAAGAAACTAAACAGACATGGGAAAATACAGTAAATACAATTTTCTTTTCCAGAACGGAAATAAGGGTGTGCTGTTTAACCTTACAACCAGCAGGGTTATGGTTCTCGATGAAAAAATCGTTGAGATTATCAAGCAACACAAGGAAAACATAGACTTCATGAAGGACATCAGCAGTCCTCTATATGAAGAAATGGAAAAGAACGGCATGATTGTCAATGACGAGTGCAACGAAGCTGAGGACATCATTGCAAAATGGGACGAGGGAGACAAAAGCCAATCTGGCTATCATCTGACCATCCTCCCGACATTAAACTGCAATCTCCGTTGCTGGTATTGCTACGAAGAGCATAAGGCCTCGTCGCAAATGACAGACGAGACAATGAACCGGATTTTGAAGTTCTTGGACAAAAAGATTTCCTCTGAGGGGTTGAAAACATTTAATCTTGACTTCTTCGGCGGTGAGCCTTTGCTTCCGTTCAAGAAACGGGTATTACCCATAATTCAATATGCAGCCAATGCTTGTAAGGAACATGGTGTCAATATGTTCTTGAATTTTACGACAAACGGTGTGCTCTTGACGGAAGAAGTTCGTAAAGAACTGTTGAAAATACCTTTGGCCGACAAGCCGGGATTCCAAATAACCATTGACGGCAACGAAGAGAAACATAACAAGTCAAGATGTACTGCCAGTGGTGAACCAACGTATCGCATAATTTTGGATAATTTATTCGGTGCCGTGCGTGCGGGAATGCGCGTTAATTGCCGATTCAACTATACGGAAGACAATATCGATTCTTTGGTTGACGTGCTTGACGATTTTGAGGAACTTACCCCAGAAGAGCGCAAATTGATATATTTCGATTTTCAGCAGGTTTGGCAGGAAAAAAGCAAAACGGAAGTGCGCGAGAAGGCTTTGAAATTGGCAAATCTTTTCATGAAAGAAGACCAACAGGTCAGAATCGAGAAGAACTATAATAATCAAAGATGTCGCGACGATGCCGAGAATCAGGCTTCAATCAATTTTGACGGAAACGTATATAAATGCACTGCAATAAATATAACCCCTGACATTCGTGAAGGTGTGCTCAATGCAGATGGCGAAATCGAATGGAACGAGCGTTTCCATAAAAGAATGGCGTTGAAGTACGGCAACAAGCATTGCAAGGCATGCGTGATTTATCCAATCTGTCACGGCGGATGCTCTCAGACAAAATTGGATGCAGACGAAAATGCGGAGTGTCTTTTCGGACTGGACGATAATGCAAAGCTGGAAAGAGTGCGTGGTCGTCTTGAATACATATTGAAAACAGGGCGAGTTTCATATTAGAATCTTGCTGGAATTTAAATAATTAACTTTTAAAAGAATGAGCTATGGAACTAAAATCTAAAGTTCAAGAACTCGAAATGTTGGAAATTGAGATTCCGGCATTGGTTGAGACAAAAGAGGGCAAACTCTTAGGTGGTTTCTGTACTATTGCAACTACGGGTTTTGATGTTTTTGCAATGCAGGATGGTTGTGAAAATGGTTGTCAGAATGGCTGTAATAATAGTTGCCAGTATGGTACTTGTCAGAGCAGTTGCAAGGATGCTTGTCAAAACGAATGTAAGTCTGGTTGTCAGGTCTCTCCTGCTCCGACCAAGGACACGACACCGACTGCATCAACCCAATCTCTAATTGGATTGTCATTTGTGTTCTAATTTTTGGGGGTGTCAAGGACACCCCCGTATTTCAGACGACAAGATTCTAATTTATAATTTAGTAATGGTGAAAGAGTAAGTTGATTAATTCTGACTTGTATCTCGTTGGTTTTTGGAATTAGGGAGAGGGAACATTGTTGGCCTATGTGGCTTGACGTATTTCAAAAATGACAAGAATACAGCGCGTATGAATGCAAATCTTTATACCTAATGATTGTACAGGTTATTTTTTTGTAGAAGGTTAGAATGTATTTAATATTTGAAATGCTCTATCGGCATATACTGATATGCCACCTTGGTTTGAAAGAGCAATGCGGGCATTGCGACTGAAAACAAGGTAAGTAGATGAGCCAGAGAGAGTGTTTGCGTAACACAGGTTGCACCTCGGTAAAGCATTCAAACAAGTTTGATGCTCTGCTCTCAGTTTGTTCTGCGTTTCAGATTAAGGAATAATGCTTTTGGCATATTTAAAATATTTTTAACCACCTGCTTACCATTACTTATTATCGAAACCATTAAATAAAAGACCATGAGAAATAGATTATTTTTCTTGATTGCCGCTTTGTGTCTTGCCCTAAGCCAAAGCCACTCTTATGCGCAAAAATACATCTATGGAGATGTACACGACTGGCTGACAAATAGACTGATGGAGAATGTCAAGGCAGTTCTTATGACAAGTGATAGTGTGGTGATAGATTCAATGTATACAGGCTGGAAAGGGCAAGTAAGCGAAACAAAAAAAGCCTGGTTACTTAAGGTTAAAGACGAGCCTGCTACATATATCGTGAAATTTTCTTTCGACAATTATCAAACACAGTATAAGCGTATTAATTTTAATCCAAGAGGCCGTATGAAATATTACAATTACGGCACTGTAAAATTGAAACGCCAACGTGAGCAGAAACTCGGTGTGGCAACCGTGACGGCTTCACGCGTCAAGTTCTATACAAAGAAAGATACCTTGGTGTTTAATGCCGATGCTTTCCAAATGGCAGAAGGATCTATGCTCGATGCCTTAATCAAGCAGTTGCCTGGAGTTGAACTGAAAAGCAACGGAGAAATATATGTGAACGGCAAATATGTTGAGAGCCTCTTGCTCAATGGCGAGGATTTCTTCAAGAAAGACAATACCGTGCTTTTGGAAAATCTGCCTTCATATACTGTCAACCAAGTGCAGGTATATAAAAAACAAGGTGACCTGAGCCGTTTTGCTGGCAAGAATTTGGGCTTTGATGAGGAGTATGTCATGGACATAAAGCTGAAGAAGCAATATTCCATTGGTGTTTTGGCCAATGCCGAGGGGGCGGCAGGAACAAAAGACAGATATATTGGACGTCTTTTTGCCTTGCGCTTCACGCCGCAGTCGCGTGTGTCAGCGTTCGCCAATTTCAACAATATCAACGAAACACGTAAGCCTGGAGAAAGCGGAGATTGGACTCCCTCGAACTCCTTGGATGGCTTGCAGACCACAAAAACTGGCGGAGTGGACTATCTGGTCAGCGACAAGCGTAAACGTTTTAAGGTTTCTGGTGATGTTTCATTGACGCATTCTGATGCCGACAATATATATAGCTCCGTTGGAGAACAGTTCCTGACGGGTGGTAACACTTTCTTACATAGTTACAGCAGGAGCAGAAATTGCTATACGAATTTCTCAACGAACCATAACTGGTGCTTTATGTGGAAGAAAACTGAATTGCAGTTTATGCCATATTTCCAGTATAAGAACTACAATAATTATGAAGTCTCCGCTTCTGCAAGATTCAACAGAGACATTACGTCGATGTCTGGACTGACCGACAGCATAATGAATCCTGGTATAACTCCCTGGTTACAGGCGTGGGCAGTGAACAGAACCCTTAACGAAACGCAAAATGACGGTCATGACATGGTTGCATATTTGTATGCAAGCGTCAATCAGAAAATTCCATTCTCGGATGATTTTGTCAATATCGATGCGTCTGCTTCTTTTCAAGACTATGTGACCCAAACCTACAACCGTTATCGTCTTGACTATCCACAAAATGCAAACAGCGTAAGCGACATTCGCAACCGCTTCTATAACGAAAAGCCATATAAGATAAACTCCTACTATGGTCGGTTGAGATACTGGTATTTCTTGCCATTCAATATGTCGATTACGCCGTCATATAAATACGAACATATATATATCCGCGATAACTATGGCATTTACCGTCTTGAGCAGTTGGCTGATTGGAACATCAACAACCCGTTGGGAATGCTGCCATCGGAAAGTGAATACCTCAATGTTGTTGACCGTGGCAACAGTTTCAACAAAACGCTCAACACGGATAAAAATGAAATAAGCATACAATCGCATTGGGAAGGTTCGGTAGGTAAGAAAGGTGCATACATGTCCGTCAGTGCTGAGCTACCTTTGGTTATTACCCGACGCGAACTGGACTATCAGCGCGACATCCATATTGATACTCTGTTCAGCAAGACGGCGGTGACTTTCAATCCTTCTTTTGAACTTACGCACAATTGGCATAATTGGCAGCGTCAGGTGCAACTGCAATATAGTATGGAAGGGAGACTGTATGACCTCGTGCAGACTTTGGACTACAGAAGCGACAACAACCCGCTGCACATTGACGTGGGCAACGCACGCTTGAAGAACAGCTACCTCCACAATCTGTCGTTATACTATAAGAACAACAGTCCGCGCAAGCAGCGTTCCTTCAATGCCAGACTGGCCTACAACATTTCGAAGAACCAATTTGGCTATTCGAGACTTTATAACCGCCAGACGGGTGCTACCACCTTCCAGCAGGTGAACATCAACGGCAACTATAATGTTTCGGGAAGCGTGAACTACAATATGGCGCTCGACAAGAAACACCGCATTTATTTCGGCACGTCGACCTCTTCGCAGTTCTACAACAATGTAGACCTCATCACCGTTGAAGGAGAAAACATGAATCCGCGCAGCAAGGTGAAGACCCTGTTCCTCACTGAGACCTTGAAACTCGACTACAAAATCGGAAGCCAGAAAATCGGGGCGAAGGTGAGCGGAACATGGCGCAACGCCACAAGCGCTCGCGAGGACTTCTCAACGGTGAATGCCGCCAACTTCAATTACGGGCTGACAGGACAGTTTGAACTCCCGTTCGACTTCCAGATCTTCACCGACCTGACGATGTACAGCCGCCGCGGATATGAGGCACACGAGATGAATACGGACGAACTCGTCTGGAACGCACGTCTCTCGAAGAAGTTCTTCAAGAAACGCCTGACAGTTGCGCTCGAGGGCTTCGACATCCTGCACAACCTCTCAACCGTGACACATTCACTCAACGGACAGGGACGCACGGAGACTTACCGCAACGTGATTCCGAGCTACGGCATGCTGCACTTGATTTACCGGTTGAATATCCAGCCGAAGAAGAGACAATAAATATGGCCTTACAGGTGGGGTGTTCAAAATTGGAATACTAAATCGATGAAGATTGTGCGGAAAAGCCCTATCTGCGGCTCTGTGCGGGCTGAAAGCCCAGCAGGTTCATAGCCCAGGGCAACGCCCTGGGTGCCGTGTTCCCCATTCCTGCGCCCTGTAAGGGCAAAAGTAAAAGCCAACTGTTCGCCCATACTTTTGCCCTTACAGGGCGTAGACGTTTATACGTTGATACACAGGGCGTTGCCCTGGGTTATGAACTGACTGCCCTTTCAGGGCGCTCCTTTTCGCGCTTTGTTCGTTTATCATGTGCGCATGCTTCGCCACTTGCTATTTGGCTCAAAACCGCGCAGAGATTTTCCTGGATTTTGAACACCCTACCTTTTAGGTAAATAGGTTGTAGAATTTTGATTTTATTTACAAAAACGATTGATGCTGAAAGATATATTCTCCCGCTCCAAATTGAAATTCACGCGGCAGTTTGACCAGATGGACTGCGGCGCGGCTTGCATACGCATGATTGCCTCATGCTATGGAAAGGACTACCCGCTGTCGTATTTGCGCACACTCTCGCATCTCACCCGCGAGGGAGTGAGCGTTGCGGGCATACGCGACGCCTTGGACAAAATAGGGGCGGAGAGCCGCAGCTTTGAAATGACATTGGAACAGCTGCGGGAAAAATGTCCGCTACCGGCCATATTGCATTGGGAGCAGAACCATTTCGTTGTGCTGGAAAGCGTAGACCGCAGCAAACTCACGGGACGCTGGCATTACAAGGTGGCCAATCCTGCATACGGCCGCCACCGCTTCACGGAAGAGGCTTTCGCGAAATACTGGCTTAACGGCAACAAGGGCGTTGTTGTGGCCATCGCACCGCGTGAGGATTTCTTCAGCCGTCAGTCTGTCAAGGAAAAGCACAGTTTCGTGCGTTTCTCAAAAAAATACGTCTGGCCTTTCAAGTGGCAGATGGCCTTCACGTCTTTCATGGTGCTCTTAGGCTTGTTGCTTTCGCTCGTCACTCCTTTCCTGACACAGAAGATGGTGGACGAGGGAATCGGCATGCGCAACATGGGACTGATCATCAACATCATGCTGGCGCAGGTGGCGCTCTTCATCGGGTCGTTCTCGATGAGCCTTATAGGCAGCTGGGTCACTCTTCACATGAGCACCCATATCAGTATGCGCATACTCGGCGACTATCTCACAAAACTCCTGCGGCTTCCGATGACATTCTTCGACACCAAGAGCGTCGGCGACTACCAGCAGCGCATCGGCGACCATGCCCGCCTTCAGAGTTTCGTGACACAGGGAACCGTGCAGACGTTTTTCTCCCTCGTTTCCGTACCTTTCTTTTTAACTATCATCGGCTGGTATAGTCCGATGATTCTGGCGGCCTACATTTTCTTTACTATTCTGAGCACACTATGGATGACGTATTTCTTCCGCCACCGGAAAGTGATAGACTATGAGCAGTTCAAACTGAGCAGCGAAAACCAGAACAAGCTCTACGAACTCATGTCGGGAATCACCGACATCAAGCTCAACGGATATGAGGACTACAAGATTGAAGAGTGGCGCACGCTCCAGCAGCGGCAGTATGCCATGAATCAGAAGTCGCTCCGCTTGGGGCAAGTGCAGAACACAGGCTTCACGCTCATCGGCCAGCTCCGGAACATATTGATCACCTGCTGGATTGCCGCCTCTGTCGTACACGGCGACCTCACCCTCGGCATGATGATGAGCATTTCGGCCATCATAGGGCAGGTTGGCGGTCCGCTTTCGCAGCTCATCGGTTTCCTCCAGCAGTTTCAAGATGCGAAAATCAGTTTGGAACGCTCGGAGGAAGTGCATCTCTGTGAGGACGAAGATGGTGTGGAACTTCTTGACGTTCCGACAGACACCCCGCGCGACATCGTGGTGAAAGACCTCTCCTTCTCCTATACGGGCAGCATCGGCCAGCCCGTGTTGAAGCACCTCAATCTCACGATTCCAGCAGGGCAGATGACGGCCATCGTCGGGGAAAGCGGCAGCGGAAAGACAACACTGATGAAACTTCTTCTGAAATTCTATCAGCCCACGGAGGGCGAAATCCTTTTGGGCGGACAGCCGCTGACTTGCTTCAGCGCCAAATCCATGCGCCGTGTCACCGGTATTGTGATGCAGGACAATTTCGTGTTTTCTGACACGATACGCCGCAATATAGTTCTTGGCGAAGCGATGGACGAGGGACGGTTGGCAGCGGCTGTCAGTGCCGCCTGTTTGGAAGACTATGTCAAGGGGCTTCCCATCGGTGTCGAGACCAAAATTGGCAGCGAGGGAATCGGCGTGAGCGGCGGAGAGCGGCAGCGCATGATGATCGCGCGTGCGGTTTACAAGAGTCCGCTTTATCTCATGCTGGACGAGGCCACAAGTTCGCTGGATGCCGAAAACGAACGGAAAATCACGGAGAATCTGCAGGCGGTGTTTGCAGACCGCACGCGCATCGTGATAGCCCACCGCCTCTCCACGGTTCGTCATGCTGACAACATCCTTGTCTTGCGTCATGGGGAAATCGTGGAGCAGGGAACGCATGAGCAGCTGGTGGCAAATAGAGGATATTATTTTGAGTTGATACATAATCAATTGGAACTTGCAGAGGATAAATGATGCCGCTTGAGCGTCTGAAAGGGGCTCATATTTAGGGTAGGGGCTTGCCCCTATCTCTTGGGGCCGATTTATGAACCTCGCCCCTGTAAGGTAGGGCGTTCAAGAAAGCATATTAAATATTGACAGTAGCGTGTCTCGCAACGGAGATTTGCGTTGGCCCGCATAATCGTCTGTTGCGGCGCCAGCATTGTAGCTCACTTTGCTCGCAAAGTGAGGGCCACGAACACGTAGCGAACATGCCCAGCGCTTTAGGGCATGACTTTGTTGAATTTTTAGCCGTGTTTGGCCGCCACAATATTCGTCCCCCTCACTTTGCTCGCAAAGTGAGCTACAGTGCTTCGCCTCAGACCTTCACCGAATGTTCGCGCAGCACCTCTTGTTGCTATGCCGCCCTGCTATTTGACCCAAAACCGCGCAGAGATTTTCTGGATTTTGAAAACCCTAAAGTAATGCGTCGGCCTGCAGTCCCTATACTTTTTAGCGAATGCGGGACGAGACACGTTCGAACGCGGGACGAGACACGTTCGAACGCAGGACGAGACGCAATCGAACGCGGGAGGGCGTTCGCTATAAAGTATAGGGACAGGATTGGCTCGCCCTATTTTTGAGGAATGAGATACCCCCATTAATGTTTTAACGCCAAATGCTCATGAACCCGATTGGGGCAACATTACTAAATATTCTGATGGTCGCTTTTCACCTTCTCGGAAGCGTCTTTCCGCAAGTAGCCTCAGTCACATAGCCCGCTATGCCCTTCCGTTTACTTACAAGATAACACTTCCGATGTGGCACAAATCACCTCATCGGAATTATTAGCCCCTTAAAAGATTTGCGCGTCAAACGGGCGTTTTATGACTTTACCTGTTGCCATCCGAAAATAATATGAAAAATTTTTCTGCGTTTAAAGCGTTGTCGTGCAGCGCTTTAGTGATATTGCACGAAAATTTCTTAGAAAATAATTGCGAAAACATTTGGTGGTTATGGGAAAAGTCCGTAATTTTGCACTCGCTAAACGGGACGAGCGGTACACCACTCACCACCCCACCAAGCAAAGAGATCTATAAAATTCTTACATAAAACTTTTAAGAGAAGTACAAGACAATGAGCATTCTTACTCCTTATTAATATAAGAAGCTAAGGTGTTCGGGTAAATCAAGTACTGTCAATTCATTAAACAGGTAACATCCAAGAAGAGCCGTTAAAACAGAGAAAACAAAAACATTATATTACAATGAAGAGTTTGATCCTGGCTCAGGATGAACGCTAGCTACAGGCTTAACACATGC
>UQCW01000069.1 GCA_900539625.1 uncultured Prevotella sp.
TTCATAAATCGGCCTCAAAAGGTAGGGGCAAGCCCCTACCCTAAATATGAGCCCCTTACAGGGGCAGTGCTATCGCCCCAACCTTCGCGCCCCTCACTTTGCGAGCAAAGTGAGCTACAATGCTGCGCCCCAAAGCGCCAGCCTCCCCATCTCCCACACATATTTCCCCATCCCCTTTAACAATTCATCGTTCTGCGGCCGCGATTCGTGCGACCTTCGGCCGCGAGTAGCATTACCCTCGGCCGCGAGTAGCGCTACCTGCGGCCGCGAATCGGCGACATCTCAGTAATGCCGTTGACACTTCCAACAAAAAAAGCGCGGAATTGAACCGAATCAATTCCGCGCTTGCATTTTTTATGTCGGGGAGATTAGATCTCCTCGTCGCTTTCCGACCAGTTTTCGCTGCTCCAGCCTTGCTTGTTGCTCCAGTTGTCTGGAGTTTCCTTGCTTGAGTCAACGCCCATATTAATATTCGATGCGCTCATCATGAGCGATTCGGTGAAGAGGTTCACCTCAGTGCTCTGCGGAGCGATATATTTCTTTTTCATATCGTATGTTTTTACTGATGATACATGTTTATTAACGGGCAATGAACTTCTTGCCGTTCTGGATGTAGAGACCACCCTTCACTGCCTTCACGACACGGCGACCGCTGAGGTCGTAGAGCGGAGCGTTGGCAGCTTCAGGAGCCACAGCATTTTCAATGCCTGTCACTTCGCCGAAGTTGATCATCACGGCTGAAGCACCTGCCGTCTTCTCAACGTATGCCTTGTTGGCGCCAATCTGAGTGCCAGTGAATGCGAAGAAACCGACTTCGCTGCCCGACTTACCGAGCGTGAGAACAAAGCTTGCCTCAACGGTCTTCGGAGCCAACGTACCTTCAAGGCCCTTGCTGGTGGCAGTGCCTTCACCGATGGTGAGGACAGCCTTCGTAGCTGAGCTTTCGCCAACGAGCACGATGCCCTGCTCTGCAGCAACACCAGTGTGGCTCTTCGTCAGATTCATAACGTTACCATTCAATTCGCCAGTGTAAAGCTCTGCACCTTCAGCAGCGCTTACAGAGAACGGCAGATAGGTGGTTGCGTAAGAAGCTTCGCCTGCGTCGTGGAGAGCGACTTCGATATCTGTTGCTTCAATCAGATACCATTTTGCGTTACCATCATTATCATACCACCAGTTCAAATTCTGGTTGACTTCTTCTTGAACAGGCTTAGTACCATCCTTAATCTCAAAGCAAGGTGCACCTGAAAGTGACACGGTATAGTCAGCACCGCCAGCATTGAGATCTGATGTATTTTCCTTACCTCCTGCTACATTTGCCAAATAAGTTCCTGCATTGACATTGAGCAGTTTGAATTTACCATTCGATTCTACGAATTGCCAGAGCTGGTCAACGGCTGCCTTGTCGTCATCATTCATCTTAACCGTGTTTGATGTACCTTCCTTCCAGCCAATGTAGTGATCGTATTTTTTGTTCTTAATGCGATAATACTTTTTGGTATCAATCTTGTTGCAGTGCTGAGTCAAAAGGGCAGCAGACGCTGTCTTGAAAGTTCCTTCCATATCCAACAATGCCTTTACATTTGTTTCTGCATTTGCATTAGCCGTTGAAGTGGTCACAAGATTCTTTACTTCATCCAATGCTTGTGGATCAGCAATCTGTCCAGGATTTACGCCGTCGAGTGCGCTAACGTCAACTTTTGCGATAGCTGCCATAATCGGTTTGCGAGCTTCAGCAGCAAAAGCAGGCTTCAAAGCTTCGATATCTTCCACTCTTCTAAGCATCCATGAAGAAGGAGAGTTGGCATTGCCATCCCAACTTGTTATATCGCCTTCATTACCAGTACCTTCATTGTGATATAATGCATGAAAAACATTACTTCCTTTCTTGATTTTAAAATCACCAGGAGTTGTGAGGTTATCGAACGTCAACACTGTTTCATCGCCTAATGCGTCAACGCCAGAAATGTATTTTTCACGACCAAGGTTGTAGAGCGCGAAACCGCCTTCAACTGCCTTTAACTGCCAATATTGTGTACCATCTTTCTGGTTCAGAGTTTTCCAAGCTGGAGCACCAGCCTTTGCATACATGGCCTTTTCAACGCCTTGTTTATCCTTAAAAGCCTGGTAACCGCTGACAATCATGTAATAGCCAGCTTCAAGCGGATTCACAACGACAAGACCATTAGTTTCTGCCTTCAACGTGTTCAAGGCATCACCATACTGAGTCATCGTAGCACCTTCTGTATCAAGCACAGCCTTGGCTTTGGCTACAGCCGCAGCGATGGCTGCAGAATTAGCAGCACTGTATTGACCAGGATTCACACCGCTGTTGTCAACCACATACTGGAGTTCTTTGATTTCCTTTGACAAACCAGCCTTTGTGTTGTAAGCTTCATAAACGTAGAACTCTGCACAGCTGGCCCATTTGTGAGGATCTTGACCATCACTGTCCAATGTTACGAACAAGACATAACGGCCCATCACTTTGGCATCAAAAGCCACGTCTGTCTGTTTGTAGCCGCCATCCCAAGACATGGTGCCAGCTTTCACTTCGCCTGTTTTGTTCTTAACAGCGTCCTTATGTGACGCATCTGTAGCGGGGATAGTTACATCGTTAAACGGTGTTTTGCTGACATAGACCTTATACGAGGTACACATACCATTACCACTCGTTCTCGGCATGTAACCAAAACCGCTGATTTCCTTAACTTCACCAAGGTCAACGATAAAGTATTCTGGCAGAGAACCGCCTTTACCTGTGCCGTTTGCCTTCCAGTTTGAATGCCAATAAGTGTTAGTCTTACCGTCCTTGATATCGGTAACGTTACCAGTTGTACCTGAATCGATACACCAACTTGAAGCTGAAACGCTCCATGTGCTGCGATCAAGTGCTTCACCCAGTTGCACCTGAGCACTTGCCGTTATACCCCCCCCCAAAAAAAGGCGAATACCAACGAAAGCAGAAAAGTAATTTTCTTCATAAGTTATTAATTTATTATTTGTAGTTAGGTTTATTCTATGAGTTGGACAATTTTTAAGTTAGAATGGATATGGCTTTTAATTGTCTGAGGGCAAAGTTATTAATTTTGTCTTAAATCCAATAGGGAATCAAGAAAAATTTTTCAAAAAACATTATATTAAGTGCTTAGGAAATAGTTTTTTGCGTTTTGCAGTGAGGATGGAGGAGAGGGAAAGGGGCGAAGAACGGGGAGTAATGGGATTTTTAAGAAAATGTGACGGGGAGGTGCAAAAAGTTGTAAAAATGGATTGGGGCGGGACAACAAGATATATTTGGCGCCGCATTACAACGTATTTTATGGTTAGACTCGGACGGCGTAACAAGGAATTAAACGAATTTCTTGGCGGCGAGGGACTGGGGCGAAGGATGACAACGAATTTTATAATTGGCCTCAGACGGCATAACAACGAATTAAACGAATTAACGAATTTCTTGGCGGCGAGGAAAGGGGCGAAGCACTGTAGCTCACTTTGCTCGCAAAGTGAGGGGGACGGATATGTCGCGAACTTGTCTGAAATATATTGTGGACTATGCGGCGCCGCTGCCCCTGTAAGGGGCTCATATTCCAGGATAGGGGCTCGCCCCTATCTCCCGCCGCAGCTCATCGATTCTCGCTGCTGCCCCTGTAAGGGGCGCATATCGTGGGCGGGGCTTGCCCCGCAACAAGATTCGAGATATGAGCCCCTTACAGGGGCGAGGTTCATAAATCAGCCCCAAGAGGTAGGGGGCAAGCCCCTACCCTAAATATGAGCCCCTTTCAGGGGCAATCCCCCGTACCCGAGCGGCCCGGCAATTCGTTAATTCGTTTAATTCGTTGTTACGCCGTCTGAGGCCAACCAATGAACTGCGGCGCAGCCCGCAACCCCGTTGCAAAAATTCGATTAATTCGAACCGCCGCCGCGAGCGCCCTGAAAGGGCAGCCAGTTCTCAGCCCAGGGCAACGCCCTGGGTATCAGTATATAAACACCTACGCCCTGTAAGGGCAAAAGTATGGGCGAATGGTTGGCTTTTACTTTTGCCCTTACAGGGCGTAGGGAATGGGGATATGGTACCCAGGGCGTTGCCCTGGGCTATGAACTTGTTGGGCTTTCAGCCCGCGCAGGGCCGCAGATAGGGCTTTTCCGTACAATCTCCATCTACTTAATTTTTCTGGATTTTGAACACCCTACCTAAAAGATATTATATATTTTTCCACCCCGTCTTAGGGTTTCTGGAGCTCTTCGAGCGCCCGCTTCACGATGTCGTTCTTCTGATTGATGATGCGGAAATACTCGTTGCGGTCCCATACGTTGTAGGCCACGAGGGCTTTAAGCATAAAGGCCATGTCTTCGCGTGCCTCCTTACGCTCGGCCTCATCTTTCGGTTTGATGCCCTTCTTCTCGGCCTCTTTCTCGATGTCGTCGAGGAGAGAGGTGGGGATGGCGTAGGAAGAGAGGTAGTCGTCGAACGACTTATAGCGGCGCAGGATGGGCTTGCGGTTGCTATCGGTGAAACGCAGGGCGGCCTGCGTGATGAGGTTGTTGCGCGAGAGGGCGCGATAGTAAGGCGTGTAACTCGTGGTGTCGAGTGGCACGAAGATGTCGGGCATGATACCACCGCCGCCGTAGACGGTGCGGTGTTTTTCCAACGTGGTATAGACCTTTGTGCTGTCGAGGTGGATGCTGTCGAGGTGCATCAGTTCGCCATGCGTAAAGCGCGTGTTGAGGTCTTCGTTGTATTTCTCTTTCTCTCCCTTCACGTAGGGCTTCTGGATGCAGCGGCCCGAGGGGGTATAATAGTGAGAGACCGTGAGGCGTATCATTGAGCCATCGGGAAGTTCCACGGGACGCTGCACGAGGCCCTTGCCGAAGGTGCGGCGGCCGACAATGACGCCGCGGTCGTGGTCTTGCACGGCACCGCTCACGATTTCGGCGGCCGAGGCGGTGTATTCGTCGACGAGGATGGCGAGGCCGCCCTTACGGAAGAGGCCGTTGCTGCTGGCACGCAACTGCGAGTCTTTTCCCGTGCGGCCCTGTGTGTAGACCACCAGACTGCCGCCGGGGAGAAATTCGCTGGCGACGTCGACGGCCGCGCCGAGATAGCCGCCGCCGTTGACACCGAGGTCGAAGATGAGCTTTTCCATGCCTTCGCCCTGGAGTTTGGCAATGGCGTCGTGGACTTCCTTGCCCGAGGTGGCGCCGAAGCGCTCCAGATGGATATAGCCGATGCCGGGGGCGATGATATAGGCCGCGTCGACCGTGTTGACGGGAATCTTGTCGCGCGTCACCTTAAACGACAGGGGCGCTTTCACGCCGCGACGTACCACGCCAAGCACTACTTTGGAGTTTTTCGGTCCGCGAAGCAGGCGCATGATGCTGTCGCGGTCCATCTTCACGCCGGCGATGGGGCGGCCGTCGACACTCACGATGCGGTCGCCAGCCACGATGCCAGCCCGCTCGCTGGGGCCTTTGGCCGTTGGCTGGATGACAACGAGCGTGTCGTTGAGCATATTAAACTGCACGCCGATGCCCTCGAAGTTGCCCTCCAGAGGTTCGTTGAGCTTGCGGGTCTCCTCAGCATTGGTGTAGGAGGAATGCGGGTCGAGTTTGGAGAGCATGCCGTTGATGGCATCCTCCACGAGTTTTTTCTGGTCGACACTGTCGACGTAGAGATTAGAGATGGCCAGTTGTGCAAACTGCAATTTGCGAAGCTGTTCCACATCAATGTCGGGCTCGCCGCGTTTCTGGGCGAAGACCGTTGTGCAGGCGCAGAAGAGCGCGAGGCACACGAGGATGAGATGTTTTTTCACGATGGGTCTTTATTTTTTCTTGGGTAGAAAATCTGTCACGTCTTTGCCGAAGGCGATGAGTTCGCGAACGACGCTTGAGGAGATGCTGAGATAGTTGGGGTCGGTGAAGAGCAACACCGTCTCGACGTCGCCGAGGCGCTGGTTCATGCTGGCGATGTCGCGCTCATATTCGAAATCCTTCACCGAGCGGAGTCCGCGTAAGATGAATTTCGCGCCCTCGCGGTGTGCCAGGTCGATGGTGAGGTCGGAATAAGAGACAACCCTCACGCGCGGTTCGTCGGCATAAAGCTGCCGGATGTGTTCCACACGTTCTTCGGCAGTGTAGAGCGCCCTTTTGTTTTCGTTGACACCCACGCCGATGACGATTTCGTCAAACAGCGGCAGTCCGCGCTCCACGATACTGGCGTGGCCGACGGTGAAGGGGTCGAACGACCCCGGGAAGATGGCGATGCGTTTCATTGTTTTGCTCTGTTTTGGAAAGGCCAGATGGCGGCCTCTCTGTCAAATTTCTTCGTCTTCCTCGGCTGGGTCTTCTTCCACCACGAGGTTGTTGATGATGAAGTTTTGGCGCTCCATAGTGTTCTTTCCCATGTAATATTCAAGGAGTTCCTTCACCTGGTCGCTCTTGTGGAGCGTCACCTGGTCGAGGCGCATGTTGGGGCCGATGAAGTGTTTGAACTCGTCGGCGGAAATTTCTCCCAGTCCTTTAAATCGCGTGATTTCGGGGTCGGGGCCGAGCTGCTCGATGGCGGCCTGGCGTTCTTCCTCGTTGTAGCAATAGATGGTTTCAAACTCTGAGCGGTCGGAGGTCTTGGCCTTTTTGAGGATGGCGGCACCAGCGCTCTGCTCGTCAACACTCTTCACGCGCGGCGCCGTGCGCACCTTCTTTTTCTTATTTCTGACGCGGAAGAGGGGCGTCTGGAGGATGAAGACGTGTCCCTTCTTGATGAGGTCGGGGAAGAACTGGAGGAAGAAGGTGATCATGAGGAGGCGGATGTGCATACCGTCGACATCGGCATCGGTGGCGACGATGACTTTGTTGTAGCGCAGTCCGTCGAGTCCGTCTTCGATGTTGAGTGCGGCCTGCAAGAGGTTGAATTCCTCGTTTTCATACACCACCTTTTTGGTCAGTCCGTAGCAGTTGAGGGGCTTGCCGCGCAGGGAGAACACGGCCTGCGTGTTGACGTCGCGGCTTTTCGTGATGGAACCGCTGGCGGAGTCGCCCTCCGTGATGAAGATGGCGGAGTCGAAACGTGGGTCGTAGTCATCGGCTTCCGTTTCCTGTGCCTTTTTCTTCGATGCCTTTGGCGCTGGGTCGTTGAGATGCACGCGGCAGTCGCGCAGTTTACGATTGTGGAGGTTGGCCTTTTTGGCCCGCTCACGCGCCAGTTTCGTCACGCCAGCGATGGCCTTGCGCTCCTTCTCGTTCTCCTGAATTTTCTGCAAGAGCACGTCGGCCACGTCGAGGTGTTTGTGGAGATAGTTGTCGACGTTCTCCTTCACGAAGTCGCCAACGAATTTGTTGACACTCACGCCCGAGAGTGGGAAGGGGTTGCCGTTGGAGTCTTTGTCGGGCGCCATGGTGAGCGAGCCGAGCTTGATTTTCGTTTGGCTCTCGAAGAGCGGTTCGATCACACGGATGGCGATGGCGGCCACGAGGCCGTTGCGCACGTCCTGCACGTCGAAGTTCTTGCCGAAATATTCCTTGATGGTGCGGGCGATGTGTTCCTTGAAGGCACTCTGGTGGGTGCCGCCCTGTGTGGTGTGCTGGCCGTTGACGAAAGAATAGTATTCCTCACCATACTGCTGCGTATGGGTGTAGGCGATGTCGATGCCAGGGCCTGAGAGGTGCACAATGGGATAGATGCCTGGTTCCGTCATGTTGTCGTTGAGCAGGTCTTCCAAACCATTGCGGCTGATGATGCGCTGGTTGTTGTTGAAGATGGCCAGGCCGGTGTTGAGGTAGGTATAGTTCTTCAGCATGTTCTCCACAAACTCCATGCGGAAACGGAAGTTGGTGAAGAGCGTGGCGTCGGGCTGGAAGAAGACGTAGGTGCCGTTTTCTTCCTGTGTCTCGCCCTCGATGTCGCTGACGAGCTGTCCTTTCTCAAACGTCACCTCGCGCATCTTTCCCTCGCGGCAGCTGCGGGCCACGAAGCGGGCACTCAGGGCATTGACGGCCTTGAGGCCCACACCGTTCATGCCGACGGAAGCGGTGAAGACGGCGGTGTCGTATTTTGCACCCGTGTTGAGCTGCGAAACGGCAGCCTTCAGGGCGCCGAGGGGAATACCACGGCCATAGTCGCGCACCTCTGCGGCGTGCTCGTCCAGGATGTTCACCTCGATGCGCTTGCCGAAACCTTCGTTAAATTCGTCGATACTGTTGTCGATGGTTTCCTTGAGCAACACATAGATACCATCTTCGGCGTGCGAACCGTCGCCAAGGCGTCCGATATACATACCGGGACGCTGGCGGATGTGGGTCACGTCGTCGAGATGGCGGATTTTGCTCTCGTCGTAGTCGGCAGCCGAGGCGGGCTGGACGTTTGTGTTGTTTTCTTCTTGCATTGTTTTCTCTGAGAGGGGGATGTTCTAAACTGGCTTATATAGTAGGGGTAAGTAATGGTATTAATTGCTCAACTTATTCTTTCACCATTACTAAAATTGGAAGATTAAGTAATAGAGATAGTGCGGGAAAAGCCTTGTCTGCGGCCCTGCGCGGGCTGAAAGCCCAGCAAGTCCGTAGCCCAGGGCAACGCCCTGGGTGTCATGTTCCCCAATCCCTACGCCCTGTAAGGGCAAAAGTAAAAGTCAACCGTTCGCCCATACTTTTGCCCTTACAGGGCGTAGGCGTTTATATACTGATACCCAGGGCGTTGCCCTGGGCTGAGAACTGGCTGCCCTTTCAGGGCGCTCCCTTTCGCGCTTTGTTCGTCTATCATGTGCGCATGCTTATTGCCATCCGCGCTGACCTTCAGTCTCTTTCCGCGCCCTTATAGAGGCGTCCCTGCCAAGTGTCGCGTTGCTCCAAACGCTTCTTGACCAGCTCCACAAACTGATAGTTTTTCAATCCCCATTCTGGTGCCAACAGAAGGTCGGCGGGCGATTGCGACGTGAATCTCTCCACCACGATGTCGGGGCGCAAGCGCTCCAGAAAATCCACAACGACATCAACATACTCATCCACCGTGAAGAGCCTGACGCAAGCAGGATTTTCCTGATACTCGCGGGCCAAAGGCGTGCCTTTGATGATTTGAAGCTGATGGAGCTTCACGATGTCGACAGGCAGGGCAGAGACTTCTCCTGCCACGCGACAGACGTGGTCCGCACTTTCCCCGGGAAGTCCCAATATAAGATGTATGCCAACTGGCAAACCTGCAGCGGCAGTGCGGCGCACGGCCTCAACAGCGCAGGCATAATCATGGCCGCGGTTGATGCGGCGCAACACGGCATCATCGGTGGATTCCACGCCATATTCCATCATAACGAAATGCCGCCGCCGTAGTTCCGCCAGATAATGCAGCAACTCGTCGCTCACGCAGTCGGGGCGCGTTCCAATCACGAGGCCCACCACGTCATCAACGTCCAAAGCCTCTTCATAGAGCTGCTTCAAACGGGAAACGGGGGCATAGGTGTTGGTGAACGACTGGAAATAAGCGAGGTATTTCATCTCCGGATATTTCCGCATGAAGAAACGTTTCCCCTCCTCCATCTGCCGGGCGATGTCGCGCTTCTCTGCGGTGAATCCCGGACTAAACGAGCGGTTGTTGCAATAGATGCAGCCTCCGCTGCTGATGAAACCGTCGCGGTTGGGGCATGAGAAACCTGCATCGATGGTGATTTTCTGTATCTTGCCATCGAAATAGCGGTTGAGGAAAGCGGAAAATGGAAGATAACGTTGCATGGAAGAGGGTGTTAATTATGGGTGAAGCGGACGATGACGGAGGACAACTTTACGCTTTGCGTCATCATTTGCAGGCACAAAAATACAAATTAATTATATACATCCCCCCCAAAAACCGCCGCCAGAGAAGAAAACGCCCAAAAAATTTGGCTGTTTGAAGAAAATACTGTAATTTTGCACACGCATTCAGCAAGATGTTGGAACCATCAAGAAAGAAATTCCACTGCAAACACAACATCTTTCTGAAAATATCTGCGGAAATAGCTCAGTTGGTAGAGCACAACCTTGCCAAGGTTGGGGTCGCGAGTTCGAGTCTCGTTTTCCGCTCTCAAGGTCGCTCGAATGGTGGAATCGGTAGACACGAAGGACTTAAAATCCTTTGGCCAGTGATGGCTGTGCGGGTTCAAGTCCCGCTTCGAGTACAAAGTATTTCCTCATAATCTTCGGATTATGAGGTTTTTTTGTTTTTACGGTTAGCCTCAGACGGCGTAACAACGAATTTAAGGAAATTCCGGGCGGCCCTGCGCGGTGAAGATTGTGCGGGTATTGCCCCTGAAAGGGGCGCATATTCCAGGATAGGGGCTTGCCCCTATCTCTCGCCGCAGCTCATCAATTCTCGCTTCTGCCCCTGTAAGGGGCGC
>UQCW01000070.1 GCA_900539625.1 uncultured Prevotella sp.
CGCGGTCTGGGCCATTACTTTGTGGGATGTGCGCCGCGTGCTTGGCCGCCACAATATTCGCCCCCCCTCACTTTGCAAGCAAAGTGAGCTACAGTGCTTCGCCTCAACCCTCCGCCAAATGTCCGCGTGGTGATCTTAGCGCCCCCCCCCAATAAATCGTCTAATTAATAATTCAGAGAAACATTGAACAATAGCTACCTCTCATTATACGAACTGAACAACCTCGTGCGAGGCACGCTGGAACAGACCTTTCACCAGCGCTTTTGGATGGTGGCCGAACTCAGTGAGGTGCGGCCTGCCATGAGCGGCCATTGCTACGTGGAGTTTGTTGAGAAAGACCCGCGCAGCAATGCCCTTCGCGCCAAAGCCAGCGGCATGATATGGCGTGATGTTTTTCCCTTGCTCGCGGCGCACTTCGAGCAGAAGACAGGGCAGCGCCTCGCTGCCGGTTTGAAGGTGCTCGTTGAGGTGTCGGTGGTGTTTCACGAACTCTATGGCTACCGCCTTGTCGTCAGCAATATCGACCCCAGCTACACCTTGGGCGATGTGGCACGCCAGCGGCAGGAAATCATCGAACAGTTGCGGCAAGACGGGGTGTTGGAACTCAACAAGGAACTTCCCCTGCCGCGCCCTCTGACCCGCGTGGCGGTCATTTCCAGCAGTACGGCTGCCGGCTATGGCGATTTCTGTCGCCAGTTGGAGCAGTCGGGCTATGGTTTCACCACTAAGCTCTTTGCGGCCACGATGCAGGGAAACAAAGTGTGCCAGAGCATCGTCGACGCGCTCGACCTTGTGGCAGAAGAGATTGATCGTTGGGGTGTCGTTGTCATCATCCGTGGTGGCGGTGCCGTGAGCGATCTCGGAGGGTTTGACAATTATGAACTGGCCTTCAATGTGGCGCAATTTCCGTTGCCTGTGTTGACGGGTATCGGGCATGAACGCGATGATACCGTGGTGGATTATGTCGCCAACACCCGGTTGAAAACTCCGACCGCCGTGGCCGCCTTCCTCATTGACCGCCATGCTGGCGAATTGCAGTTGCTCGATGCTTTGGTGCAGCGGATGCGCCGCGCCGCCGACCGCCAGATGAAGGATTATCAGGCCTGCTTGTCGTTGCTTACACACCGTTTGAATGTCGGCCGCACGCAGTTTGTCGGCAAAGAGCGCATGCGGTTGTTGCGTTTCCAAAGTCGCCTCAGTGTGGCCATGCAACAGCGCGTGTTGGCGGCAAAGGTGAGACAGACCAAACTTCGCTTGGCGATGGATGCCGCGTTGACTTCTCGCCTCATGCGCGAACGCCATCGCTTGCAGATGCTCCAGCAATCCGTTCGGTTAGCCTCTCCTCAACGCATCCTCGGACAGGGCTACAGCATCACCCTCAAAGACGGGAAGGCTGTGAAGGATGCCGCGTTGCTCAAAAAGGGCGACGAACTCATCACGGTTTTGGCCTCGGGCCGCGTAAAGAGTGTGGTGACGGAATGAGCGGCAATTTTGAATACCTATCTTATTTAAATACATGACATACGAACAAGCTATCAAGCGTCTCGAGGAAATCGTGACGGGTCTTGAATCGGGAACCCTGGAATTGGAGAAGTTCACCGAATACATGGCGGAGGCCGAAAAACTTAACGCCTTCTGTGAGGGCGTGCTCAATCAGTTGCAAGAAAAAATCGATTCAAACGAAACCGTAAATGGGAAAGAATAAATTAGCAAAATTTGCCGATATGGCAACCTATCCCCACGTCTTCGAGGCGCCGGGGGTGGCTGTGGATGAAGCACCATTTGAAATGCGCGGCCAGTGGCACGAGACGTTTTTCAACAACGACAACCCCATCGTCTTGGAATTGGGCTGCGGCCGCGGAGAATACACCGTTGGGCTGGCACGCCTCTTTCCCGACAAAAACTTCATCGGCGTCGACATCAAGGGAGCACGCATGTGGACAGGCGCTACGGAATCGCTCAATGAAGGCATGAAAAATGTGGCCTTCCTGCGCACGCACATCGAATTTATCGACCGCTTCTTCGCGCCGGGCGAGGTGGCGGAGATATGGCTCACGTTCTCCGACCCGCAGATGAAAAAGGTGACGAAGCGACTCACGTCGACCTTCTTCTTGGAGCGCTACCGCCGTTTCCTTGTCAACGACGGATTGGTGCATCTGAAAACCGACAGCAATTTCCTTTTCACCTATACCAACTACGTGGTTGATGAAAACAAATTGCCTGTGCTCTTCTGCACCGACGACCTCTATCATACGCTCTCTGTGGAGAAGGATGAAGAGGTGCAGCGCATCCTCGGCATACAGACTTACTATGAGCAGCAATGGATTGCCCGTGGTTTGAACATCAAATACCTCAAGTTTCAACTCCCGACGGAGGGAGAACTCCGCGAACCTGACGTGGAAATTGAACTCGATGACTACCGCAGTTACAACCGTTCGAAGCGTTCTGGCCTCGACAAGGCAAAATAAATCATGATGAACAAAATAAAGACATTGGTGGCCGCGCTCTGTTTGGCAGGCACGGCGCTCAGTTCTGCGGCGCAAGACCGCGTCACCGGAGAAACGCCAGCCGACTATGCCGAGCGCATGGCTTGGTTTGGCGATGCCAAACTCGGTATTTTCATCCATTGGGGCATCTATGCCGTGAAGGGAGTGTCGGAGAGTTGGTCGTTTTATAACGGACGCATCTCCTTCGACGACTATATGGCGCAGAAGAAAGGCTTCACTGCCGCTAATTATAATGCCAAAGAATGGGTGGATCTCATAGAACAGAGCGGTGCGAAATACACCGTTCTCACCACGAAACACCACGACGGCTTTTGTCTTTGGGACACGAAGACCACAAAGAGCAATGCCGTGAAGCAGTCGCCGGCCAAGCGCGACCTCATCGCCCCGTTTGCCGAGGAAGTGAAGAAACGCAAGGACTTGCACCTTGGCCTTTATTTTTCGTTGCTCGACTGGAGTCGTGACGACTATCCCAACCAGACGCGCACTTTCTCGCGCTATGACATCAAGAAGGAGCCGAAGCGTTGGCAGCATTTCGTGAAATTCAATTTCGCGCAGCTCGACGAGCTCAACACGAAGTTCCATCCCGACCTTTTCTGGTTTGACGGCGACTGGGAGCAGAAGGCCGAAGACTGGAATGCAGAGGGCATCATCCGTCTCCTGCGTGGCAAGAATCCGACGGTGATTGTCAATTCGCGCATTCAGGGCTATGGCGACTATGCCACACCTGAACTCGGGGTGCCTGTTGTGCAACCGAAAGATCGTTATTGGGAACTCTGCTACACGATGAACGATTCGTGGGGCTACCAGACGGATGACCATAATTTCAAGAGTCCGCAAATCTTGCTCCGCACCTTCGTCGACTGCATCAGCAAGGGTGGCAACCTCCTTTTGGACTTCGGACCGATGGCCGATGGCACGATTCCCGCGCCAGAGGTGGCCATTTTGAAGGCGTTCGGACGCTGGACGTCGAAGCACAAGGAGGCCATTTATGGTACGCGTGCTGGTATTCCCGCCGACCATTTCTGCGGCGGCTACACAGCGCTCAACAAGAAGGGTGACATCCTCTATCTCTACTTGCCCAACCGTCCCAACGGCCCACTGGAATTGAAGGGCATCGTGAACGACATCAAAAAGGTGCGCGTGGTTGGCGGCAACGGACAACCGCTGAAGACCACCATCTATAACAAACTTTCATGGAGCGAAGTGCCGGGCATCGTCTATGTCGATGTGCCAGAGCAACAGCTCGACCAAGACATCACCGTCTTGGCCGTTGAACTTGACGGTCCGCTGAAACTCTACCGCGGTTCCGGACAGGTCATTACGATGAATGAGTGATACTTCTTCCTTGTTAGCTCCACGGCATCTTTGGGCCTTACAAGGAATGTGCTGAAAACGTTTAGACCCTATTTCTCAAAAGATATTTTCCGCAACCATCGGAGAAATATTTTGAGGAGTAGGGTTTTTAAAATCCAGAAAAATCTCTGCACGATTTTCAGTCAAATAGTATAGCGAGTGCGTCGCTGCTGCAAGAGGCATCGCGCGGACATTTGGCGGAGGGTTGAGGCGAAGCACTGTAGTTCACTTTGCTCGCAAAGTGAGGGGGGCGAATATTGTGGCGGCCAAGCATGAACTGAAAATCCAACAAAGTCATGCCCAAAAGCGCTGGTCATGTTCGCTACGTGTTCGTGGCCCTCACTTTGCGAGCAAAGTGAGCTACAATGCTGGCGCCGCAACAGACGATTGTGCGGGTCAGTGCAAATCTTCGCTGCGAGGGCGCTACCGCTAACCTTTGATATTTCAATTATGAACACCCTACCTTACAGGGGGGGCTGTCGCCTCTCTGCAACCATGATTTTTCTGGAATTTGCCCCCCTATAAGTAGGGGCTGTTTGTTATCAACTACTTATGGCGGAGCAATGCGATTTTCCTTCATTAGAACGAGCTGTAAACGATATGTAAAACCGCTCCTTGCCTATATTTTGGTTAAAAAATAGTGAAGGGCGCGAGCTGTTTCTTATGAATTTAGTAATTTTGCATTGTGTAAATTATAGCGTTATCCCTCTTGTGGGTTAGAGATGAATTGGGAGACGCTTCAGGAAGATCTTATATGTGGATTCTTGAAGGCGTTTCTTGTATGTGCTTAATCTATAGAGTTGGAATTGCAGTTTCACGCTTAGAAGAAATTAACTGCCAGTCTTGAAATTGCAGCTGGATGAATTAATGAAATGAGAAAATGAAGAAACAATTTCTTTTCATCTTTTTCCTTATGGTGAGCATCTGTATGCGTGCTCAGTTTAGCGGAAAGGGTAGTGGAACGACGGATGATCCCTATCTCATTACGACAGCAAATGAACTCAATCAGATGAGACACAATCTGGAGGCCTGTTATAAGCTGATGCGTGATATTGATTTGACGGAGTGGCTTAGCGAAAACAATCCTTCACAGGGATGGATGCCTGTCGGGGCGAAAGATGAACCCTTCAAGGGAACGTTTGATGGGAATGGAAAAACAGTGAAACTGTTTATCAACCGTCCTGACCAAGAAAATGTGGGATTTATGGGAGTGGTAGACCATGCAACGATAAAGAATCTGACTGTTAGAGGAAACATTACAGGTAAAACAGCTGTGGGTGGTATAATCGGATATTGTAATGGTCTATCGTCGCCAGCTTGTGAAATTGAGAATTGTCACTATGTTGGTAATGTCAATGGCGGTGGTATAGTTGGGACGATATCTTATTATTCTGCAAAAAGTAATGTAGGGCCAATAGCAACAATTAAAAATTGCAGTTTTACAGGTAAAGCCGAAGCTGGCATTGTCTACCGTTGTGAGATGGTTTACATTCAAGGATGTAAAGTGAATGCAACGATTGAATCAGAGGATGCTGCAGGTGGTATTATTGGTATCATTTATCCAGGTATAGATACTCAAACTATTGACGTTTTTTCGGAAGTGCATGATTGCTCTGTATCTGGCCATATAAAAGGACAAAATGCGGGTGGCATTGTTGGTTCTTCTAAATCAATTAAGATTTATAACAATTTGGTGACCGCTGATGTGGAAGGCACAAATGCAGGTGGCGTTTTAGGTGGAAATTACTGTGAATATATATGCACTTTTATAACCAAGAATGTTGTCGCTTCTGCTCAAATAAAAGGTGCGCAGCGCGTTGGACGTGTTTCTGGAACGTGGGATGCCGCTTGTGGCAAAATCGGAACTCAGAGTACTAACTATGTTATCAACGGTCTTAGCGTTTATTTGGATGGCCAAAAGCAGACGATTTCAGATAATCCGGAAAACGGAGAAATCTGTGGTAAATCAGTTCTGGCTGAGAGTGCAACTTATGAAGCTCTTGGATGGGATATGAAAAAAACATGGGGCATGAGCAGTGTGACCGATTTGCCATATCTCCTTTGTATGGGGGAAAATGCTGGTGCAGATGATGAAACGGCTTCTCCAGACAATTACGACAACACTTTGATGTTAGGCGATTTGACCACGGCTGCCGGTAAGGAAGTGGTGTTGCCCATTAAGATGAAGAATACGTGTGATATTTCTGCATATCAGTTTGACCTCTATTTGCCAGAGGGCTTCACTGTGGCCGTTGATGAAGACGGTATGGAAAAAATTGAAGTAGGTTCGCGAACAACCAGCCGTCGACACGTTATTGATTGTGCCAAGCAGAAAGATGGTTCTTTGCGCGTGATAGCCTATTCAATGAAAAACTATAATTTCGAGAATAGCGATGGCGATGTAGCCAAGATTACCATTAATGTACCCTCTGGCATTGCTGACGGTATGTATAATGTGGTATTAAAAAACATTGTGCTCAGTACGGCCAAAAGCGAAAAGTTTGAAGTGGCCAAGATTCTCGGACAGATTGAGGTGAACTCCACCAAACCTGGAGACCTGAATAATGATGGTGTGTTAAATGTGGCCGACGTGACTGGCCTCGTTGCCCTTGTGCTTGGTGAAAGCACAGAAGATGTTCCTTCACACGTGGCTGATTTGACGGGTGATGGGAAAATACAGGTCAATGACGTTGTGGCACTCGTGAACCTCATTTTGTCTGAAAACGTTGAAACGGTTTCAGCAATGTCAGCTCCGCGTTTGATGGCTGTTGAGAACGCTGTCGACTATAGTAAGGACATAGAAATAGAGCCTTTTACAATTCAACCTGGTGAAGAGAAGACAATTAGCGTTTTGCTCAATAATGTAGGTGCAAAATATACAGGATGGCAGGCTGACTTCCATTTCCCCGCAGGTATTGAACCCGTCAGCGATGAGGATGGTTATTATATCGAAGTGGTTCCTGGACGTACCACAACACGTTTGCACACGATTGCCAGTGCCAAGCAGAAAGATGGTTCGGTGCGTGTGATGAGCTATTCCATGAAGAATGCACTATTTAAGGGTGAACATGGAGCAGTGGCCGAAATTACGGTGAAGGCAGCAGGCGATTTGAAGGCAGGAACTTATCAGATTAAAGCAACCAACGTGGTGCTTTCGGGTAAAGATGCTGTGGCTGTTTATCCGCCTGTGACTGTTGCGACGGCTTTGGCTGGCAATGGCGGCGAAGGAGCGTTGGCTTTAGTTGGAAGTTATGATGAGGCTACACTTTCTGATTTCTCAGATGCCTTGTCTGCCAATACTTCAATCACTTCTGTAAACCTTAAGGCCGCTTACAATGTGGAGCAGGCTTCGCTTACGAGTGGTAATCCGAATATGCTTGTCTTTGTGGGTGATGGTGTGAAGATGAACAATGTGGCCAATGTGGTGGAGAATGGAATTTGTGCCAATCTTAAATTGGACGAAAATTATGCGTATTCTTCTCCGTTTGCTTTCACAGCACAGCAAGCAACGTTCAATCGTTCATTCACGGCAGGAAAGAAGTCAACGGTCTATTTGCCCTTCAGTGTAGAAAATCCGCAAAGCTACGGAACGTTCTTTGCTTTTGAAAGATATGATGCAGAACAAGGGCAGGTTTACTTCCAAGAGGCATCCCAGCTTGCAGCCAATACGGCTTATGTTTTCAAACCTGCAGTGGAAACTTTGACTTTTGCCAATGTGGAAGTGGCTACAACGCCTGCCAATCAATCGGAGGTGACGGAGGCTGGTCTTTATGGTACTTTTGTTCCCGTGACAACCCCTGTCAAGTTGTTTGATGGCATGAACGTATATGGCTATGCTGCTAATGATATACCTGCACAGGGCATTCAGTCTGGACAGTTTGTTAAGGCTGGAAATAAAGTTTCAGTTGCATCCTTCAGGTCGTTCTTGGCTTTGCCTGCCTTGCAGAGTCCAAGAAGTGTTGGTTGTCTCTTCTCTGGAGAAACCACAGGTATTGATAGTGTTGTTAAAGAAAACGGTTCTGACGTGCTCTATAACTTGAAGGGCCAGCGTGTCAATCAAGCGGGCAAGGGCATGTATATAAAGAACGGCAAAAAGGTGATTGTAAAATAATGGCAGAAAAATGAAAAGAGAATATATATCCCCCAGGACAATGGTCGTTGATGTATGTGTGAACCACATGCTTTGTCTTTCGATGACAGAAAATACAGGAAAACCAGGCGGCACAACGCCTCCAGAACAAGAAGGTGGCGCATTTGGTGCGCCAGCATTCGGTGGCGAAGCGCCTTGGTCAGAAGAATCGGAAGAATAACCGAATTAAAAACAGCCAGCCTTGCAAACATCTTTGCAAGGCTGGCTGTTTTTAATTCGGTAATGGTGAAGCTCTTTAGAAGCTCTTCGTTCAACTGCGCTTCACGACAATAGCCGTTTTTATTTCTGCCAAATCTTTTCTCCGCTTTCCGTCACCACGATGCCGTGGTGGCCTGTGCCTTTAACGGCAATGCCTTTCAGGTTGTACAGGCGTTGACTACCCTTGTCGGCATTCGTTGGTGTCTCGATGCCGCTCACTTCGCTCATTTCGTTGATTTGCTGGAACAAGCGCCAGGGCGATATTTGTTTGTAATTGGCTGCGCATCCGAAGGGGACGAGCAAGGTGACGGTGTTATAGTGGTTGTTGTCGAATATCGTGAAGAGGATTTGCGGCGGATTTTTCCAAGAACATTCAAGCGTTTTGAGCGCGTTGCATCCTTGGAAGGCATTTCCGCCGATGTCCTTGATGCCACGGTGAAGCTTGACGCTCTTGAGGTTGCTCATGCCATCGAAGCAAGAACTGTTCAGAGCTTCCACGTCTTCTGGCACTTCCACTTCCGTGACTTCTTCGTCTTGTACAAACAAGCGGTGGGCGCTCCGAAGCGGATTGATGCCGAAACGGATATTGAACCACTGGCGCAGATTGGGGATGACGACTTTGTCCATTCTCGGAAGATAGCTCTTCGCAATGAAAGTGAGGGTGCTTGGAAGGTTTAGCGTGAACATTTTCGAAGCGCCACCGAAGGTCAGTGCGTCTTCGCCCAAGCCAGTTACGCCCTCAGGCAGTTGGGTTTCGAGGCAGCAGCTGACGGCCACGTTGGTCGTTGAATTGATGATGGCGTTGCAGGCGTTTCTCGAATCGAAAACCGTGTTCTCCGCGTCAACCGTTATGTTGCTCAAAGTGGCATCGTAAGAGAAAGGGTTACCGTGTATGACCTTCACGCTCGAAGGGATGTGTAGTTTCTGGAGGCTGGCGAGGTTTCCGAAAGCGTTTTTCCCGATTTCCTCGACGGCTCCGAGGTTGAGGCTCGTTAGGTAACGGTGGCCAGAAAAAGCGGATTCGCCCACGTATTTGACGGACTCTGGCAATGAGAGGCTTCTCAATCTTCCAGATTGCCCGATGAAGGCTTCCTTGCCAATCCATCTCACCTTGTTGCCGAGGGTGATGCTGCTGGCCGCACTTCCATAGAATGCGCTCTCAGGAATGGAGTCTATGCCGTTTCCAATCTCGATTTCCGTTAGATGAGAACAGGCGTAAAAAGCAGCTTTCCCAATGGTTTCTATGTGGTCTGGGAGCTTCACCGAGGCGAGAGAGGGCTGCTGCGCGAAGGCATACGGTTTGATGACGCGCAGGTGTTTCCCGAATTGGATGCCGCTGCGATATTGGTTGCCTTTGAGCGCGTTTTCGCCAACCGACACCACGTAGTAGGCCGTGTCGCCGTGCGTCACTCTGTCGGGGATGACGGTGATGCCTCGGAATGTGGCATCGCCGCCCGCCACTTCCACCGTGGAATCGCGCGGGGAGAGAATGCGGTAGAACAGATCGCCGTCTTTAAAATCATAGTGTGTGGTCTGTGCGCTTGCGCCTGTAAAAAGGCAGAGCAGGAACGAAAAAAGCGTTGTTTTGGGTTGAATCATATTAGAATTATATGTGGGTATCGGAATTTTATCCCAAAGAGAACTTTAATGATAGGAAAAACAGCATTGGGCTTCCAGAAATCCTTTACAAAGTCATCTACTCGCGGTTGCGAGTAGCACGAACGGCGGCCGCAAGTAGCGCTACCCGCGGCCGCGAGCAACACGAATCGCGGCCGCGGGTAGCAGACTTCTTCTTAGCCTGGCGAATGACTTTGGCCTTAAGTAATGTTGAAAAAATAACTTCCGCAATTTTGCCGTTGGCAAGTAATATTTTATTTACTATGGTGTTAAAAATCCAGATAATTCAAGGTTGGTAAAGAGGCGACAGCGCCCCTGAAAGGGGCTCATATTTAGGGTAGGGGCTTGCCCCTACCTCTTGGG
>UQCW01000071.1 GCA_900539625.1 uncultured Prevotella sp.
TTAGCAAAGGGTAAAACGAACTATTTTAGCTCGTTTTACCCTATTTTTTTACGCAATCCTTATCCCGAACTCGCGTTTATAGATAATTATGTGGATGAAACAGTATTGACATTGCTTGACAAAAGGGGAGCAGAAGTATCCGCTGTAATCTATACCCAACAGATAGGCCGTCAATTCCAACTTGACATAGACCGCCATAATGCTCAATATGCTCCTGTAGAAGTGAACACTTTTCGTCTATCGCATGACCGTTTCCTTTGTATTGACGACGATGTTTATCACATTGGAGCATCCATCAAAGACCTGGGCAAAAAATGGTTCGGCTTCTCAAAGATGGAAATACTAACACCAAATGAATTGGTGGCACGAATCAACAGAGAGTAATCCATACACAATAAGCAGGTGGTAAGTTAGTCCCTCGCAGCGACATATAACAAAAGCGGAATAACGCTTCTTGTTCCATTCCCTATACTTGCCAGCGAACGCGGGACGATGCACGACCGAACGTCGCCCTGCGTGCGGTCGTGTCTCGTCCCACGTGCGGTCGTACCTCGTCCCGCGTTCGCTGACAAGTAAGGAATCTGTAGTTTTTCTCCTTAGGCTGAGGTGTAATCGTCTGTTGCGGCGCCAGCATTGTAGCTCACTTTGCTTGCAAAGTGAGGGCCACGAATACGTAGCGAATATGGCCAGCGCTTTGGGGCATGACTTTGTTGGATTTTAGCCGTGTTTGTCCGCCACAATATGCGTTCCCCCCTCACTTTGCAAGCAAAGTGAGCTACAGTGCTTCGCCTCAGACCTTCGCCGAATGTTCGCGCAGCGCCTCCTTGCCAACCTTGATTTTTTTGGATTTTGAACACCCACTTATACCCCCAAAAACCGTGAGTTTCCCACTGGGTCGCATACAAAAAGCCCCGCGCCGCTCCTTGATGAAACAAGGAATGCCGCGGGGCTTATCGTTTAGCTGCCACCTTCCGCTACTGTACTGGCGGGGCGAAAGGAGCAGAGAGACTATTATGTGTTGTATGGCCTCAAGGCGTTGCCGCCGACGAGGCCATCAGCCGTTTTTCTGCGGTTTTCAGAACTTCACCGTTCCGAGGTTGCGGTCGACGAGCATGCCATCTTGGGCTTTGAGGTTGAACTTGCCAGCCTTCTTGGCCTTAAACTTGATGGTGAAGAGCTCGTGGCTACCTTCGTCAAGGAGGAAGTTGTTGCCACGGTTGACGAAGGTCGGATAAAGCGCCTTTTGGCCGTTGGTGTGCAAGCGGTCGTAGGTGAGGTTATCCATTTCCTTCATGCCGACCAGCGTTGTGCCAACATATTCCAGTTCGTTGACGTTGTATGGCAAAGCGAAGCTCAAGCCATTCACGTAGTGGAGGTCCTTGCCCGACACTTTGATTTCGATGATGTCGCCAGCGGCAAACGTCTTCTTGTTTGGCGTGAGCACGAGCGAGCCGCTCACCTTGTCGTTGCTGTTGCGAACACCGCCATCGAGTTCCGTGGTGACCACAGAGATGTCGTAAGCGTCGATGAGTCCGTTCTGGTTGATGTCACCGTCCTTCACGTAGTCGAAGTCGGCATCGCCAACACGCAGACCTGTGTAGTTCATATAAGAGGTGAGGTCGTTTTCGTCGATGCGCTTGTCGTGGTTGATGTCGCCCTGGATGAAGCTTTCGCTGCCCTCTTTCTTGAAGATATACATTTCACGACCGGAACCGAAGTCGCCAACAGCTTCCGTGATGGCAATCTTCACGTAGCGTGCCTTCGGCATGCCTTCAAACTTGAAGGTCTTCGTGGTGTTGTCGCGCTTCCAGGTGAAGGCCACAGGCGCGGTCCAAGTCTGGCGGTCGGTGCTGTAAGAGACAGAGCCCTTGAGGAGCGTACCGTTGGCAGCGTCTTCACGCGGCATGTATTCTATGCGGTCGAGTTCGCTCACGGCGCGAAGATCGAGCGTCATGTCAAACGGAACGGCTTTGGCGCCCCACTTCGTGTGCCAGCCCGACTTCTCGTCGAAGTCGAAGAGCTTGCTCACGCCCTGTCCGCCCTGACCTTCTGCGGTGCAGGTGGCCTTGATGTCTTTGACAGCCCATTCGAGCGGATTGCTCTGGGTGGTGCCACTGACGGTGGTCCAAGGCGAATAGCCGTCTTTGTTCACGGCACGCACCTTGAAACTGTAGGTTGTTTCAGGCTGGAGCTCGTCGAAGGTAAATTCCGTGTCGCGGATGGTTGAATACAGCATATCGCCAAATTCCACTTCATAGAAGTCGGCATTTTCCACCTTCTCCCAAGAGGGGGTGAGGGTGAAGACGCCGGTGCCGTTTTCAGCGACAACAGCCTTCGGTGCCTGCAAGCTGCCGCTGCTGACGGCGAGACGGTTTTCAGGTGCAAATTCGAAGCCGTTGACAACGACTTCCACGCCCTGTTCAACCACGTCGGCCTTGCCGAGCTTGACGAGCAACTGCGGATTCTTCTTGATCACCACCTTGGCCATTTCGGTGCCTGGCGTTGAGAAGCGGTTGAGGTTGGGAGCGGCGTTGTAGAAGTAAACGTTGGTGCCCTTCTCGAAATCTTCAAGCGAAGAAACAGCGGTGAGCTTCACGCTCTTGCCTCCCACCTTGGCGGTGAGTTTCTTGGGCTGTGCCGAAACGTTGATGCGCAGTTCCGTCTCCTTTTCGCGAACGAAACCGTTGTATCCGCCAATGGTCGGAGCGATGCTAACCGTTAGTTTCTGCTTGTCGACATGCGTATGAACGAGCGTACGCGTGTTGCGTCCGGAAAGGTATTCCTGCGTCGTGCCGTCGTCGTCGTATTCCGTGAACTCAGCGTCGCTGTCGGCATAGATTTCATAGGCACGGAAATCCTGGCGTATGCCGCTCGGATTGTTGTTGGGGTTGGTCATCGGGATGATGGCGTCGGCCTTGACAAAGACAGGGAGCTTCCAGAGCGGCGCGTCGAAGTTGTTGATGATGCGGCCGCCAGTGTAAACGTCGCCCGTGTAGTAGTCCACCCACTTGCCGTTTGGCAGATAAATGCCGTTGCGCACGTCGTTGCCTTCCTTGTCCATCTTGGTGTCTTTATAGATTGGAGCCACGAGGAAGGAAGGACCATACATAAACTGATACTGAGTTTTCGTGCCGAGGGTATAGTCGCTCGGATAGTCGAGGAACATGGCGCGAATCATCGGTTTGCCGTCAACGGCCTCAGCAGCAATGCTGTAGGTGTAAGGTATCAGTTCCGACTTCAGTTTGAGGTAAGAGCGGTTGATGCTCGTTGCCGGTTCGCCGAGCACATGCGGATATTTCGGGTTGCTGCCCCAGCCGTCCATGTTGAGTTCCATCGGCGTGAAGGTCTTCCACTGAAATTCGCGCACATTGACAGGCAGGTTCTTTCCGCCGAAGATACCGTCGACGTCCGACGTGATGTTGGGTTGTCCGGAGAGTCCAGAACCGATGAATGTCGGGATGTGGAAGCGAATGTATTCCCAGTCGCCGCCAGTCTGGTCGCCGCTCCAGATACCAGCATAGCGCTGTGTGCCGGCCCAGCCGTCGAGAGAGATGATGAACGGACGGGCATTTGAGCCATAGTAGGGCATCACTTCGCCCACGTCGGCCACACCGTTGAGGCCGAAGCTATAGCCGGCGCCCACCCAGGCAACATCGGTTTTCAGAACACGCACACCAGCGTCGCGCACTTCCTTGATGATGTCGCGCTGAAGCAATCCTTCAACGCCTTCGCGCGGATGGAGGTCGCTCTGGGTCCAGAGTCCCACCTCTACGCCCTTTGAGCGGGCATAATCGCCAAACTGCTTGAGGTTTTGGATGTTGCCGTCCAGCGTACCGGTCTGGCCGTAGCCAGCACCGTAGCCGTCGTTAGGCAGGAACCATCCGAGGGGCATATCGTTGTTGAGGTAACGGTCGATGGCTGCGCGGGCAGAGAACTGGTAGTTGTTTTTCTCCCCATTGAGGCTTTCTTTGATGCCGCCGTTGTCTTTCTGGCTCTCGTTGTAGCGCTTGCCGTCTTCATAGAGCATGAAGCCGTTTTCCGCTTGCTTCCAGTAGTCGCGGTTGTAGGCGTTGAGGTGGCCCTGATAGAAGCCAAACTTTGGCAGGAGCACGGGGTTGCCGGTGAGCTGATAGAAGTCGTTGAGGAGTTCAACGGCACCGTTGTCAACCATGACGAAAGCATCGAGATAATCCTCGTCGTGCGTCAGCACCACCTTGCCTGGCTCCGTTGCGCCGAAGTCATAACGGCCCGGCTTGAAGGTGTACCACATCACGCCGTAGCCACGGGTGCTCCAATAGAAAGGCGTTGGAGAAGCCACACCGCCGTCAACCCAGTTGTTGGTGTTGACGATGGCAATGCTCTTGCCCTTGTGTGAGAAGCGTCCGTTTTGCACACCGCCGCCGAAGAAATATTCATCAGGACGCGCAGCAAACGTCAGTTTGGTTTTGCTCTTATCGAAAACCACTGGTGCGATTTCGTCAACCACCGTTTCGCCCGTCTGCTTGTTCACGACGGAGAAGAGGCCCGTGGTGCAGTTGATATTGATGGCAGTGCGTGAGGTGGATATGGCGACTGTGCCGTTTTGCTTGCTCACGGTCACACCGCCAGTGGCGCGGCGGGCGTTGGCCGTCAGGATCTGCGCTGCAGGCTTGGCCTTCGGGTCGCGGAGGATGCCGCCGTTGTCGTCGCGGAAGATGCGCACGATGTTAGGTCCGTAGAAGTCGAACATCATCATCTTGCCATCGGCATAGATGACTTCGACGGTTGTCGGGTTGATTTGCCGAACATCGGCAATGAGCTGCGAGCCGGCCGTCTGCGTTGTGGTTGGCAACGGCAGGGGTTTGGCTTCAAGCGCAGCACTGCCAACAAGGGTCAGCGGCAACGCCAAAGCGATGGCGGCGCAGCGCCCTGTGAGGTTCTTGCGATTTTTTTTCATTGCGTATAGTGTGTAATTGTGTTTTGTATGCAGAAATCAATCTGAACAGGCTGCTGTTCAGTCTTCAAAGTTAAACAAAAAAATGCAGATGGTGTCACGCGGAAAAGAAAAAGGTGTTCTGAAAATATGGAACTGAATCTGCGAGATTCAAATTCCTTATTTTCAGGACACCTTCTATGGCTTTCCCAACGGCGGTTGGGCCAACTGCCGATGAGTTTTTTATTTAGTAATGGTAAGTCATTACTTGTTTTCGAAACGGCTGTAGACCACGTCCATCTTGACGAGTCCCTGCGGCCCGCCCTTAAGCATGGTGCTGTACATTCCCAACTGGTTTTTCACGCTGTGGATAACGGTGGAGACAACGCCGTAACTGTTGGTCGACGTCGTGGTCACGACATCCACCGGAATGAGGTACACCTTGTTCCAGTCGGGGTTTTGCGCTTCCCAAGCGGCCCATTTCGCCTTGCGAACAGCCTCGCTGTCTTGCGGCGTAACGCGAGCTTCCCTGTCGCGTTTGTTCTTCAGATTGGTGATAAGGCGCGAGATGTTTGAGAAGGAGTAGGCGTTATAGGTTTTGTTGTATTCTGCCAGGAAAGAATAGGAATCGTCGGTGACGCGGCTGTTTTCGAAGAACGAATAGGCCATAGCCTTCGGCACGAGCATGATGCGCTTTGGCGCACCGATGGCGTTGGCGGTGTGGTTGTTGGTGTTGACCGTGGTCAGGGTGACAGAGGCCGCGTTAATCGTGTCGTTGTAATGCGCTCCATCAACGATTTCATTCATCGGCAGTTCCAGTTCGGTGAAAAGTCCGGCTGGCGACTTGATATAGGTGTAGTCGTTGTCGGGGTTGAGCATCGAAGCCGGAATCGTATTATCGATCATGGTTTGCTGGATGACTTCCTGCGTGGCAGCCATGCGCTGCATACCGTTGACGATGGTGTCTTTACCCTTTTCCGTGCTGTGGTAACGGAAGAAGATGTCGAGCGTGGAAGTACGCGCCTGCGCCATCGAACCAACGCCGCCCTTTATCTGGAAGTAGAAGCCGGGGCAGACGTGATGGATAAACTGGTAGGAATTGCTGTAGAACTTAGGATTCTCGTAGTATTTCTCAACGAGGAAACGTCCGTAGTCCTCTGGCAGACGCACCACGATGTTGCGGCTGAGCGACGTGATGGAATCCGGACGGCTAAGGTCTTTGATGGCATAGCTCAGCGTGGTGCGCTGGCCCTTGCCTGGCGTGTAATAGTCTTCGGGCGAGAGGTTGGTATAGAAATTCTCGTTTTCCTTTATCACCTTGGCCGTATCAAGTTCCTGCACGGCGAGCTTCATCGTCTGCAGCGAGTCACCGTAATAGTCGTTGATGAAAATGCGGATGGCGCAGGAGTCGATAATCAGTTTGCCCTCGGCATCGGTCAGCATCTTCTTGCGCTCTGGATAGATGGTGTTTTCGAGCACATTAAACTGCGCCATGAAGTTGCACGTGGTCTTGGCACGCGTTTCCGGGTCAACCACGCAACCAAGATAGCTGTTGTTGGTGTTGGCCAACACGGAGTCTGAAAGCACGGTGCGCGATTTGACGCTAAACGTCTGCTGGGAACTTGCCACCACGTCCTGGCCGGGCATAACGCCAGAGCCAATGGCAGCCGTGTCGTCGTCGCAGGCTGCGAAGAACACCGCAGAAATGGCAACAGCCATGAAAAGGCGAATGGATTTGCTGATTATTTTTTTCACGTTGAGTTGGTTTGTTTGTTATGGGGAGCCGAATGGCTATGCTTTTGCGTGGCAAATTTACGTAGCATTTTTGAAACGCGGTGGTTTCTTATTACTATTTTTTCCTAATTCACTGATTTCTCCGTGATTTTCCAATCAGGAGTTTGCCTCCTCAGAGATATTTTTCCCTGCTTGGAGCCGTCAGACTCACGCCTCAAAAGCCGCCGTCGGCGCTTGGTTGGAAGAAGCGCAAGGCGGGCCCAATCCCCCCGCTTCTCACTCCACCTCCAGCTTCATCCAAACGCCCTTATGGTCGGTTGGCCACACGCCGAGAGGCTTGATGAAATTTTCGCGCGTTGGATTCGGGCATCGGCGACTGTACACGATGCAGCCTTTAGGACCAAAGATGCGACAGTCCGTCACCCGCGCATTCTTTCCCTTATACCACAGATAGTCAATGCGGTCGCGCTCGTCGGCCAGAGGTGCCCACGTCAGTTTTTGAGGCGACACGTCTGGGTTGTCTGAGGGGTAGGTAAAGCCGGGATGCGTCAACACATTCGGATAGAAGGTGCGGTAGGCATCGCGAAAGCCAGCCTCAGCGAGGAGCGACGTCACGGTCCAGGGAACAACCAGACCGTGATGGTCATAGAGGTAACGCGTGGCCTCCGTCCAGTCTTCATGCGAAGGTTCGTTGAAGTCGCCGCCGATGACAACGGTATATCCCGCTGCTTCGTCTTTCTTGGCCTGCTCGATAAAGCAGCGGATGGCATCGTCACGTTGCGACTTGACATTGCGTTCGAGCACTTCTTCAACGGTACGGGGAATGGGTATCTCGCGAAACGAACTGCCATCGTAGCCCCTCACATTGTAGTAGGCATCATCGAGATAATCGAGATGGGCAGTATAGACCGCCATTTTTTTGCCCTTGGCATCACAGAGCAGACGGTAGATAGAACCGTGGTCGTTGTGTTCAGGAAAAACGGTGAGGGAATCGGTGATGGGGTAACGGCTGAGCAATCCGGTGTCCTTACTTTTGAAGCTGTAATAGGTCAGTCCGCACTGAAGCAGCGACTGGGTCAGCCGCCGGGTGAAGTTGGTGTTATGATAGTTGCGCACTTCGCTGAGCGTGACAAAATCGGGCTTGAGGCGAACAATCTCCTCCACGATGGCATCATAGCCGCCCTTAACCATCGTGCCTTCCTGCCAGATATTCCATTGCAAAATCGTAAATTCCTCGGCCCGTGTGGTCGACGGCACAAGCCATGTACAAGCTGCAAGCGCCATCAGAGAGAGGGCCTTCGTTCGGAAAAAAGAAAGAATTTGTGTCAGCATTTTCTTGTCGGTATTTTGTGATAGTTGGTTAATCGTTTGAAGCGGAGAAGGGATGGATTCTGGAAGCGGAGCGAATACGGCAGCAACCGCCGCCAGGCAAGCAGGAAAAAAGACGCTGCATCGATGGCATTGATATGACAGATTTTTTCTGATCACCCTCCCACGGCCATTCTCCACAGACAAAATTACGTTTTTCAGACGAGCTATTCGGTTTGAACTTCGTATAATATTGAAAAACATGTTGTACCTTTGCACGTTCAAAACCCTTTACCGGGATTCTCACCCCCTTTCAACCAAAGCAAAAGCCTTTAAAAAATACAAATCATACATGGTATCAGTTGATGGATTGACCGTCGAATTTGGCGGCACCACCCTTTTCAAAGACATTTCATTCGTTATCAACGACAAAGACCGCATTGCCCTGATGGGAAAGAACGGCGCGGGAAAGAGCACGTTGCTCAAGATTCTGGCAGGCGTGCGCCAAGCCTCGCGCGGCTCGGTCTCAGCCCCGAAAGACACAACGATTGCCTATCTTCCCCAGCACCTCATGACGGAAGACGGGCGCACGGTGTTTGAAGAAGCCTCGCAAGCGTTTGCACACCTCCACAAGATGGAGGCGGAAATTGAGGCAATCAACAAGCAACTGGCGGAGCGCACCGACTACGAGAGCGATGAATATATGGCACTGATTGAGCAGGTGGCCACCATGAGCGAGAAGTTCTATGCGATTGACATGACCCACTTCGAGGAAGACGTGGAGAAAACGCTGCTCGGACTGGGATTTGAGCGCACGGACTTCAACCGTCAGACGTCGGAGTTTTCTGGCGGATGGCGCATGCGTATCGAACTGGCCAAGATGCTGCTGCAAAATCCCGACGTAATGCTCCTCGACGAACCGACGAACCACCTCGACATCGAGAGTATCGGATGGCTGGAAGATTTCCTCATCCAGAGTGGCAAGGCCGTGGTGGTGATCAGCCACGACCGCAAATTCGTTGACAACATCACGACGCGCACCATCGAGGTGACGATGGGACGCATCTACGATTATAAGGTCAACTATTCTGAATATCTGCGACTGAGAGCGGAACGCCGCGAACAGCAGATGAAGCAGTATGAGGAACAGCAAAAGATGATTCAGGAGACCAAGGATTTCATCGAGCGCTTCAAAGGCACGTATTCCAAGACCTTCCAGGTGCAGAGCCGCGTGAAGATGCTGGAAAAACTGGAACTGGTGGAGGTGGACGAGGAAGACACCTCGGCATTGCGTCTCAAGTTCCCGCCGTCGCCGCGCAGCGGCCAGTATCCGGTCATTATGGACGGCGTTGGCAAGACCTTCGGCGAGAAGCGCATCTTCGCCAATGTGTCGCTCACGATTGAACGCGGCGACAAGGTGGCCTTCGTGGGGAGAAACGGCGAAGGTAAGTCCACCTTGGTGAAGTGTATCATGAACGAACTGCAGCACGAGGGCTCCCTGCAACTCGGCCACAACGTGCAGATTGGCTATTTTGCACAAAACCAGGCTTCGCTGCTCGATGGCGAACTGACCGTTTTCCAAACCATCGACGACGTGGCGAAGGGCGAAATCAGAAACAAAATCCGCGACCTCTTGGGCGCGTTTATGTTTGGCGGCGAAGCGAGCACGAAGAAGGTGAAGGTGCTTTCGGGCGGAGAGCGCACGCGATTGGCGTTGCTGAAACTGCTCTTGGAACCCGTCAACCTGCTGATTCTCGACGAACCGACTAACCACCTCGACCTGCGCACAAAAGACGTGCTGAAGCAGGCGCTGAAGGACTTCGATGGAACGCTCATCTGTGTCTCACACGACCGCGACTTCCTCGACGGACTGGTCACGAAGGTCTATGAATTTGGACACGGACGCGTGCGCGAACATCTCTGCGGCATTTATGAATTCTTGGAGAACAAGAAGATGGAAAGCCTGCAAGAACTGGAACGCAAATGATTTATGGGGCACCTTGAAACCATTGTTTCGGGGCGCCCCATAAATAGTTTACGATTATAACAACAGACCTGACGCCTAGGGTGTTCAAAATTCCATAAAATCAAGGTTGGTAAAGAGGCGCCAGCGCCCCTGAAAGGGGCTCATATTTAGGGTAGG
>UQCW01000072.1 GCA_900539625.1 uncultured Prevotella sp.
CCCTACCCTAAATATGAGCCCCCTTCAGGGGCGCTGGCACCTCTTTACCAACCTTGATTTTTATGGAATTTTGAACATCCTACCTGCATTGCCTGAAAACCATCGACTTTAACACTGAACACAAAAATCCCCGGGGAAGACGGAGCCTTCCTCGGGGATTTTTATGGGGTTGTATTCTGGAAGAATTACTTGTTTGCGCTCTTCAAGTAAGCGTCAATCTGCTTAGCGAAAGCATTTCCTGCATCGATAGCAAGAATATCGTTGGTGTACTTGCGGGCCAAATCCAATTCGTCTTTCTGAACATGGTAGAAAGCGAGGTAGCGGAGAGCCTGCAACTTGGCAGAGTTGATGTCCTCTTTGCCTTCCATGAGCTTCAAAGCTTCTTCATAGAGCTGCTTCACATTTTCTTCGGGCTTAGAACCGTCGGTGATGTGGATGGCGGCACGGAGCAAAGCTGCCTTGTAAGCATCTGGCGTGTCTTCCTTCAAAATCTCAGAGAAGATCTTGTCGCCACCTTCAACGTACTTGGCTTTCTCTTCAGGAGAGATGCCGGCCTGCTGGCTGGCGGTGAGGTACTGCTGACCGAGACCGAAGCGGTCTGAGAGAGTCACCTTGTCACCCAAAGCGGCGAGGTAACGCTGATAGGTTTCGATACCTTCCTTGGCCTGCTTGTTGCGACGGTAGAGAGAAGCCAATTCCTTCAAACCTGCCACCTTGGTGGTGTCGCGCTTCACTGCCTTCTCATAGTAAGTGATGGCAGATGGGAGGTCGTTCAACTCGGCCATGAGGTTGGAAGCGTAAACGTAGTCAAGGTAGATGTAGAAACTATCGGGATATTCCTGACCAGAGATGTAGGCCATATCTTCCTTGGCAGCCTCTAGCTCATAGTTTTCAATGTCGGCGAAGAACTTCATACGCTTCAAAACCATATCGTTGGGATCGAGAGCGAGGAAACGCGGAGCCAACTTGGCGATTTCCATGAAATGCTTCGTGGCGTAGAGCGACTGCAAGTAGTTTTCAGCGGCACGAATGTCTGAAGAATCGTTTTCAGCAACGGCAGTGAAATAAGTCTTGTAGCTCTCAACGGCGCTCTTGTATTCGTCGAGGTTATAGTAGATGTCACCGAGTTCGCGGTCGGCAGCCTGGTTGGTCGGCTCAACACGCTTGATCTTCTGGAGCATCTCAATGGCCACGTGCGGATTGACGTTCTTATATACGAAAGCGTTGCGCTTCAAGGCTGGCACGAAAGTTGAGTCAACCGTCAACACTTCGTCAAACTTCTGTCCGGCAGCACCATAGTCCTTACGCATCATGCAAACTTCACCGTTGAACATCAAACCGGGGATGTAAGTCGGGTCGAGAGTATAAAGTTGCTTGGCGCACTGGTTGGCGCAAGGATAAACATTCTTGTCAAGGAAGTACTGACCAACGCTCAGAAGTCCGACTTTGTCCTTCTGAATCTTACGCATCAATTTGGTGAAAGACTTGTTAGCCTTGTCTGGGTCAGACAACTGCAAGTCGATAACCTCATTGGCCATCGTCGAAAGTTCTTCACTCAAAGGCGGTACCTCATAGCCTTTTTGTGCTTGAACATTTCCCGCACCGAGAAGAAGAAGGGCGGAAAGGGCTACTTTTTTGATAAGAGATTTCTTCATTTTTATAAGATGATGTGTTTATTATTTTCAAACTGATACTGGCGGCGCGGTTTTCCTATCTCTATGCACACCAGCTCACACGAAATGTACCTGCTCGCTCTTGGCCCCTCATTTCGCGTAAATCTCTGCAAAATTACTCATTATTCCTCTATGGGCAAAAGGCAACGTCTTATTTTTATGATAATTAATAGAAAAGTGATAGTTGAACGGACATCTTAACTTATAAAATGGCAGCAGACGGGGAGGGAGCGGCGCATAAGGGGCTAAAGGAGGCAGTAAAGAGGGGCTAAAGGAGGGCCAAAAGAAAGGGCAATGGCAGAGTAAAAAAGAACTTGAGCAATCTTGGGAACTTGTAATTGGCATTTCAAAAAGGCAGGCAGACGGCTTCTGAAACTACGATTACAAATTCTCAAAACTGCTCAAACTTGTATTACGATTAGTTGAAAACACCGCGCTTTCAATTAATTTGCACGAATCGACTTATATTGCACTGGCGTGTAAGGCAGCAGTTGCGAACTGTTGCAAATGATGGTCTGTCCTTTCTGTCCCTTCAAGAAGTAGAAGAAGGACTTGGTGTAAGAACGGACACGCGGATCGGTCAGGATGACATAGACGGAGCGTATCAAAGGATAGTCGCCCGTCAAGATGCGGTATTGATATGGCCGCCACCCGATTTCATTTTTTCCGTCCTTGCGGGCCACCTTCAGCACTTTCACATCCAAGTTCTCGAAAGAGGTCAGCACGGAATCGCTCTTACCCTTTAGCCAGTTGGCTCCAACAACACCGATGATTTCCGGATTGTCTTTCACGGCGTCAATGACGGCCTGGTTGGAGCCTTGCGCATAGAGGTTGCCCGCCACTTGCTGGCCGGCAAGGAGAGAGTCGCGCATATAGCGCACCGTGCTCGAACCAGAATTGTCGAACACGAGTTTCAACTCGCCCTTCTTTCCAGAATGCTTCAACTGTTCCCAACGCGTGATGCGCCCAGAAACGATGTCACGGATTTCAGACACCGTGATGAGTGTGTCGGGATTATCTTTGCTGACAATCAAAGCAAACGCGTCGGTGGCAATCATGGCCTGCTTAGCGTCGAGCTTATAGTTTTTCAACACGTCTAACTCGTCTTTCGACAATTTGCGCGTCGTAATGGCGCAGCGAACGCTGTCTCTGAGAAGCATGCGTATCGCGGAGTCTTCACTGCAATAGACCGGCTTCATGGCAGAGGAGGGATTCAGTAAACCGAAGGTTTCTATCTCCTCTTCCATGATGTCGCGGAACGTTTCATCAACTGCTATATGCACATCATCGGAAGTCCGCCAAGTGGCGGGCTTCCGATGATTACTACCACACGAGGTGGCAAGAGTTATGCATACCGCAGCTACTAATAGCCATAGGTTTCGCATATTTAATCACTTTAAAAAATTGGTTTTTACTAATGTCCAACCATTTCCTTAACCAGTAATCCCAAAGATTATGGAATTATCGGATCTGGAAGCGGATTGGCAATGTAAACCATACCGGAACGGGGTGACCCTGCTGACGAGCTGGAGTGAAACGGTGGAGTTTCTTAACAACAGCGGCGGCAGCCATGTCGCATTCCTTAGAGAGGCCCTGCTTGATGACGATTTCACCAATAGAACCATCCTTCTCTACGCGGAAGCGGAGCAGAACAGTACCCTGGATTTCCTGTTCCTGAGCGATGTTCGGATAAACCAAGTTATCAGAGATGAATCTCAAGAGGGCAGGTTCGCCACCCGGATAAGTAGCCTGGACTTCAACGATGCTGTTATCCATGATTTCTTCTTCCTTAGGAGCAGCCGTACCACCTGCAGACTGGCCTTCCTTCAACTGGTCCATCGTGATGGTACCGTTGACGTCACCGGCATAGTCTTGAGAGGCAATAGAAATGTTGCTCTTCGTGATCTTATCCTGACTCTTTACTTCCTTGGATTCATCAACCAAGGCATCATCTTCAATCTTAGGAACCGTGAACTGGATAGAAGCCTTGACAGCGACCTTCTCGACTTTCTGTTCGTCGTATTTCACTTCAATCTTCTTCTCCTCTTTCTTCTTAGGCTCCTCTTTCTTGAGCTGTTGCAACTGAACGGTAGATTCCTCCGTCATGTCTTTCTTGGTGATGCTTTCAACGGCAGCCTTGATACCGACGATGATGCCGATGGCAGCGATGAGAGCCAGAAGACAGATAACGGCGAAAACATTACGACGACCAGCTCTTGCACGCATTCGATAAGCGCCGTACTCTTTGTTACGTCCTTCGAACACGATGTCACACCAACCGCGTGATACTAAATCGACTTTAGACATATCTTATGTGTTACTTTGCTTATTAAATTACTGTGCAAACTTCACGCCCTTCGGAGCGAGGAGCGCTTTGTCGGCATCCGTAAAGTTATCAATCACGTATTTACCGATGTTGCAAATCAACATCTCGTCAAGAACTTTCATCATATTATCGTAGCTTGCGTCGTCAGCAAGTTTGATAATGACGGTAGGAGTACCCTTGGCACTTCTGATATCAGAGAGTCTCTGGTTGTATTCCTTCTTACTCTCTTCATTGATATCTCTCGTTTCAAATTCCTTCTTCAGCTTAGCCACTTCTTCCTGTGCTTTGGCATTCTTATGCAAGAGGAAAGCACGGAGTCCGTCCTTGCCATACTTGGTTTCAACCAAGTTCTGGGCAGCTTCTTCGGGTTTACCCTCGAAGTAGAAGAGACGGTCTTGACCAGCCACGAGAATCGTAACGGCTTCGCTCGCTTTAGCCTGGTTGCGCTGTTCATCCTTAATATCTTGCTTGTCCGAAGGCATAGAGATTTCCATGGTCTGCGGTTTCAGCAAAGACGTACAGAGCATAAAGAATGTCACGAGCAACATAATCATGTCCACCATCGGCGTGAAGTCCACGCGGGCGTTCATTTTCTTTTGTTTCGATTTTACTTGTTTTGCCATAACATTCAATTAATTACTGCTCTGCTCCGGCAAGCGACGTTATAAGGTTATAACGGTTCTTGTCGATGTCGCGCAAAGACTTCATTACATTTTTGATTACCTTGTATGAGGTATGCTTGTCGGCCTTGATGGCGATTTTGAGTTTATCGTCGCCCAAGGCTTCGCTTGCTGCAGTCACCCAAACCTTCAACTCATCAGAGACGCTGTCGCAGGGAATACCAGCAGCCGGGTTCTTGGCGAGATAACCATTGCGGTCTTCAAGCGCCAACCAACTGTTTACTTGATTCAGAGGAGTACCGAACATTGGCACCTGTGCAAAAGTGCTGACATCACCAATCACCGTTGCCTTTTGGTCGGTGTTCAACTGGTCTGCCGTTTTAGCCATGGCAGCAGGTGAATCCAAACTCAAGAACACCTTTCCGTTCTTTTCAACGAAGATGGTGAGCAAGTTTGTTGTAGGGATTTTTACTTCTGAAACTGAACCTGGAGTGTTAACCTTAACAGGCTCTTCCTTTACAAACGTCGCAGTAAGCATAAAGAAGGTAAGCAGCAGGACCATGACATCGCTCATAGGCGTCATATCTATGAACGTGTCTTGTTTTTTTACTTTAAAACGTCCCATGTCTTAAATACCTTTTCTATGATTAGTGAGTTGCTGAGAATGTCTGAACGATAGAGAAACCTACTTCGTCGAGGCTGAAGGTCAAGCGGTCAATCTTGTTAGTGTAGTAGTTGTAAGAAATAACGGCCAAAGCACCAGTCAAGATACCAGATGCAGTATTAACCAAGGCTTCAGAAATACCGACTGCCAATGCAGAAGAGTCAGTACCACCGTCACCGGCTGACATAGCTGAGAACGACTTGATCATACCCAACACAGTACCGAACAAACCGGTCAAAGTACCCAAGGTTACGATAGAACCGATGATAGGCAAGTTTTCCTGCATCATAGGCATTTCGAGAGCAGTTGCTTCTTCGAGTTCCTTCTGGATGGCGAGAATCTTCTGTTCCTTAGTGAGGACAGTGTTGCCTTCCATTTCTTTGTACTTCTTCAAAGTTGCGCCTACAACGTTAGCGACAGAACCACGCTGCTTGTCGCAGATAGCCTGAGCCTTAACGAGGTCGTTAGCCTGGAGGGCAGCCTTGATGTCAGCAACGAACTTGGTCAAGCTTGAGCGGCCGTAAGCGTTGCGGATGGCGAAGTAACGCTCGATAGAGAAAGCAATTACAGAGAAGAGCAAAGTCCAGATGATAGGCACAACGAAACCACCCATGTAGACCGTACCGATCAAACCTGCAGGTTCGAAAGCTTCAGCGTCAGACATGCAAACAAATGCTGCACCGATGTCGCCCTTGAAGTTGCTGGCAGAACCGAATACGAAGAGATAGATACATACTGCGATGATGCAGCAGAGAATGATTACCGTAAAGCCGGACTTGATACCGGTGAAACCCTGAGATTGTTTCTTAGGTGCGCCCTTAGGGGCGGTAGCATTTGTAGTTGCCATTGTTTTGAATGATTAAAAGTTTATAGATTTTAATTGATTTATATGATTCAGTTGAGTTTCGCTATTCACGCACGAGCGCAATGCGCCCATACAACACGCAAAGTTAGCCAATAATAGGCGGTGGGGCAAGCGCTGAGACAATAATTAACATTTCTTTCTTCAAAACACACTGTCGTGCGCTTTTGAAACGTTCGAACAGGCAGACTGGCATTTCTCCTTGTCTGCTCCTCCACTTTTTACGTCACCATGCGTTTTCACAGGACAAATATACCGACGAAAACAGACATGGCAAAGGATTTTTCCCGTTTTCTTTAGGGGCATTCTGATTTTTTAAACGTGACATAAGTAATGGCCCTATCAGAGTTTTACCAACTTCACGCAGGCCCAGTCGTCTTGGCTGCGGGCATCAACGAAGGTGAGACCTTGCCGATCTGCTTCCTTGCGGATTTTTTCAATGTCGGAAACATAGAAGCCACTCATATATATATAGGCACCTTCTTTCATGCGCGGCACATAATATTGCAGGTCGTTCAAGAGGATATTGCGGTTGATATTGGCAATGACGAGGTCGAACGGACCTTTGCTTGCCAGGCAGGAAGCGTCGCCGAGAAAGACATCGATGTTGTCAACATGGTTCAGCGCGATGTTGTCCTGCGAATTTTTCACGCACCATTCGTCGACATCGACGGCCACGCAATGTTTCGCGCCGCGCATACGGGCCAATATGGCGAGGATGCTGGTGCCGCAACCCATGTCGAGCACTTCCCTACCCTCCATATCGTCGTCGAGGATGCGCTGAATCATCTGCGACGTGGTGGCATGATGGCCTGTGCCAAAGGACATCTGCGGATTGATGGTGATGTTGTATTCCGCCTGCGGCACATTTTTGTGGAATGTTCCGGCGATGACACAGCGGTCTCCCACCACGAGCGGTTGGAAATAATGCTTCTCCCACTCTTCGTTCCAGTTTTTGTCTTCGGCCTCCACCTGTTCATAGCGGATTTCCACACCGGGAATGGGGAAATCAAGCAACGCCTGCTTCAGGGCCTCCTCGTCATAGAGGTCCTGCTGGATGTAGGCTTTATAGCTGTCGTTGGCCGACGGTTCGGTAAAAATCGGCGCTTCGGGGTCGTCGGTGCGTGCTTGGCGCGGCAAATCGAGCGAACCTGTATGAACGAAACTGTCGAAACCGATTTCGGCCAACACAGCGGAAAGGACATCCTGAACGGCTTCGCCGCCAGGGGTTGTCGTAAATGTAAATTCCAAATACTTCATATATTAGGTGTATGGGTGTTCCACAAATCAAACGGCGTCAGGAAACCCTTGAATTTATGCCTTGGGCTTTCCATTTCAGGGTTGCCCCATCCCCGTTAAAGTGTCTTCGTTCTGATGCGCCACTCCGATGTATAAAGATTGTTGGCACGCGAACCGAGGTTATTAAGGAAGCCCATCGGATGTCCCTGATAGCATGCCAGGACATAGCCACGCGGCACTTCCGCTCCCAGCGTCAATGTCTCCTTGCGCAAATAGGCCACAGCCTCCCCCAAAGAGAGTTCGGCTTTGGGGAATGCGGCTTCATTCCGCTGCGTGCTCAGCGCCAACTCGGTGGTCGGTGCAAATTTGCGTCCCTTTTCTTCCGCCAGCACGATGCCTGCAGAAAGACTGCGCACCGTGTTGCAAACACGCTCCACATCTTCAAACAACCCATTCCTGACTGCGCAGATATGGGTCTCGTCAGGGCGGAACAATTTAAAATCCCCATCGTTTGCCAACCACTGCGCCACATTCTTGCCGCCAGCAACGGGTGGCGTTGGCCGCCGCTTCTTCTGTTTTTTGTTTTTCGCTGGCGCATCGTCGGCCGAAGTCTTACGCAACAGCGCCAAGAAGAGTCCTTCGCCACGGGCGTGGTTCGGGAAGAAATGGGAAACTGGCAGATGCCGTCCGGTGGTGTCTCCGCAAACGCCCCACGAGGCATCCACAGACACAGACACCACTTCCGCCCCGAGTTCCTGACAGATGCGGTCCACCTGGTCTTCGTTTTCCTCGCGGTTGAACGTGCAGGTGCTGTACACCAGATAACCGCCCTCACGCAAAGTAGGCCAGATGTCACAGACAATCTGCCATTGGCGGGCCGCACAATGGTCAACCGCTTCCGGCGACCAGTCTTCAACGGCTTTTTCTTCCTTACGGAACATCCCCTCTCCAGAGCAAGGCACGTCGGTTGCCACTACGTCGAAGAAACCTCTCAGCGGTGCGAAGTCCTCTGGATAGGCATTGGTCACCACCACGTCAGGGTGCCCCCACTTCGTCAGGTTTTCAAGCAGAATCATGGCCCGCTGTCGTATGGGCTCATTGGCAACGAGAAGTGCTCCGTCGGGCAACAAGGAACGCCACAACGTGCTTTTTCCTCCGGGCGCGGCACAAAGGTCGAGCATGCGCTGGGGCTGGAAGTCCATCGTCTTGAAAGCCTGTTCTATAAACATGGAAGAGGCCTCCTGCACATAATAGGTTCCGGCATGGAAAAGCGGATCAAGCGTAAACGAAGGGCGCGAAGAGAGATAATAGCCTGTTTCGCACCAGGGCACGCGCTCATTCTCCACGTCCTGCGGCGGACAGCCAGCCTTCGCTCTGTTGACACGCACGCTGACGGTAGGTTCCTCAAGCAGTGCGCGGCAAAGACCATCGGCTTCTTCCTGCCCGAGCAACTGGGCCACTTGCAATTTGAATTTATCTGGGAGTTGGGTCATACAGATTATATGGTTATTACGCCTACAAAGGTACAAAAATGGCAGTAAATACAGGGCCAAATCGAATTTATTGGAGAAAATTTGGCCGATAACGCGCTTTCCACTATTTTTGTCTTAAATTTTGGGAGGACGCGCTCACACCACAAACAGGATGAAGCCCCTCTTTTTTTTACCAACCCTACCCCCAACCATTTAAACCAAATCACATGAAAAAAATCCTTTCTTTCATACTGCTCTTCGTCAGTCTGTCATTTTCAGGTTTTGCCCAGCAGCAAGCCATAGAGAAACGCACGCAAGAAATTTTCGCCTTCAAAGAATTCAAGGACGCCAAGGTGCTGCAGCCCTTCGGACGCTTCACAAGGGCCAAGGCCAACATTCTGCTGAAGAACAGCACGCTCTGCTTCATGGACGGCAAGACCGTGAAGGAGGCCTATGTGCAGAATGTGCTCGGCGTGGAGTTTGACTCTATCAAATACATGAAGTTGCGCAACAGCAACCAGATGGGGCTCGTCGTAGCGCAAAAGGGATACAACTATCTGCTTTGCGTGACCACCATCGATGACAAGAAACTCAAAGATGAGACCGAGGGCGGCACCAACCTGCCTTTCTTTGAAATCACCGATGCCGGTGCGTTCTTTGAAATTGACGGACAGGCTTTCACCTTCAAGCAGGGCTATCCTCTGAAGGACAAATATTATTTCAGCATCAAAGGCGAACTGATTCCAGCAAACGAAACGGCTTTCAAAAAATACGTGCGCCCAGAAATGAAGAAAGCGTTCAAAAATCTGATGGCCGACCATTTCTGGAGTTGGAAAGACGCCAAGTCGCTCACGCAACTCTTCACCTATTTGCCAGACTGATGCGCTCGGTGGTAGAGTGTTCAAAATCCAGGAAAAATCCGCACGGTTTTGATCCAAATAGCAAGGCGCTTGCGGTGCTGCCCCTGAAAGGGGCTCATATTCCAGGATAGGGGCTTGCCCCTATCTCTCGCCGCAGCTCATCAATTCTCGCT
>UQCW01000073.1 GCA_900539625.1 uncultured Prevotella sp.
CGAAGGGCTTTATACGCTGATACCCAGGGCGTTGCCCTGGGCTGGGAACTGGCTGCCCTTTCAGGGCGCTCGCGGCGCAATTCATTATACCCCAGCGCGGCCACGAAATTCGTTAATTCGTTAAATTCGTTGTTACGCCGTCTGAGGCCAAACATATTTCGTTGTAATAACAGCCAAAACATATTTCGTTGTAATAACGAGGCCAAAATATATTTCGTTGTAACAACGACCCCAAATATATTTCGATGTTTCCCAAATTGCGCAACTTATTCTTTCACCATTACTTAAAAAAGTGTAACTTTGCGAGTTGGTGGAGGTATGCCCTTATTTCTCAGGGGGTGTTTCACTGCCCTGCCCTACCCTACTTATACAATATATTATAAGGTGTAAATGCCGGGCTGTTCACGCATTTGAAAACTACATTTTTATGAAGTCAGAATATATCAACCAGAATAACAACACGGAGAAGGAGGACGCACCGCTGCTGCCGATGCTCCTCAGATGCTACAATGAATTTGTGAGCCACTGGAAGTGGTTCGTGCTCTCGGCCGTGGTGTGTACGGGGCTGAGTTATCTCTACCAGCAACGGCAGGCACGCGTTTACCAACGGCAGGCGGTGATGCTCATTGAGGATGCCGACCCTTCGTCGTCGGGCATGACGCCACGCCCCAAAAGGGCGTCGGGAACGAGAGTTCACGGATGGAGCTGAATGGTATCTCTGTGGGCGACAACCTGAAGAACGAGATTTTCATCCTGACGTCGAACCGACTGATGGAACGCGTGGTGGACTCGCTGCACTTGGACATCGATTATACGATGAAGCAGGCGCTGCACGAGGTGACGCTGTATCGCAACCGCCCGTTTGAACTGATTTTCGAGGGACCGACGAAGGTGTACCAGAAGTTTACGGCACGCGTGAATGCCGATGGTACGGTGGCGCTCTCTGACTTCTCTATCGCTACGCCTGAGGGCGAGAAGAAGGTTGACAAGACGGTGGTGTTGCACGACAACGAGGTGAAGGACTTGCCAGTTGGCCGCGCAAAGATGCAGCTGAACCGACAGGCGATGAAGAAATTTCCGCAGGGAAAGGACATCACCGTGACACGCGCACCGAAGAAGTTAGCGGCGGCGATTTATGCGTCGGAGGTGTCGGCTTCGGAATACGACAAGGAGACGTCGCTCATCGTGTTGACATGCAGCGATGTGAACCCCGACCGCGCGGAGGACATCGTACAGCAGGTGTTTGAAGCCTACAAACAGGACGTGGTGGACAACAAAAACAGACTGGCGTATTCAACGGCGAAATTCATTGACGACCGCATACAGCTCATCGGACAGGACTTGAGCAACGTGGAGAACCAGCTGGCGGAATTTAAACGCCAGAACAAACTGATTGACTTCACGGCGAACGCTCAGGCGTTTATCACCGACGGCAGTCAGGCTCACAAACTGACGCTGGATTTGGAGACGCAGCTGGCGGTGACGAAGTTCTTGGCCGACTTCCTACAAGATCAGAGCAAATGCACGGAGACGGTGCCGATGCTGAGTTTGCAAGGGAGCAGTCTGGCTTCGATGATTGGAGAATACAACAAGACGATGATTGAACGCAACCGCATGGCGAGCAACTCCAGCGAGGCTTCGCCCATCGTGCGCGATGCCGACCGCCAGTTGGCCTCGATGCGCAGTTCGCTCGTTGCCTCGGTCAATAGTTATGTGCGCTCGGTGGAGATGCAGCTTGCAAAGGCTCGCGAAAACGAGATGCGACTGACGGGACAGATGGGAACGGTGCCGGAGAAGGAGAAGCAGGGCCTCGACATCAAACGCCAACAGGAACTGAAATCGTCGCTCTATACTTACCTGCTCAACAAACGCGAGGAAGTGGCCCTGCAAACGGCCATCAACGAGGCTAACGTGCGCCTCGTGGAGGGGCCGCTGGGAGGCAACGCGCCGATCAAGCCGCTCAAGTCGGTTATCTTGCTGATTGGCCTGCTGATTGGTCTGATGATTCCGAGCGCCATTCTCTGGCTGAAGAACCTGCTGGACGTGAACATCCACGGCCGACGTGACGTGGAGGACGCGACGACGATTCCTATCGTGGGCGAGATTCCGCATTACGAGGAGGCGAAGGAGGGCTCGGAGGCGAACCTCATCAGCGACACGAACCTTGACGCACCCATCGTGGAGGCGTTCCGCATGTTGCGCTATAGTCTTAACTTCATACGCCACAGTGCGAAGGTGTTTATCGTGACATCGTCGATTCCGGGACAGGGCAAGAGTTTCGTATCGACCAACTTGGCTTATATCCTTGGCACTACGGGCAAACGGGTGCTTTTCATCGATACGGACATCAGAAAACGCACAGTGAGCCGCGCTTTCGGCAACAGCAAGGGTCTGACGGCGCTGCTCTCTGACGAGGAGAACGTGCTGAAGTTGGGCGACGTGGTGTTGCCAGCCGTAATGGGCGAGACGGTGGACTTCCTGCCTGCTGGCAAGATGCCGCCAAACCCGAGCGAACTGCTGATGTCTGACAAATTTGACGAGATCATCGACGAGGCCCGCGCGGCCTATGATTATGTGGTGATTGACACGACACCGACGCTGGCGGTGGCCGATGCGGGCATCGCAAACCGCGTGGCGGACATCACGGTGTTTGTTATGCGCGTGGGTGCCCAACGACGCGACTTCTTGCCTGACTTGCAGAAGATGTACGAAGCGAAGAAGTTCCGCAACCTCTGTATCGCGATTAATGACGCTGATTTGTTTAAGGGGTACGGATATGGATATGGCTACGGATATGGATATGCGCAGGAGAAGTGATTGCGGCGGATGATTGGGGGCGTTAATACAACGAAGTATATTGGGCCTCAGACGGCGTAACAACGAATTACACGAATTAACGAATTTCGGGGACGCGCGGGGGCGAATGATGAATTGCGCCGCGAGCGCCCTGAAAGGGCAGCCAGTTCCCAGCCCAGGGCAACGCCCTGGGTATCAGTGTATAAACGCCTACGCCCTGTAAGGGCAAAAGTATGGGCGCACCTATTGTTTATTACTTTTGCCCTTACAGGGCGAAGGGGCGGTACGTACGTTAACCCAGGGCGTTGCCCTGGGCTCCGAACTTGTTGGGCTTTCAGCCCGTGCAGGGCCGCCCGTATGTCCCGCAACCGCAAAATTCGATCAATTCGACCCCTCCAACAAAATTAACAACCAAACGAATATGAGAAAACGACTATTTTTGTTCACGGCCATGCTCCTTGTGGGCATCGTGGCTATGATGGCCGCCAATCCGGAAGGAGCGACGCAGGCCGCTGCTGCTGATGGCGGCGGCGTGATGAAGGATATTACCAAATTCTGTCTCGACAGTTTGGAATATTGGTGGGTCATCGTACTCTTTATGGCCATCGAGAGTTCGTTCATCCCCTTTCCCTCGGAAGTGGTGGTTCCTCCTGCTGCCTGGCTCGCCTGCCAGCCCGATAGCAACATGAACGTGGTGATGGTCGTGGTGTTGGCAACGATTGGTGCCGACATCGGTGCGTTGGTCAACTATTACCTCTCCAGCTATCTGGGACGCCCCGTCATCTATAAGTTTGCCGACAGCAAGGTGGGACATCTCTGTCTGCTCAACGGGGAGAAACTGGCGCATGCGGAGGAGTATTTCCGTTTGCACGGTGTGCCCTCGACGTTCTTCGGCCGCCTCGTGCCTGCCGTGCGACAGCTGATTTCCATCCCTGCCGGTCTGTCGCGCATGAACATCCGCAAATTTCTGGTCTACACTTCTCTCGGTGCGGGCATCTGGAACACGGTGTTGGCGGGCTTGGGATATGCCATCTTCAAGCTGAGCCCGGAGACGGACAGCAAAGAGAAGGTGGTGGACCTCGCCTCGGCATATAGCCACGAAATCGGGTATGGCATTCTCGCCATTGTGGGACTGCTCATCGTTTATTTCGTGGGGAAGAAATTACTTAAGAAGTGGATTAACAGTTAGACGGCCTTTGGGCGTTCTGACTTGAGGGGTGTTCTAAAAATCTGGTGTAGATGACTGGTTTTTTAGGACACCTACTTATACTATATATATACAATGAAGAGATACGCATTAGTGACAGGAGGTTCGCGCGGCATCGGACGCGCCGTTTGCATCCATTTGGCCTCGATGGGGCTGCCCGTCATCATCAATTACCGCTCCGGAAAGGAAGCTGCTGAAGAGACACTGAAGGCGGTGGAGGACCTGGGCGGGGAAGGCGAACTGCTGCCGTTTGACGTGTCGGACCCAGAGGCCATCGAAAAGGCGCTGGCCGATTGGGAAGAGAAACACCCGGACGACTATATCGCGGTTTTGGTGAACAACGCGGGCATCCGTAAGGACAACTTGATGGTGTTTATGCAGAACGAGGAATGGCACAGCGTGGTGGACACGACGCTCAACGGATTTTTCTATACGACACGGCGACTGCTGAAGAATATGCTGACACACCGCGACGGACGCGTCATTAACATGGCGTCGCTCTCCGGACTGAAAGGCGTGGCGGGACAGGCGAACTATTCCGCCGCGAAGGCTGCCCTGATTGGCGCGACGAAGGCGCTGGCACAGGAGGTGGCTCCGCGACGCGTGACGGTGAACGCCGTGGCACCGGGATTTATCGAGACGGACATGACGGCGGACCTCGACGAAAAGAGCCTGAAGCAACTCGTGCCAATGCGACGCTTCGGAAAAGCGGAGGAAGTGGCGGAACTGGTGGGCTTCCTGGCCTCGGAAAAGGCGGGATATATCACTGGGCAGTGTGTGTCGATTAACGGCGGAATGTTTTGAGTTTGTGGTAAAATATTTATGCTGGTAGGATGTTCAAAATCCAGAAAACCCCAAGGTTGGTAAAGAGGCGCCAGCGCCCCTGAAGGGGGCTCATATTTAGGGTAGGGGCTTGCCCCTACCTCTTGAGGCCGATTTATGAACCTCGCCCCTGTAAGGGGCTCATATCTCGATAGATGTTGCGGGGCAAGCCCCGCCAACGATATGCGCCCCTTACAGGGGCAGAAGCGAGAATTGATGAGCTGCGGCGAGAGATAGGGGCAAGCCCCTATCCTGGAATATGAGCCCCTTTCAGGGGCAGCGGTGCAACAACCGACATGCTATTTGGCTCAAATCCCGCAAAGATTTTTCTGGATTATAAACAACCTACCAGAGATAAAACATAATTTTACGTCCTACCTATAATACTCCCCCTCTCAAAGAGAATTGTACAATATGAAAAGAGTTGTGATAACAGGCATGGGCATTTGGTCATGCCTGGGAAAAGACTTGAAGGAAGTGTGTGACGCGCTCCGGGCCGGACGTTCTGGCATCGGCGTGGACCAGGCACGCCTTGACTATGGTTACCGCTCCGGACTGACGGGCATCGTGGAACGCCCGGTGCTCAAGAAGCTCCTGGACCGACGCAGCCGCGTGGGACTCTCGGAGGAGGCGGAATATGCTTATATGGCCTCGCGCGAGGCGTTTGAAAATGCGGGTATCACCACGGAAATGCTGGAAGAGGAGGAGGTGGGCATCATCTTCGGCAACGACTCTTCGGCACGGCCGGTGGTGGAAGCGGCACGCATCATGGACGAGAAGCACGACTCGGCGATGCTGGGGTCGGGGCTGATTTTCCAGTCGATGAACTCTACCGTGACGATGAACCTCAGCACGATTTTCCACCTGCGCGGCATCAATTTCACGGTGAGCGCGGCCTGTGCAAGCGGTTCGCACGCCATCGGACTGGGCTATGCCATAATCAAGCAGGGACTGCAAAAGACGGTGCTCTGTGGCGGTGCGCAAGAGGTGAATTGCTATGCGATGGCGACCTTTGATGCGCTGGGGCGTTTTCCGTTCGTATGGACCACCCCGAAGCGGCATCGCGCCCCTTCGACCAAGGCCGCGATGGTCTCGTGCCGAGTGGCGGTGCGGCAGCGGTGGTGTTGGAAGACTATGACCACGCGGTGGCACGCGGTGCGGAGATTCTGGCGGAGGTGGTGGGATATGGTTTCTCATCGAACGGCAGCGGTATTTCGCAGGCGAGCGACGAGGGGTCGGTAATCGCCATGCAACGCGCATTGGCTGACGCCGCGATGAAGCCCTCGGACATCGACTATATCAACGCGCACGCGACATCGACACCGCAGGGCGACCACTATGAGGCGCTGGCATTGAGCCGGCTTTTCGGCGGCAGCGACACATGGGTGAGCTCGACGAAGTCGATGACGGGCCATGAATGCTGGATGGCAGGTGCGAGCGAAGTGGTCTACTCGCTTCTGATGATGCAGCATGGGTTCGTGGCACCGAATATCAACCTGAACGAACCGGACGAGGCGGCGGCGACACTGCGGCTGGCACGCGAAACGGTGGAATGTGAGGTGAAGACGGTGCTGTCGAACTCCTTCGGTTTCGGCGGGACGAACAGTGCGCTGGTGCTGAGGGGGATGTAGGAAAAGGAGGGGCTACGGGATTTATTTGGTTGGTATTACAACGAAATATATTTGGCCTCGTTATTACAACGAAATATATTTTGGCCTCAGACGGCGTAACAACGAATTAATCGAATTAACGAATTTCGGGGACGCGCTGGGGCAAATGATGAATTGCGGCGCCAGCGCCCCTGAAAGGGGCTAATATTTAGGGTAGGGGCTTGCCCCTACCTCTTGGAGCCGATTTATGAACCTCGCCCCTGTAAGGGGCTCATATCTCGAAAGATATTGCGGGGCAAGCCCCGCCAACGATATGCGCCCCTTACAGGGGCAGCAGCGAGGAACTGGGAACCACGGCGGGAGATAGGGGCAAGCCCCTATCCTGGAATATGAGCCCCTTTTCAGGGGCAATCCCCCGCAACCGCCGCCGCGAGCGCCCTGAAAGGGCAGCCAGTCCCCAGCCCAGGGCAACTCCCTGGGTATCAGCGTATAAAGTCCTTCGCCCTGTAAGGGCAAAAGTATGGGCGCACCTATTGTTTATTACTTTTGCCCTTACAGGGCGCAGGTGTGGTACGTACGTTAACCCAGGGCGTTGCCCTGGGCTCCGAACTTGTTGGGCTTTCAGCCCGTGCAGGGCCGCCCGTATGTCCCGAACCGCGAAGAAATTCGATTAATTCGAAACCGCCGCACCCGAGCGGCCCGGCAATTCGTTAATTCGTTAAATTCGTTGTTACACCGTCTGAGGCCGACATCGAATTGCGGCGCAGCCCCCGCAACGTTCGATAAAATACGCCCCCACCTTCAACCATAAACATTATACACCTATATATATGCAACTAACTCCTGCACTTGAAAAACGGTACACACATGACCAACTGTCGGCACGTGAGGCTCAACGGTTGGCCGAATTTATTGCCTTCGGACCCGTGGTGTTCCAGGTGGCGCGGCTGATGCTCAAATGGGGCATCCTCGACCTGCTGCGCGACAGCGATGAGGGAATGACGCGGGAGGACATCGTGGCGGCAACGGGACAGACGGATTATGCCGTGAAGGTGTTGCTGGAATCGTCGCTCACTATGGGACTGCTCTTGGTAGACCCAGAAAAGGAGCGTTATGTGCTTTCGAAGGTGGGGTGGTTTCTCTTGACGGACCATCTCACGCGCGTGAACCTCGATTTCAACCACGACGTGAACTATCAGGGCCTTTTCCATCTGGAGGAAGCGCTGAAGGAAGGACGACCTGCGGGACTGAGGCATTTCGGACCGTGGGAGACGATTTACGAAGGTCTGTCGCAACTGCCGGAAGGGGTGCAGAAGAGCTGGTTTGCCTTCGACCATTTTTATTCCGACAGTGCGTTTGACGAGGCGCTGGAGGTGGTGTTTCGCCAGAAGGTGAAGCGTCTGCTGGATGTTGGCGGCAACACGGGGCGCTGGGCGACCCGCTGTGTGGCCCACGAGGCTGATGTGGAGGTGACGATTGTTGACCTTCCCCAGCAACTGGAACTGATGCGGAAGGCCGTGGCGGGACGAGAAGGCGCGGAACGTATTCACGGATATGGCTGCAACGTTTTGGAGGAGGGGGCGGAGTTTCCGCAGGAACCTCTTTTCGACGCGATATGGATGAGCCAGTTTCTCGACTGCTTCAGCATGGAGCAGATAACGGCTATCCTGAAGAAGGCGGCACGCATCATGCAGCCCGATACACGCCTTTATATTATGGAGACGTTATGGGACCGGCAGAAGTATGAACCCGCTGCGTTCTGCCTCACGCAGATCAGTGTGTATTTCACCGCACTGGCCAATGGCAACAGCAAGATGTACCACACGGACGACCTCATGCGCTGCATCGAAGCGGCAGGACTGAGGGTGGAGGGCATCGTTGACCAACTCGGCCACGGACACAGTATTTTGATTATCAAGAAGTAAGTATATGAACAGAGCAGAAATTGAAGACAAGGTGAGAGAGTTTCTCATCGAAGATTTGGAAGTTGAAGAAGATGTGATTGCGCCTGAGGCCAAACTGAAGGATGATTTGGGCATCGATAGTTTGGACTTCGTTGACATCGTGGTCATCGTTGAAAGAAAATTCGGTTTTAAAATCAAGCCCGAAGAGATGGCCGGGGTGACGACGCTGAAGGCGTTTTGCGACTATATCGAGAGTAAGGTGGGGGACAAATGATTGGCCCCACACGTTAAACCTTAGCCATGCCAGAGCATAAACAATGGACAGGACGAACGGGAGGCACACCGTGGATGCAACGTAGCCTCATCACCATCATGCGCCGGACGGGGGTACGCCCGCTCTATGTCGTGATGGCAATGGTTGTGCCTTTTTATATGTTGTTTTCCCGCCGTTCGTTTCGCGCCATTTGGCATTACTACCGGCGCATCTGGCACCTGCCAGCATGGCGGGCGCTTCTGAAGGTGTATGCCAACCACTATGCGTTTGGACAGGTCATCATCGACCGTTTTGCACGCTATGCGGGACGCGAATTTAAAATTGACATCAGCAACAACGCGGCTTTCATGCGCGTGGCGCAACAGCCTGGCGGTGCTTTTATCCTTGGGTCGCACACGGGGAATTTTGAATTTTGCGGATATTCGCTCCATTCGACGACGAAGCGCCTCAACGCCCTGGTGTTTGGCGGCGAGACGGCAACGGTGATGGCGAACCGCGCACAGATGTGGATGAAGAACAACATCCGCATGATTCCGGTGGGCGACGATCTCTCGCACCTCTTCACCATCAATACGGCCATTGAGGAAGGGGAAATCGTGTGTCTCACCGCAGACCGGGTCTTCGGTTCGCCAAAGACGCTGCACCGCACTTTCCTGGGACAGCAGGCTGCTTTTCCCTTAGGACCTTTCGCCACGGCGCAATGTCTGGACGTGCCGGTGCTGGCGATTTTCGTGATGAAAACGGGATGGAACAGCTACCACGTCAACGTGAACGACCTCTCACTAACGGAGGAGGAACGCCGCACGATGAAACGCCGCGAACAGATGGAACGACTGGCGGAGAGGTATGTGGCGGCGCTGGAAAAGAACGTGAAACGCTTCCCCGAACAATGGTTTAATTACTATGAGTTTTGGGGGACGTGACAATGAAATATATTTGGCCTCAGACGGCGTAACAACGAATTTAACGAATTAACGAATTTCGGGGACGCACTGGGGGTGAATTGCGGCGCCAGCGCCCCTGAAGGGGGCTCATATTTAGGGTAGGGGCTTGCCCCTACCTCTTGGAGCCGATTTATGAATCTCGCCCCTGTAAGGGGCTCATATCTCGACAGATGTTGCGGGGCAAGCCCCGCCCACGATATG
>UQCW01000074.1 GCA_900539625.1 uncultured Prevotella sp.
GTCGCCGCCATCTTATTTTCAAGTGGAAGCCCTTCCAGCAAGATTGCTGGGAGGGCTTTTCGTTTCTTTGTACCGTGCGATGCGGCGTTGTTTCGTCGCCCCAATGCGGCGTTGTTTCGTCGCGTCCGCTGTTGCAAGCAACCGCAAGTAGCCGCCAGCACAACGCCAGCCTGAAGCCAGCCTGAAGCCAGCCCTGAAAGCCCAATCAAAAGTTTTGACGTATGCGCGTGTTTCTTTCTTGTCTTTTCATTATCTTTGTAGGTACGATTGCCTGTAGACAGTGAATGTCAGGCAGGTAGAAATGTCATGTCATAAAAACGAGTAAGTAGGTCTTCAAGATTAGTTTATGGCAAACTAATTTTCCCCTGCTTTGATTATATAAAATTGAATACCTGCTTATGTCACAGCGATTTTTAGAAACGGTGGAGTGTCCTTACTGCCTTTCCAAGGGCGACTTTGAGTTTTGGGATTCTGTCAACGTCGATTTAAACCCGGAGCTTAGGGAGCGGCTGTTTAATGAGGAACTGTTTGTGTACCATTGCGACAAGTGTGGCCACGACAGTATGGTCCCCTATGGGATGATTTATCACGACATGACGCATGGCTTTATGCTGTTCTTCGATTTTGACAGGTCTCCGGATTCTGAACATGATGACTTGATTCTGCCAGACCCGGAGCAAATGGGTGTGAGGAATAATTACATTTTCAGGATTGTGTATGGTCTTGATGCCTTGAAGGAAAAGATTCTGATTCTGGAGCACGAACTCAACGACGTCGCCATTGAGCGGATGAAGTATTTCATTTCTCATGTGACCTATCCCGATTTGACAGAGAACGGCTATGAGCTTTATTTTGTTGGAGAGCGGTACACAGGTAAGGGGTATGACAAGAAGAGCCTTGTTTTCTATTATCAGGATGACAAGGAACTGGACATGGAAATAGAAGTTTCCAAGGATGAGTATTACGAATATTGTTTGGCTTGTGAGGTCGATCCGCGTATGAGTATCAGCAAATGCCAGTGTGTTGATGCAGAATGGATGGACTTGCAATTGAAGGAGGAATGAACGTCATGACAAAGTTTGAACCAGATTGCAATGGACTCTCGAGGGTATGCAACGACGCCCGATGGTATTTGGTAGATTGCAGTGGCCGACAGGTCGGCGCATCGTATAGCTTCATCCACGAGTGTAACAACGGACTTTACAAGGTGGAGAAAGGCAGTCGTAAGAATCTCATGCGTGCCGACGGCTCCCTTGTGATGCGTGCATGGCACCATGAAGTGGGAAATGTTTGCAAGGGAATGTTCATCTTCAGCAATATCGTCCGTAAATCGAAGCATAATCCGCACGTGCGCCATATCTATGGCATCGGCCATGTGAGCGGCCTTGTGCTCTTCCCCATGATTTTCAATGCAGCGCAGTGGCTGAAAGACAACTGCGCCATCTATGTCGAGATTGACGAGAAGCCCTTCTTGATAGATAAGGGCGGCAGCATTTATGATTTGTCGTGCGAACATCTGCCAAGCAGACTGGTGGTGGACTATTCCGAAAAACTCTTCAGAGAAGTCGACCATTTCCCCTTCACCGGACTGAAGAACCGTATTTGCCAGGGCTGCATCTACGCCAAGGGCATTAATCAATTTGGCGAAGGATGCGGAAAACTCTTCACCAGAGGTTTCCGCAACCGCTATTTGAAGGGCGTTTGTGAATACCGTAAGACCTCCGTAGAGCAGCCTTCCGAGCATGAAAGAAATGCCCACAGAAGGATTACCACTTGAAGGAATGCTTTTAGTCAAAACCGCAAATAGGTGGCAACTTCCCTAAGCGCGGAAGGAATGTGGCGAGAAAAAAGGAGCAGAATCCTCTACACAAAAAAACTCCACCAAGACAGGTCGTTCCCTGTCTTGGTGGAGATTTTTTTGAACGAGGGCATGGCAGACCACAGAAAATCAGTCTTAATCGGCTTCGTTGCCTCCTTATTTCTCCATGTTTGTTTGGTCGTATGTGTCGAAAAGTGTAGCTTTGCAATACCGTTACGTGTTGAAAAGTGTAAGTATTCGCTGTCGGCATGTGTCGAAAAGTGTAAGATTCAGCAGGTATTATGTGTCGAAAAATGTAAATCATGAAGAGAAAGCTATATGCCCAGCTTATAGACTGGAAGAACCAAGCGCGTCGCAAGCCATTGATATTGAATGGCGTAAGGTAATCCGAAAAATACCTATATTTATAATAAAAACCTCCACCAAGACAGGCCGTTCCCTGTCTTGGTGGAGGTTTTTTGTGTAAGGAGGCTTGTGGGCAGCGTCCTTATTTCGTTATGGGCAACGCTTGTTCAGTCCATTTCAGATAGCCGCCCGACAGGTCGTAGACCTTGAAGCCTTTGCGTTTCATGCGTTTTGCCGCCGCGTTACTTCTTTTTCCGCTTCGGCAATAGACGAAGTACGTGCGTGATTTGTCAAGCCCTTGAAGTCCCTTTTCAAAGGCGGCAGGATTCAGCCAGTCGAGATTGCGGGCGCCTTGCAGATGGCCTGCGGCATACTCTTCCGGGCGTCGGACGTCAAGGACAACCGCGTTTTTCTTGCTTTGGCTTTTGCTGAGAAACACCTGCGGCTCAATCGTGCGTACACCATCTTGCGTGCAGGAACAGGCATCGAGCAGCGTGCAGAGCGCACAGAGCGTGATATATCTTAATGTTTTCATGATTCATTCCATTAGTGTCATGTGATAGCCCATGCGTTTCAGTTGCACGGCAGCCCCCATCAGATAAAGTTGGTGGAGGCATGCGAGGTAGCCGTTGAAAGCTTCGCGCGTTCCCGGTTCCAGATGTTCGTGGATGAGTTTGCTGTTAGTTCGTGAGGCACATTCCGCCACGAGATCGTTCAGTTTCTCTCGCCCTTTTCCCTTCATGTTCAAGACCTCTTCGAGGATATACTCGTCCATGCAGTCGAAGCCGCGGTGGGCGCGGATCCATTCGTAGAGGTTAGGCATAGCGCCATATTTCTCCCAGTCTTCATCCCAGAACTTAGCCATAGCCATGCCCAGGAACATCATCCATCCCAGCGAGACCGTTGGGTAGGCGTTAAACTCCCGTATGCCGTCGGGCAGGTAAGCCTGGGCCATCTCCTCCCATTTCCCTTCGATGTCGGGGCATTCCGGCAGTCGTTCGTCAATCTTGCCTTTCGACAGGAGGTAATTCTTCAAGTCCTCTTTGATTATGTCTTCCATAGCTTTCAGTCTTTAGATATATGAACAGTTTGTTGCGGATATGGGAAGTTGATATTTTCAGCGTTAAACGTGTCGTAGATTCTCCGCAGCGTTTCGTGGTAGACAGTCCAGTAGTCCGTTGAATTCACCCATGCCCTCACCACGATGTTCACACTGCTGTCGGCCAGTTCCTTGACGGCGACGAACGGTGCTGGTTCTCCCAGAATGCGCGTTTCAGCCTTTATCGCCTTCTCGATGGCCGCTTGTGCGCGTCCGACGTCCTCCCCATAGTCGATGCCGACAGTCCATTCCAGGCGTCGCGTCTCGTTGCGCGTGTAGTTGACCACCACGGCCGTGCTCATACTTCCGTTCGGAATATAGACCACCTTGTTGTCCGCCATCGTCAACACCGTATGGAAAATCTGTATCTCCTTCACCGTTCCTTGCACCCCTTGCGCTTCAATCCAGTCGCCAACGCGATAAGGTTTGAAGAGCAGGATGACCAGTCCGCCGGCGAAGTTCTGGAGGTTTCCGGAGAGCGCCATACCGATGGCCACACCCGCAGATGCCAGCAGGGCGGCGAAAGACGTTGTGTTGATGCCCAGCGCTCCGATGACAGAGATGATGAGCAACACGGTGAGCAGAATCTTAATGAGGCTCCGCAAAAACGTCTGTACGCTTTGGTCGATGTGCTGCCTGTTGAGCATTTTCACCACGATGCGGTTGATGAGCGAGATGAGCAGTTTGCCGACGATAAAGACGATTGTGGCGATGAGGATATGTCGGCCCGCCGTGATGCAGAACTCAAAGAGTTTTCTGATGACGAGGTCGATCTTGTCGATGTCGATATCCGTTTGGATAGCTTCTAACAGTTGTATCATAATTATGGAATTTGAAATCGTTGACATGAAGGAAGGCGCAAAGCAGGACCCAGCCACGCTTTGCGCCTTCTTTTATTATATTGGTTGATGCATATCAATTGTTGATGATTCTTCGTGCTCCAATAAATCTTCGTGAATAGTAAGCCGAATTAGAGTCGTCAACCTGTACGCCAGTGCGTGCCGCATGTACGAAGCGGAACTTGTTGGCCGACGCGTCAACTTCGGTTACGATACCAACGTGTCCGACAGAGCGGCTGGACCTCGAACCTCCGAAGAACACGAGGTCGCCTTTCTTAAGGCTCGCAATATCGGTGATAGGTATGCCCTCCTGAAATTGTGTTCTTGACGAGCGGCTGATGGAGATGCCTTCTTTTCCGTAGACGAAGCTGGTCAGTCCAGAGCAGTCAAACGCATTGGGGCCGCTGTGGCCGCTGCGGTATTTGGCGCCGAGATATTGCAGCGCAGTCTTGACGATTGATTCGCCTTTGAAGTTGCTGGCAGAAACGTAGGAGGCATTTCTGTTGACTTCAGAGACAGTGGCCATGTCCACCACCGATTGCACCTCGTTGACAATTCTTTCAGCCGCAGGCTTGGCAGGCATTGCGTCGGTTTCCGTTTGAGCCGAAGAAGTCTGGTAGCCCAGGGTGCCAACGATGGCTATGAATAGATATTTCTTCAAATGCACGTTGATATTAAACTTTAGGGGTTTTCAAAAATGACTATTGCAAAGTTACGAAAAAAATATGAAACGTGCAATGCCTTGAAATTGAATGATATAGCTTTGACTTTATAGGCGTATTCTTACCAAGGCTTATAAACGGCTGAATTTTAAGGAAATATCTTCCGTGCGTTTAAGCACTTATCTCAAAAGAAGAAAAGCTGATATTAATCTTTTTTAATTCAAAATCAGTGCTTTGCATGGGGCTTTCTACGTAGGCGCGTTTGCAAGCGGAACATAGGAGCAAGGAAAGCGTGTTGCCTGGAGAAAGACAGCGGCTCAACTTGTTCTCCCGCCGCGTGGCGTTCAGAGCATGTCGGTCTGCCTATTCTCCCAGTTGGTTGTAGGCTCCATCATCCACAGGCTCCAGCCATTCGTTGGTAGCCGTGCCGTTTCCCGTTTCAATGTGTGTGGCAATATGTTGGAACCAGCAATCCTTTTGTGCGCCGTGCCAATGCTTCACGCCTTCCGGAATGTCGATGATGTCGCCCGCTTTGAGCGCGATGGCCGGCTTCCCCCATTCCTGATACCATCCTCGTCCTGAGACGCAGATGAGAATTTGGTGGGCGTTGTGGTGTATGTGCCAATTGTTTCGGCAGCCAGGTTCAAACGTGACGTTGCTCATCGGCAGAACCGTTTTCTCCTCCTTCCCCAAATTCTTGGGCTGCAGCGGGGCGAGGTGACTGTTGCCCGTGAAGAATTTGGCATACGCCGTGTTGGGGCTTCCGATGGGAAACCTCAGTTGCTCCATGCCTTTGCAGTCGTTTTTTTCCTCCTCTTCCGTCCATACCTCCTTTGCCAGTCTGAAGGCAGCCCATGCCTTCGGCCATCCCGCATAGAAAGCAGCGTGCGTGATGATTTCGGCAATTTCCGTTCGCGTCACCCCGTTGGCTTTTGCCGTTTGCAAATGGTATTTCAGCGAGCTGTCGGTGATGCCCTGACTGATGAGCGAGGTGATGGTCACCACGCTGCGGTCTCTCAAGGAAAGCCGATCATTGCGGCTCCACACTTCTCCAAAGAGTATGTCGTCGTTGAGACGGGCAAATTCTGGGGCGAAATCGCCAAGCTGGTCGCGCCCCGCTGTCTGTTTGATTTTTTGTTGTGCCATGATATTCGTTGTTAGCATCAGAGATGCAATGAATAATCCAGTGTATAGAAATTTCATGAATGTGTTTTTGCTGTTTCTCAAGCCAGTTTCCTGTATTCCGTCGGTGTCTTACCCGTCTGCGCTTTGAAAAAACGCACGAAGTGTTGCGGATATTCAAAGCCGAGCAGTCGGCTTGCGTGCGTAACGCTGATGGAAGCGTCCGTTAGCAGTTGCGTGGCTGTGTGTAGCAGTCGGTCGTTGATGAAGTCTTTCGCCGTTTTTCCAGTTTCGGCTTTGACGAGCGCCCCGAAATATTTCGGCGAGTAGCAGCATTTGTCGGCGAAGTAGCCCACCGTTGGCAGTCCTTCTCGCTGCGCCCTTTCGGCAATGTATTCATCGAGCAGTTTGCTGAACTTCTTGACAACGGAGTGGTTGATTTCCTCTCGTGTCACAAACTGCCGATCGTAGAAGCGCAAGCAATAGTTGAGCAGCAGTTCGATGTGGTTCACGATGAGTTCGCGCGTGTGCTTGTCAATCGTGTGGTGTAGTTCCTGCCCAATCATGGAAAGCACGTCGCGGAAAATTTCAATCTCCGCCGTTGAGAGATGTAGCGCTTCGTTGGAAGAATAGTCGAAAAACTCATACTTCTCCATCGACTTCCCCAGCGGCGTTCGGTTGAGCAAATCAGGATGGAAAACAATCGCCGTCCATCGCGGGTATTTCACCTCCGGATTCGGCGCCACGTGAATCGTCTGTCCCGGCGCGAAGCTCGTCACCGTCATCTCGTCGAAGTCATAATCCGTGAGCCCATACGAGAGTTTGCACCCCTTGTTCTCCTTCAAAAACAAGCAGTAGAGGCCGTAGTGATAGACGGCCTCTTCCACCTCCGTCTCCCGGTCGAAATGCGCCACGCTGATGAGCGGATGCAGCGTTTCGAAGCCGTGGAAGTCGTTGAATGCCTGTATCGTGTTAAACTGGATTTCCTTCATGGTCTGACGATTTTCAAGATGTCATCCGCAATCTGGTCGTCCAGCAGTCGGTTGTCGGAGAGCAGTTGCTGATGGTCGAAGCGGTCGTAGAGGTCCTTCTTGATGCCGCCAACCAGCACCTTCATGTCCGATGTACCGAAGAAAGCAGCAATGCGTTCGCCAAATCCTCCGTCCTTGCAGCCGTCTTCGAGCGTCACCACCAGGCGGTGGTCGGCCTCAAGTGCGTTGAGCGTCGCGGTGTCAACGGCATTCAGATAGCGCGGGTTGATGAGCGTGGCGTCGATGCCCTTTTTCGCTAATAAGCGCACCACGTTTTCTCCCTTCTGATAGAACGATCCAGCGGCAATCACGGCCACCTCCGTCCCCTTGTGCGCCACTTTGTACTTCGGTTCGTAGCCATATTCCGTGTCAATATCCCCCTCCGCGTGGTTCACCCCGTTGCTCGGCATGCGGATGGCGATGGGCTTCTTGTCTTGGAGAATGGCCCAGCGCAGCATGGCGAAATATTCCTCACAGGTCGTCGGCGCCAGATAAATCAGATTGGGGATGCTACAAAGCATAGGGATGTCGAAGAGGCAGATGTGCGTGATGTCGTTCATCGTGCCAGCTCCGCCATACACCACGTTGATCACCGCCGGGTTTGAGTTGATGCAGAGATCCTGGGCAATTTGGTCGTAGGTGCGCTGTATGAAAGTGCTATACACCGTCCACACCGGGCGCAGTCCGCCCTTTGCCATGCCCGAAATCATCGCCACCGCCTGTTCCTCCGCGATGCCCATGTCGATGTGTTGCTCGCCCGCTTCCTTGCGCTTGTCGGGCGTGAAGCCCCCCGCTGCTGGCGTGCCAGCCGTCACGGCGATAAGCGTCTTGTCGCGTTTCATCTCACGCAGCATCCAGTTGCTGAAGAGTTCTTCGAAAGATTCCCCCGCAGGCGTTTGCGGCCGGCTGCCGTCTTCCTTGCAGAAAGGCAAGCCCCAGTGCCAGGCCTCTTTGTTTTCAACGGCAGGCTGGAAGCCATGTCCTTTTTCCGTGTGGATATGAACAACCGTTGGTCTCTTCGTTCCCTTCACGCGTTCAAACACCTCGATGAGTTTGCCCACGTCGTTGCCCTCTTCCAGATACAGATAGTCGAAGCCCCACGCCTTAAACCAGTTGTGCTCACACGTGCCCTTGCTTTCCCGCAGCGCCCGCAGATTTTTGTAGATGCCGCCGTGGTTTTCGGCAATCGACATCTCGTTGTCATTCACCACGATGATGATGCCCGTTCCGAGTTCCGAAGCCTCGTCAAGTCCCTCAAACGCTTCGCCGCCAGAGAGCGACCCGTCGCCAATGATGGCAATGATGTTTTCGTCCGTTCCTTTGATGTCGCGTGCCTTTTGCAGTCCCGTTGCCAAACTGACGGAGGTGGAGGTGTGCCCCACCTCAAAATTGTCATACATCGGACTTTCTGCGGGCGACGAATAACCGCTGATGGCGTTCATCTCGTTGATGTCTCCGAGAAAGCCTGCCGCGCGTCCCGTCAGCACTTTGTGGGGGTAACACTGGTGGCTGACATCGAAGACGAACTTGTCCTTCGGCGCGTCAAACACATAATGGAGCGCCACGGTCGCCTCCACAAAACCGAGGTTAGGGCCGATGTGTCCGCCGTGTTTGCTCACGCGGTTTAATACGGCCTGGCGTGTCTCGTCGGCCACGATATTCAGCGCCTCCAAATCCAGCGATTTTAGGTCGGCCGGCGATTTGATTTTTTCTATATACATTGTCGTGTGGTTTTAGGGGATGATGAATCAGTGAATGTAAAGTAAGGACCAGACTTTCGTCCTAATCTTTGCTGCAAAGTTAAACACTTTGTCAATTCCATGCCATACCTCAACCCCCGAATAAATTACCATTACTTCTTTTGTTTGTCTCCTGCGGGCGGGTGCTTGCAACGAATTTCTTTACGTTGCATGGAGCAGAGGAGTCAATGAATATTTTTCTGACTCAGTCGTTGCAACAGCGAATCATGCGAATTGTCATTTTTTGGGGGATGTCATAAGATCAATCCAAACCATCCGTTTTCGGTTCTGTACTGATTCGTTAAATTCCTCGTCCCCAAACTGTATTAATTGTTGACGCTGTTACTATGCTGAACCTCAAACAAATCAAACATATCATGGTCGGCGAATAAAAAACAGATAAAAATTTGTTGATTATAAAAATATTGAGTAATTTTGCACCCTGCATGAAGTATAGTAAATTAGTAACAACAAAATAAATTCAAATCAAAAAATGATTGTAGTACCTGTAAAGGAAGGCGAGAACATCGAACGCGCCCTCAAGAAGTTCAAGAGAAAATTCGAGAAAACTGGTATCGTGAAGGAACTCCGTGCCCGTCAGCAGTTTGACAAACCTTCAGTGTTGAAGCGTTTGGCTAAGGAACATGCTGTTTACGTTCAGCAGCTGAGACGCGAAGAAGACTAAGCCTTCTTACATAGTAGAAAAGAAACAATGGGAGCGATTTCTCTGACGAGAGAAATCGCTCCTTTTTTCGTGCCGTAAAACGTGTGCGGCAACTCCACATCGTTCTCCCAGCCCCTCTGAGAAGTCGTTTCTTCGCGGCCGCCGGGGGTGGGGTTGGCCCCCGCCCCGCCGGGGGGAAGGCGCGCCGCGGGGGGCCCCCCGGGCGGCGCCCCCC
>UQCW01000075.1 GCA_900539625.1 uncultured Prevotella sp.
TTAGCAAAGGGTAAAACGAACTATTTTAGCTCGTTTTACCCTATTTTTTTACGCAATCCTTATCCCGAACTCGCGTATATAGTAAACATTTAAGGAAAGCAAATCCTTTTGATAAGGATAGCCATCCGTAGAGCAGTCATTGATAACTATAATGTCAACTTTATTGCCGACAGTTTCACGAATGCTACAGACCGTCCTACCAACTTCTTCCCCTTCGTTGAGAAAAGGGATTATGACAGTGAGTTTGTTGTCTGTCGGCTTTATTGCCGGGTTGACGTATCCATTATTCAGTCTTTGAGAAATTATGGCACGCGCATCTTCCTTGACACGTTCCGTTGCCTCAAGCATCTCCCGGTAATGTACCTTGGTTGTCTGGGTGTCTGAATATCTGTACGAAACAAGCAACTGTGGCTCAATCATAATATTTGCACCATGCAGAAGCATGGACATCCAAAAGCCATAATCTTCTGCATAGACGTATTTATGTTCAAAGCGTATATGATGCTTTTCTATAAACTCGCGTCTGGCGATGGTTGTGGAATTTGCAATCATATTATCTTTCAGCATACCGTCAACAGTGCATGATATTGCCTCGCCAATCATGTTGTCTTCCTTGTCACCGTTTATATATTCCATACATCCGCCCATAACGTCAACATCGGGATGTGATTCCATATAAAGGTACTGACGTTCGAGCCTGTCTTTCGGCATCACATCGTCCGCATCCATTCTGACAAGATATTTTCCAACGGCTTCTTTCAGATACGTATTACAGGTTCCTATGAAATCATGTTCGTTTTTAATTAAACGAACACGGGAGTCATTATATGATTCTACTATCCTTACACTATCATCCGTAGAACCATCATCTACAATAACAAATTCAAAATCCTTAAAACTTTGAGACAATACACTATCAATGCAAGCCCTGAGATAAGGAGCTGCATTATACATCGGCATTACGACCGATATTTCAAGGGGTATATGTCCTATATTTATCATCGTTGTAGGATTATTTATAACACTAAAGGGATGAGCCATTATTCAAATTACAAATTATGCCATTTAAACCTCTCGCCTCAAACCTAAGAATGAAAATAATTATAATTCAAGAGTTGTCGAAATCTCAATAGCTTAAACAAATCAAGCCAATGTTTGCAATCCAACCTTTCTATTATGACACAAAGTTATTAGATATCTCAAAAAATTCCAAATTTTAGATGTTATTTTTTATATCACCAGTTATAAACTTTTATTATTTAACAAATATAGACCATCCATCTGTGCCCACACACGAGCATGATACGGCAGAATACCATCTTTTGGCAAAAACAGACTGCTCCACGCTGCGTCATAAAAACGCATGTGGCCGTCCAAAAGGAGAAAATAGGGCGTCGTGCAATAATTTATACCATAATCTCTCGATGCAGCGACGCCCATTCTCATTCTCACCTCATTTTCGAGAGAAATGACGGAATTAGAACTGGATACGCTCCCGAAGCGGAAAGCCGCACGTGGAGCAGTCGTTTATTGTGATGACATCCACCATGTCGCCCGCAGTTTCACGCACGCTTTTAACGGTCATGACGACTTCCCCCCTTCGTTGAGAAAGGGAATTATGACGGTTAGATATTTTTTCTCTGCACACTGCATAACGGAATAAAGTTGAATGTTTTACATTTGAACGGCCTGTATTGCTAAAGGGAAAAAGTCTCCCTATAATGTCTGTCACCGATGGTGACTACAATGACATAATCACCTTCCCTCCATGAAGCAGGCAAAGGGAACACTTCATACTGCAGACCAGAAGTAACATAGGTGGCACTTACAGAATCGTCGTCAATTTTGCTGATTCGAAGGCTGGCAATCGTGCCACTTTCTGCATAACAATGCAATTGCCCATTTTCAACCATCGTCACAACGGGTAAAGCCAAAGGTGAGCGTTTTAATGGATAACGCTTTTCCGCATCCTCGTCGTCAATTTGCAAATTGCAAACCATCTTACAAAGAAGAGAATCACGCTGTGCCACTGCTTTGCTTGAAAACATACACACAAAAGCCAACAACACACTGAACTTTTTGGTTTTTTTATTTCCCATACAAAATCTAATTTTTCGCAAAAATAGCAAAACGACACGAAGCCGCCAAGCTTTTTTGTTCACACTTTATTCACACTTTCCAAGCAGCACTCACATCCTATTCACACTTTGTTCACAAAATACGCCGATTGCATTATCTATCATACTGTTAGGTATTTCAACAAACAGACAAAAAAAAATTGCTCCGCCACTTCTTTTCCGATGTTTTTTTTCCTCAGAGAGGCGTTTTCTTCAGCGATTGCCTCCGTCACAGGTATTCTTCCTACCCTTGCGAACAAAGCGGATTACAGCAAGGTTCGTACCACAGAGGGGGCGACAATGAAGGATGAAAACAGGGGCACGGTGTCGCAATCGGCATCAACTGGTTCGACGGCGAAATCAGAAGCGGTTACATACGAAAAACCTTGGGGAGTCCATGAGGTTCTTTTTTTTGGGGGGGAGGTAAATAAATCATAGAAGTAGGCTTCAACTCGACAGAGCGCCAAACTGGTTTGTATGCCTTGTCGAGCTGAAGCCTATGTTTTTTGAATACGGACCAACTACTTGTCAGAAGATGTTCCGAAATCAGGGAATCCCCCTGATGTATTCATCCAGATGTTTGGCCACAGCCTTTTCATCATTAAACACCTTGCGAGCCAAACGCGCTCGCATATTGCAAGTTCCGCTGGCATTAACCCCCAGAAGACAGCTGATTTCCGTTAGCGTAAAACCGGCACGGATGAGCAGACATAAGCAAATGACTTTTTTGCCTGTTCGACGCTCCCTTTTCTGAAGCCCATCTATGAACTCACCAAAGGAAGCATCTTCTTTGTGCACAAATGTCATAAGTTCCTCCCACAGAGGACTTGTCAGCGCAACCGACTTTTGCTGTTCTGCCATATTCCTCAAGCCCAAAACGGCTTCACACTGATAATAATCCACCACACATCGACACATGTTGTCTTGCGAATCAAAAACAGCCGCATCCTTGCAGACGTTGCACAATTCATCCTGCCGACCTGAAGCACTCTTCACATCAACTTTTCCACGCTTCCGACGATAGAACCGTACCATCAGACATAAAACTATGAGGAGAAGAGAGATGCCAGCAACAACTGCAAACGCAATTTTCCACATTCGCGCAGCACGCGCTTTTGCCTGCCTGGTTTCATTAAACTCTATCTGTTTCCGTTGTAACGAATACCCATTATGAGTCGATTCATGGCGTTGCTTATATCTCTCATAAATGGCCTGGTATTTCTTCAAAGAGTCTACATTCCCTTTTTTCAAATAGATGCGGCAAAGCGACCTACTGCTGTCATACAAAAAATCAAGGTCAGCCGATGCCAAACCCCGCTTATAAAAAACAATCGCCGAATCCAAGCGATTGGTATTCTCAAACATCTTTGCCTTGGCTTGATAATAGCACTCTCTGTTCATTCCAGGCACGACCCTATGGTCTTTGCTAATCCAGTCGGCGGTATTCTCCAGATGTTTTAGATAATAGGCCGTTTTATTATAGAGATGGAAATGATTACAGATCTGCGCATATTCCAGCCACATCCAAGAAGTCCTCACCTCATCACCAACTGCCTTAAAAAACGATAAGCATTTCTGCAAGCCACAAAAGCTGAATCACGATTTCCACACTCACGATAGGCCTGGGCCAAGGCATAATTACCCTCCGCCATAAGCATCGTGTCCTTTTCCGCCTCAGCCCAATACAGGGCTCTTTTGAATTGCTCTAACGACAGTTCATTTTCAGTATGAAACGCATATATGTCGCCAAGAAAGATGTGACATTTAATTCTCATCACCTTGTCATAATCAGACGTTTCGTCCGTCATCCTCAAGAATCTCAACCCGCAGTCCTGTGCTTTTTCATATTCCTTACGGTCATAGTACATCCCCGCACCGACATAATTTGCCAACAGTCCTTCTTTCGACGCTTCGTCGCCATAATACTGTATCACCGCCCGCAAAACGCTGTCGTTCTCAACGGGCTGGTAGGTTTTAAACTGATAGAACTGTGTCAGCAGGTTGTAATACATCCGGTTGTCATCATCAAAGCCGCCCAACGATGTGGAGACACGCTTGAAAGCCGCCGATACCGCTGACGTATCCAAATCCTCTTGATTAAGCAGACTGTCAATGTGCATCAACTGCGGATCATACGGTCCACGGCGGCTGCTACACTGGCAAAACACCAAGGAGCAGACGATGAGAAGAAGGACGGGTATCGGATATAGGATGTGTTTCATTACTGATGCTAAAATTGAAATACAAAGATAGCCATAATAACATGATGCACATTGGTTTTAGTAAAGAATTTTCAAAAAACGGAGGATCTTGGCGGAAAGGGCGTGGGGAGGAGTGAGGGGATGAAGGATAAATGCAAAGTAGGCAGCCTGAATATTTTTTTTGCATTCAGACTACCTACTTACCATTACTAAATATTGGCAGCAGCACCCTCGCTGCGGAGATTTGCGCCGGCCCGCATCATCGTCTTTTGCGGCGCCAGCATTGTAGCTCACTTTGCTCGCAAAGTGAGGGCCACGAACACGTAGCGAACATGGCTAACGCTTTAGCGCATGACCTTGTTGGTTTTTCAGCTCGTGTTTGGTCGCCACAATATTCGTCCCCCTCACTTTGCGAGCAAAGTGAGCTACAGTGCTTCGCCGCAGACCTTCGCCGAATGTTCGCGCTACGGCTCTGTGCGGGCTGAAAGCCCAGCAAGTTCATAGCCCGGGGCAACGCCCCGGGTGCCGTGTTCCCCGTTCCTGCGCCCTGTAAGGGCAAAAGTAAAAGTCAACCGTTTGCCCATACTTTTGCCCTTACAGGGCGTAGGCGTTTATACGTTGATACCCAGGGCGTTGCCCTGGGCTGAGGACTGGCTGCCCTTTCAGGGCGCTCGCGGCGAGGGTTGCGGCGCACGCTGCCCCTGAAAGGGGCTCATATTTAGGGTAGGGGCTTGCCCCTACCTCTTGGGGCCGATTAATAAACCTCGCCCCTGTAAGGGGCTCATATCTCGAATCTTATTGCGGGGCAAGCCCCGCCTACGATATGCGCCCCTTACAGGGGCAGAAGCGAGAATTGATGAACTGCGGCGAGAGATAGGGGCAAGCCCCTATCCTGGAATATGAGCCCCTTTCAGGGGCAGCGCCGCAACCGCCATGCTATTTGGCTCAAAACCGCGCAGATATTTTTTAGAATTTGAACACCTACCATTACTAAGTGTCACTCCGTGAGATACACCCGAAAGAGGAAATTCTTCGACTTTTCACCATATTTCTGGCATTCGGGATCCCCCTTCTCCACGTATGAAACTCTCGAAATGTGTAAATCTTTCCAGCGAGAGGCCAGCCACTGCATGTCGCCATGCTCCACCACCTTGCCATTCACCTCAGCATAGCAACCCGGCAGACGGAATGCACGCAACACTCGCACCACGCCCTCGTCTGTTTTCCAAACGTTGCTCTCACTCATATAATTCATAAATCGGCGCACAGCCACAGAAACCACCCCACTATCCATCGCGCTGCCATCGCCCTTGTAAAGGTCGCACACCTTTCCCAAGTACCACGCCACATTATCGGCATGCTTCAAGGGATCGTTTTTGCCGAACATCTCAAGTTTCAAGGAATCGGCCTTGCCAAACATATTAAATTTCTTGTTCTGCCAGTCTGACGAGCGGAACGTGTCCAAAAAATCCTTCATAGAGTCAGTCTGGCCGATGATGTACTTGGGGTTGCTACGCGCCATCAGAGGACCAAACAGGCGAAACGTCTTGAAATACACCACCCGGGGCTTTTCGAGCAACCACCACTCCACGCCATATACCGTGCGATAGTGGGGGTTCTTGGGGTCCAGCTGGCGCAAGAGCGCATAGTTTCGCCCAACGCCTCCGACAACAAACGGGGCAGCATCCTCACTATAACGGGCACTGACCTTCTGGCTCTCGGCCGGAGAATGCACATCCAGTTTGCCGCTGAAGCAAAAGCCCCCAGTGTAATGTCCAATCTGCTTGTTGTAACAATCCACAATCTCCTTGATGATGGCCTCCGCTTTGGCCACCGTTTTTTTGCCTTTGTAGGGAACAGCATAGACTTGCGTTTGAAGACAGTTGGTTGAATCAAGCCGATCACGTCCTTGCTCATTGCTAACAGCAACCACCTTGCAGTCAGACAAGATAGAAGAGAAAGGATTCTGTGCCTGCGCACACAGCGTGGCGAGGGCAACGAAAATAACAGAAAAAATTGTACGTTTCATATTGCGCATTGTATTTGTTGGGAATCTTCATGATGTCTGATGGCTTCGTTCACCACCTCAACGGCTATCTGCTGTTCCAGCAAGGCTTCCACCACCCTTGCCTCTACCTCGGCAACGATTGCGGCGCGGTCTGCTTCTGCATGGTCTGTCGGTGGCGCGAGCTTCACGCTGGCACTGTCCTTGGCTTCCTCCTCGGTTTTTGGAGTTGCCATGGATGCTGCAACCAAGCGTTGCTGACAACGCTGTTGCTTTGCAGGGATTTCCGCCGGCGCGTCCTTTGGGACGGCAACGCGTGTTGCCACGTCCCCTGCCGTTGGCAACACCTGGCGGGCAAGCTGCGGGGGCTGCTGCAAACCGTTGGTCTGCCACAAAATCTGTGTCGCAACCAAGAATGCTATCATCACACACGCCGCAGCCACATATCCGAAACGAGGCCTGAAGCGGCGTCTCAAGCCTGCGGGGTGTTTTTTCTGCGCCACCATCTGGTCGTACTCGTCAGCCCCGGGCTTCAATTCGGCCAAGATTTGCTGGTAGAGCGCATCGTCTTCATTGTGCTTCATGACCTGTTTTTTTGAGTATTCTTATCAACTTTGCCTTGGCGCCAGAGAGCATGCTTTTGACCGATGGTTTCGGAATGCCGGTCTCTCTGGCAATTTCTTCTGCGGAATGGTCTTCCAAATATCGCTTCCTCACGAGTTGCTGCTCGCGTGGCGACAAGCATCTGATGGCGGAGTCGATTCGTCCCCGCGTCTCCTGCGCCACGACTTCGGCATCTGCCTGATAGGTTTCACCTGCCATTCGTTCGTCTGGACACGGCACTTCGACCATCATCTGCCTTCGCTTATAGGTGTCAATGCAACAATTCTTGGTCACCATAATGGCCAGTTGCTTCATATTCCTGTTTGCATCCAGTCGCTCGCAATAGTTCCAAAGACGTACCAACGCATCCTGCGCGACATCCTCGGCATCATCTTGATTGCCAAAGAAATCACGCGCGACCTTGACCATCAATGGTCGCAGCTCTGGCACGATATTTTCAAACTCTTTGCGATTCATTTCAACTATATATACTGCAAAAAAACTCGAAAGTTAAGTGACGGCGTGATTTTTTTTTTGGGGGGGGATAGCCCGTGCTTGGCCGCCGCAACATTCGTCCCCCTCACTTTGCGAGCAAAGTGAGCTACAGTGCTTCGCCTCAGACCTTCGCTGCATGTTCGCGCGGCGCCGCTTGCATATTTGGTTACGCTTGACGTATCCATCAGCAAATCCTCATTATCTTTCAAGGACTTTGCTTGGTCTTCAACCTTAGCCTTGTTTTCTATTACAATAACAAGGTCACCCGATAAATACAGGTCAATATTGCTTAACTTATTCCTTCACCATTACTTAAAACCAGCGCCCTATTGATTTCCTCAATAGGGCGCTGGCATTTAAGCGTGATACTCTATATTTGAAGTATCAAGCAACCTTGATATAACGAGGTCTGTTGTCCTTTCTGTCATTTTTATACCATAGATAATAGGGGGCTACCACAATGCAACTTTACCTGCTATGCCTAAGTCAATCGTCGCAGTGACCACGCCCAGTGCTTTGAACACTCTTCTCATAGTTGGAATCGTTATACTATAACCTCTTTCCAATCGGGAAATCTGTGCTCTTTTCACGCCGATACGCTCGCCCAATTGTTCTTGGGTCAAGTTCTGCTTTATACGGGCATTCTTAATAGCTTCGCCTAATCTGTAGGCATGTAAGGCTCCATCTACATCATTCTCGAAAGCATCACGTTGTGGTGTGCCAACTTTGCCGAAATGCTTGTCAAGCACATCGTCCAATGGGGTCAGATTCATCTGTGCCATAATCACTTGTTTTTAAAATATTCTTTTCTTATTGCTTCTGCCTTTGCAATCTCCTTGCTTGGTGTCTTTTGAGTTTTCTTGATGATGCCATGAGTAGCAATCACCAATGTTTCTTTGTCCTTGTCCCAAAAAGCAAACAGGCGATAAGCAGTTTTATTATACAATGTACGAAACTCCCATATCTCCGAGTTTTCCAACTTCTTGAAGAGCTCTTTGTTACGTTCTCCACCTGCAACTCGTTTGATATTGTAGTAAATCTTGTAAGACACCGCTTCGGGTAAGCCCTCAATAAAGTTCCTTGCCTCGTCTGTCAAGACAAGTTTGAAGATATTTTGCATCATACATTATCTATTTTGTACAAAGGTAAGTATATTGTTTCATAAAGAAGAAACAATATACCGCTTAAATGTTATCCACAACTCTATTTTAACATTTGGATAATAGATGACTACGCATAAGACACTTACAATCCTTGTAGAGTATTAGAGGGGAGGGAGGAAAACGTACCGTACCTTTTCAACGTTCGCGAAAGACTGATGGGCTATACATCCATTTTTGCTTTGCAAGACACCTTCAAAGTATCTCGAGCGCAATGGCCGCACAAGCCTCTGCATCTGCCAAAGCATGATGGTGGTTTGTTAAGTCATATCCACAACGGGCGGCAATGATGTCGAGATTATGGCGGCCTCCTGGCCAAACCTTACGCGAAGCGATGCAAGTGCAGTGGAACTCATAGTCAGGATAGTCCATTTGGTAAACACGAAAGACGGCCTTAAGGCAGCTTTCGTCGAAGGATTTGTTGTGGGCCACGAGAGGCAGACCGGCTATCTTCGGTTCTATCTGCCTCCACACTTCAGGGAAGACGGGTGCATTTTCCGTATCTGCGGCACACAGACCATGCACGCGGCTACACCAGTAGTTGTAATACGCCGGTTCGGGCTTGATGAGCGAATAGAACTTGTCGACAATCTCACCGCCACGAACGATCACCACGCCAACGGAACAAACGGATGAGCGCTCGCTGTTGGCTGTTTCAAAATCTATTGCTGCAAAATCTTTCATTGTGCTGGTCGCTATAAGTGGCTGTTTAAAATTATTTTTATAATATTACTTAATAGGGTGTTCAAAACACAGAAAAACCAAGGTTGGTAAAGAGGCGACAGCGCCCCTGTAAGGTAGGGTGTTCAAAATTCCATAAAAACCAAGGTTGGTAAAGAGGCGACAGCGCCCCTGAAAGGGGCTCATATTTAGGGTAGGGGCTTGCCCCTACCTCTTGGGG
>UQCW01000076.1 GCA_900539625.1 uncultured Prevotella sp.
GCAACCGCCATGCTATTTGGCTCAAAACCGTGCGGTTTTTTTCAAGATTTTGAACACCCTACCTTTCAGGGGCAGCGCTGCAACCGTCACTTGCTATTGGGCCAAAAACCGCGCAGAGTTTTTTCCGGATTTTGAACACCCTACCTTTCAGGGGCAATCCCTGCCGCCTCCCTCCGCGCAGCAATTCGTTAATTCGTTTAATTCGTTGTTACGCCGTCTGAGGCCAACATCAAATCGCGGCGCAGCCCCGCAACCCCGTTGCAAAAATTCGATTAATTCGTCCTTCCCTGCCGCCTCCCTCCGCGCAGCAATTCGTTAATTCGTTTAATTCGTTGTTACGCCGTCTGAGGCCAACATCAAATCGCGGCGCAGCCCCGCACCCCCGTTGCAAACATTCGATTAATTCGTCCGCCGCCTCTTCGCCGCCCTCCTATATATCTATATTGCTCCCCCTTCTCTTCCCCTCGCCGTCCAGAAAAACGAAATCCGAACCGCTCCCTCCGCGGTCCTTCTTCTCTTTATACACTTCGTGCATAGTTTTTTATTCTATCCCTAAAAACCCGTTAATTTGTAAACTTAAAGTGGGTTTCTGGTGGTCAATTAGGGCTTCTGTTCAAAAAAACGAGTAAAAACTAAACAAATGTTTTGCTAAATAAAAATTAACGTCTATATTTGCAGCAGTTCCACATCAGAATATGCGTATAATTTTACGATGGGCCGCAATTGACGTTGAAAATAAATTCATTTCGCCCCAATATGGCATCCCTTAATATTGTATAGCATAAGGCTGCGTGTCGGACCTCTGTTCACAGGAAAACGTAAAGTTTAATATAGACTAAAAGCAGATTAAAATATCAATAACTTTCCCCGCGGGAAAACGCCGCGCACGGGAAATGAACATCAAAAGAAACACCACAATACGCTTAGCCATCCCACAACGGGAAGGCGCCCCCCCGCCAGACATATATATAACGCAAAGGCAGGCAAAAAGTAACAGTCGTATTGTAAAAACTCTCAGATAGCGAGACGTTTCAGTCCGTCTCCGTTCCATCAAAACGCCGCGGCCGCTTCGTCGCCGATGAAAGCCGCAGCAGGCAAGCCCCCGTGCGCCCCCAGCGCCTCCGCTGCTCCTTGCCGAAGAAAAGAAGAAAAATAATGTTTAATTTAATGGTTATATTATGAACAAAAAGTTAGTGCTCTTGGGAGCCACGTTGCTGTTGACAGCAGCGGGAGCTTCTGCGCAGAAGCGCGTGACTGGTCGCGTGGTCGACGCTCAAGGTGAGCCGGTTGTCGGCGCCACAGTGCGTGTTGAAGGCCACAAGGTCGTGGTCACCACCGACGACAATGGTCGCTTCACACTCAACAGTGTGCCTTCTTCTGCCAAACACTTGTTGGTCACTTACATCGGTAAGGAATCACAGTCGGTGAGCATCGCGGGCAACGTGAACGTCGTGATGAAAGAAGCCGAGAACAGCTTCGACGAAGCCATCGTCGTGGCCTACGGTACGGCCAAGAAATCGGCCTTCACCGGTTCTGCTTCTCAGATTAAGGGAGAAAAGATTGAGCAGCGTGTCACAGCCAATGTCACCAACGCCTTGAGCGGACAGATGGCAGGTGTGCAGACCTTCACCTCCAGCGGTAAGCCAGGTAGCGGTTCAACCATCCGCATCCGTGGTATCGGTTCTATCTCCTCCTCAAACAGCCCGTTGATCATCGTCGACGGTATGCCATACGACGGTGCCCTCTCCAGCATCAACCCGATGGACATCGAGAGCATTAGCGTTCAGAAAGACGCCGCAGCCAACGCCATCTACGGTGCGCGTGGTGCCAACGGTGTCATCATGGTAACTACCAAGCAAGGCCGCGACCGCGACGCTGTCGTGACGGTCGACGCCAAGTGGGGTAGCAACCACCGTGCCACGCCAAACTACAAGCGTCTCGGTGTACAAAACTATTACGAAACGGCCTACCGTGCCCTTTATAACTCCAAAGCTCTTCATGGCGCCACGCCTGCCGAAGCTTACGCCTATGCCGATGCCAACATCTTCAAGGTTGAGAACGGTGGTGTAGGTTATCAAGTGTACACTGTTCCCGATGGCGAACGCTTCATCGGAACGAACTTCAAGATTAATCCGAACGCCACGTTGGGCTACAATGACGGACAATATTATTACACGCCAGACGACTGGTATGACGAGTTCTTCGGCGATGGCAACCTCCGTCAGGAATACAACGTCAACATTGCCGGCCGCTCAGAGCGCATGAGCTACTACACCAGCGTCAACTATTTGAACGACAACGGCCTCATTGCCAACTCTGGTTTCCGCCGTTACAGCGGCCGTGGCCGTATCGAATATCAGGCCAAGAAGTGGCTTCGCGTAGGTTCTAATATGGACTTCAGCGAAACGCAGTCGCGCGGCGACATGTCTGCTGCCTATAACAGTTCGGGCAACCTCTTCTCTGTGGCCAACTTGATGGGACCTATCTATCCGCTTTATGTGCGCGACACGAATGGTAACATTATGCACCACTCCGTAACGGGCAATCGTATCTACGACAATGGTTCCAACACCACCAATATGAAGCGTCCGTTCTTTGGTATGGCCGACCCGGGTGGCAACAACGAAAACAACCGCAGTCTTGCCGTCTCTAATACGTTCAACGGTAAATGGTTTGCCGAAATCACTCCGATTGAGGGCTTGAAACTTACCGCCAATATTTCCGTAACGGATGTCAACACACGAACCAATCGGCTTTACAGCGTGTTTGGCTCAAACTACATCACTTCCGACGGACAGGCTTACGTTTCTCACTCACACACAACGGGTGTCAACACGCAATATCTGGCCAACTACAAGCGCACGTTTGCCGACATTCACAACGTGGACGTGCTCGTGGGTTATGAAAACTATAAGCTCCGCATGCAGGGCCTCTCTGGTAGTAACGACCACCTCTTCAATCCTTTCATCGGGGAGCTTGACAATGCTCATGGCAAGGACAAGAAAAGCGTTTCTTCAGGCACCGATCGCTACATGACCGAGGGTATTCTCTCGCGTTTGCAGTACGACTACGCCGGCAAATACTTCGTCAGTGCTTCTTACCGTCGCGATGCTTCCAGTGTTTTCCACAAAGACAACCGCTGGGGTAGCTTCGGTAGCGTCGGTGCTGCTTGGTTGATCACGAAGGAAGACTTCATGGACGACTATTCTTCATGGCTCGACGCTTTGAAGCTCAAAGCCAGCTGGGGTGTGCAGGGTAACGACGCTATCCTTGATGCAGATGGCTATCGCGTTTACTACGCCTACACCGACCGCTACTCTGTTTCTTATTCCGACGAAACGAATGAATATTCCAAGACGTTGTCCTACAAAGGCAACAAAAAACTCACTTGGGAGAAGAGCAAGGCTTTCAACATCGGTATTGACTTCGAACTCTTCAAAGGCCGCTTGAGCGGTACGTTTGAATATTTCAACCGCAAGACTTCCGATTTGCTCTACAACAAGCCGACACCGATGTCTGCCGGTATCTTGACAGGTTCTATGCCGGTCAATGTCGGTTCGATGGTCAACCGTGGTGTTGAACTCGAATTGACGGGCTACATCTTCAAGCGCAACGACTTCGACTGGAGCGTCAACTTCAACCTCACGCACTACAAGAACAAGATTCTCTCGCTCGACCCAGCAGCAGAAGCCAACGGCGGTTTGAAATACAGCAACGTCATTCGTCGCGTAGGCGGTTCCATGTATCAGGTCTACTTGAAGGAATATGCTGGTGTTGACCCTGAAACCGGTCTTTCGCTCTATTGGAAGGACGTGACCACCACTGTGACCGACGCTGAAGGCAACACTTCAACCGTTGTCACTGGTCGCGAACTGACCACCGACTACGACAAGGCAACTCAGTATGACCTTGGCGACCCGCTGCCAAAGGTTTACGGTGGTTTGGGTACTTCTTTGCGCTGGAAGGGCCTCGACTTCTCTTTGCAGTTGGCCTACCAGCTCGGCGGAAAGATCTACGACGGTACTTACCAAGCTATGATGCACTCAGGTCAGCAGGCTTCTGCCGGTACGGCATGGCACAAGGACATTCTCAAGGCTTGGACGCCTGAGAACCGCTACACCGACGTGCCTCGTGTTGATGCCAGCGATGCCACCAATCAAAACCTCAGTAGTCGTTGGTTGACCAGCTCTGATTATCTGAGCTTCAACAACGTCACTTTGGGTTATACTCTCCCAGCAGATTTGACCAAGCGTTTCAGCATTGCCAGCTTGCGTTTCTACGTTTCTGGAGACAACCTCGGCGTTATCTCGGCTCGCAAGGGCTTCGATCCGCGTTCTCGCGTTGCCGGCGGTAGCTGGAGTTCTCAGAGCACGGCCAACTACTCTCAGATGCGCAACATCACGGGTGGTGTGACCTTGACGTTCTAATCTACATTTTTTTGAGCCGGTTTTGGGCAACTGGCCTAAACCGGACTCAAGAAATCTTAGTTCCAATTGAACTGGTCTGAACTTTTGTGAATTTCAGGTTTTGCCCCAAGTATAAAGGGGAAAATTGAACTTGGAAGAGGCTGAAGTAAATGAAATCACTTCGGCAGAAAAGTGAAGACGGGTTCATTATTAACCGGCATGTTTGTAGCTTTCCCAGCTACAGATATTGCTAAGTAATGGTGAAAGAATAAGTTGATCAATTTTGACCTGCATTTTTGTTGGTTTTGGAATTTGGAAGAGGGAGCATAGCGGGCTATGTGACCGATGACAAATTTCAAAAACGGCAAAAAGGCAGGACATAAGAATACTATTCCTTACTCCTCAAAATTGTTCAAGTTATTTTTTTACCATTACTAAATAATAAAAAGAACAACAATGAAATATCTCAATAAGAAATTCATCCTGGCTGTTGGTTGCTTGGCACTCACTGCATGCTCCGATATGGACGACATGACGCCCGATAGCGGTTCCATGACGGAAGCCCAGCTCGAAATGACCACAACGGCCATCCCTAAGCGTGCTAACGCCGATTTGACCGGTATCTATACTTATGCCGGAGAAATGGCCGCTGCGCTCAATAGCGCTTCCATTCACTGCGATTATGGCTATCCCTCGCTCTGCACTGCAATGGATGCCAATGCCTCAGACTTCGTAGGTGACAACAGCGGTTACAACTGGTTTACTCCGGCGTTCGATTATACCGACCGCAGCCCGAACTACATCATCCCGTCCATGCGCTACAAGTTTGTCTATACGCAGATTAAACTTTGTAACGACGTGATTGGTTCTAGCGACCCGAACACGGAAGTGAAAGATTTGCAGTACACGCTGGCCCAGGCGCGTGCCGTGCGTGCGTTCGACTATTTGAACCTCGCCCCTTATTTCCAGTTCAACTACGCCACGAGCAAGGACAAACCTTGTGTGCCTATCGTGTCTCCGACAACTCCCGATCCTACCAACAATCCGCGTGCAACGGTTGAAGAAGTCTACAAATTCATCATGGACGACCTCAACTATGCCGTTGAACACCTTGAGGGCTACTCAGCTCCGACCAAGGTGAACGTTAGCCTCAATGTGGCTTATGGTCTTCGCGCCCGTGCTAACCTCTATATGGAAAATTGGGCTGAGGCTGCCAGCGATGCCGAAAAAGCCATGCAGGGTTACACGCCAGCTTCAATTGCCGACGTGAGCAAACCGGCTTTCTGCAGCATGAACGAAGCCAACTGGATGTGGGCCATCCACACCGAAACCGATGTTATCAAGAGCTACCATTTCACACCAGTAAGCCATTTGGCATCGTTCTCAGCCAATGCCTACACAGATGGTACTGGTTCTTACAAGTGCATCAATTCCGACCTCTTTGCCAAGATTTCGGCAACTGACGTGCGTAAGGGATGGTGGGTTGATGCCAACCTCCACTCAGCCAACCTCGCCAACTGCTCGTGGACACTCAGCAATGGTACGGTTGTGACTGGTGACGACATCGCAAAGTTGGCCATCACCAACATCAAGGTGCCTTTCGTGGCCTACACCAACGTGAAGTTTGGCATGCGTGAAGGTATCGGTACGGACAAGAATGCCTACGACTGGCCTTTGATGCGTGTGGAAGAGATGATTCTCATCCAGGCCGAAGGTCTCGCCATGAGCGGACAGACTTCACAGGCACTCCAGGTGCTCAACGATTTCGTGAAGACTTATCGCGACCCGTCATACAATTTCACCAACGCTTCTGCTGAGGCCATCCAAAACGAAATCTGGAAACAGCGCCGCATTGAGCTCTGGGGCGAAGGCTTCTCTATGGCCGACATCATGCGTTTGCGTAAGCCGGTGGTTCGCATTCACGGTAGCAACAAGGCCAATTGGCCAGATGCTTTCGCATTCAACATCGCACCCGACGATCCTTACCTCTTGCTCCGCTTCCCGCGTGACGAGACTAACAGCAACCGCGGTGTGACTCCAGCCGACAACAACGAAGGCACTTTGCCCCAGCCGGGACAGAACGCTGCCTTGCTCGACGGCGTGACCGACTAAAAAACAGAAAACAGGAAAGGCGGAAGCCTCGAAATGACCTCCGCCTTTCCGTTCCATAATAATCAAACAAAGAATCATCCACATGAAATGGTTTAATAAATCATATATCGTCGCCCTGGCTGCCGTTCTCTCGTTCTCAGCCTGCGACTATGAGGACGACTATACGCCGGGTGCCGCTGCCGGTGCTGACACGGTGTATTTCGAGTCTCCCGTTCAAGAGGTGGTCTTCAACGCTGCGTCGAAGGACATTCCCGTCGTTTTGAAGCGTGCTGATGCAACCGCAGAAAAGACCTACGAAATCAAGGCTGTTTGCGATTCTGCCTCTTATTTTGAAGTACCTGCCAGCGTCACTTTCGCTGCTGGCGAAGCAGAGAAAACCATCACGGTCAAGGCAACTGAAAGCCTCCCGTTGAATGTTGAAGTGATGCTCGAACTTCGTCTCGATGGAAACGCTTCAGTCAACGCTTACGCTCAGAAAATGCCTGTTGCCAGCCTCATCGTTCTGAAGGAAGACTATGAAGTGGTTTCTCACGGCGTTTATACCAACCAATGGACTGGAGAGGGTTGCAACTGCGTGCTCCAATATTCTCCTACTCTTGACACCTACCGTTTCGTCAATCCGTTTGGCACGGGGGTTAACGTGCTCTTCACTTACGATGCCACGACACACTTCGGTACGTCTGTTTCAAAGCAGCTTGCCACTGGTTTCGTACATCCTAAGGAGGGTAATGTTTTCGCGAAGCCAGCCGCTTTAAACAAAAATGGCAACAACATCTACTTTGACGAGGCCAACAAGCTTTGGAAGATTGGTCATCAGTGGGTTGTTGCTGCCGGAAGCTTTGGCGCTGATATCGACACATTCGAAGTGACAGAATAAAACCCAAGCAGGCCCTGCACCACGGCATTCCCCCTCGTCAATCCCGACGAAGCCGATGTTGCAACGCCGCCGCTTGTGCATAAAATGTATATAAAAACAGCGAGTCTTTTCAGGCTCGCTGTTTTTTTGTTAACGCCGATGAGATTTTTGGAAATTAGGTTCGCAGATGTTATTTGTTAGGGTGTTCAAAATCCAAGAAAATCAAGGTCGGTAAAGAGGCACCAGCGCCCCTGAAAGGGGCTCATATTTAGGGTAGGGGCTTGCCCCTACCTCTTGGGGCCGATTAATCAACCTCGCCCCTGTAAGGTAGGGTGTTCAAAATCCAGAAAAAATCCCGCACGATTTTTGACCAAATAAACGCTATAACTCACTGATATTCTGCAACAATTATATGCATAATGTATCGGAATGGAAATCCTGCACGATTTTAAAATTGCAGTTTGTTGATTTACTGTTAGTTAGACATCTATTTTGGGGATAATTTGGGCATAAAAATTATGAGGATTTTGAACACCCTACCTGTAAGGGGCTCATATCTCGAATCCTATTGCGGGGCAAGCCCCGCCAACGATATGCGCCCCTTACAGGGGCAGCAGCGAGAATCGATGAGCACTGGCGAGAGATAGGGGCAAGCCCCTATCCTGGAATATGAGCCCCTTTCAGGGGCAGCACCGCAACCGCCATGCTATTGGGTTCAAAATCGCGCAGAGTTTTTTGGGGATTTTGAACATCCAACCTTTCAGTGCGCTATATCCCGCATAAGATTCGCCACTTGGCGGCGGAACTTTGTAACGAACTCTTCGGCGCCAGCATTGTAGCTCACTTTGCTCGCAAAGTGAGGGCCACGAACACGTAGCGAATATAGCTAACGCTTTAGCGCATGACTTTGTTGGATTTTCAGTGCTTGGCCGCCACAATATTCGCCCCCCTCACTTTGCGAGCAAAGTGAGCTACAGTGCTTCGCCCCAGGCCTCCGCCAAATGTCCGCGCAGCGCCTCTTGCTGCGATGCCACATTCGCTATGCTAATTGGCTCAAAATCTATGGTGTTCAAAATTCCATAAAAATCAAGGTTGGTAATGAGGCGCCAGCGCCCCTGAAAGGGGCTCATATTTAGGGTAGGGGCTTGCCCCTACCTCTTGGGGCCGATTAATGAACCTCGCCCCTGTAAGGGGCTCATATCTCGAATCCTATTGCGGGGCAAGCCCCGCCAACGATATGCGCCCCTTACAGGGGCAGCAGCGAGAATCGATGAGCACTGGCGAGAGATAGGGGCAAGCCCCTATCCTGGAATATGAGCCCCTTTCAGGGGCAGCACCGCAACCGCCATGCTATTGGGTTCAAAATCGCGCAGAGTTTTTTGGGGATTTTGAACATCCAACCTTTCAGTGCGCTATATCCCGCATAAGATTCGCCACTTGGCGGCGGAACTTTGTAACGAACTCTTCGGCGCCAGCATTGTAGCTCACTTTGCTCGCAAAGTGAGGGCCACGAACACGTAGCGAATATGACTAACGCTTTAGCGCATGACTTTGTTGGATTTTTAGCCGTGTTTGTCCGCCACAATATTCGTCCCCCTCACTTTGCGAGCAAAGTGAGCTATAGTGCTTCGCCCCAGGCCTCCGCCAAATGTTCGCGTAGCGCCCCTTGCAGCGATGCCACATTCGCTATGCTAATTGGCTCAAAATCTATGGTGTTCAAATTTCCATAAAAATCAAGGTCGGTAAAGAGGCGCCAGCGCCCCTGAAAGGGGCTCATATTTAGGGTAGGGGCTTGCCCCTACCTCTTGGGGTCGATTAATGAACCTCGCCC
>UQCW01000077.1 GCA_900539625.1 uncultured Prevotella sp.
AGCAAAGGGTAAAACGAACTATTTTAGCTCGTTTTACCCTATTTTTTTACGCAATCCTTATCCCGAACTCGCGTTATTATATATTTGCAGCAGGATATAAGATTTCCTACATCTTATCACAATAAGGCAGTAATTGCCGAAGGTTAAAACCTATACTCCCGCCTCGGTGGGAGTTTTTTATCTTCCCTTTTTTACTTTCATTTATCGGCCACTACGATGCAAAATCCCCTAAGAAAGAACTGGCGGGAATGTTTTTTACATTTTTAACCAAAGGAAACTCGAAAAAAGAGAGGGATAAATACTTGCATCAACCTTTTTTCCTTAAATTTGTAGGCAGAAATGTCACATCTTCGAAACAGGATTGAAACATTTTTAGTAATGGCAAATTACCCTTGGTGATGGTTTTACCATCACTTACTACAGACAAGACACATAAATTCAAACATAATACTACAGGATCCAACCATGGAACAAAAAGATTTAAAACACATCGTTGACCAATTTGAAATCCAAGGCCATGTCACTGAAGTGAAGCCTCTCGGAAACGGACTCATCAATACAACTTACAAGGTATGCACCGAAGGTGATGCCCCCGACTATGTTCTCCAGCATGTCAACAACGCCATTTTCCCCGACGTGAAAATGCTCATGGACAACATCGTTGCCGTGACAGGACACATCCGCAAGAAACTGGAAGCTGCCAACACGCCTGACATCGACCGCAAGGTTCTGTCTTTCATTCCTGCCAAGGACGGACAGTTCTTCTACCTCCACGAAGGAAAATACTGGCGCATCATGGTGTTTATCCCCGACACGGTTTCACAGACGGCCGTTACGCCTGAAACTTCTTACATCGTTGGCGAAACTTTCGGAAACTTCCAGGCTATGCTGGCTGACATCCCTGTTCAGTTGGGCGAAACCATCAAGGACTTCCACAACATGGAATTCCGCATGCAGCAGTTGCGCGAAGCTGTGGCTGAAAACAAGGCTGGACGCCTGGCTGAAGTTCAGTGGCTCGTTGACGAACTGGAAAAGCGTGCTGAAAACATGTGTAAGGCTGAACGCCTCCACCGCGAAGGCAAATTGCCAAAACGCATCTGCCACTGCGACACGAAGGTCGACAACATCCTCTTCGACAAAGACGGCAACGTATTGTGTGTCATTGACCTCGACACGGTGATGCCAAACTTCGTATTCTCTGACTTCGGCGACTTCCTCCGCTCTGCTGCCAACACGGGTAAGGAAGACGACAAGGATCTCGACAACGTGAACTTCAATATGGACATCTTCCGCGCTTTCGCCAAGGGCTACATCAAGAGCGCCAAGAGCTTCCTCACGCCAATCGAAATCGAAAACTTGCCTTACGCTGCCACGCTGTTCCCATACATGCAGACGGTGCGTTTCTTGGCCGACTATATCAACGGCGACACTTACTACAAGACGCAGTATACTGAACACAACCTCGTCCGCTCTAAAGCACAATTTAAATTGTTGCAGAGCGCTGAAGAACACCTCGCCGAAATGCAGGCTTTCATCAACGAGCAGCTTAACTAATTTGATTAAAAAATGTCTCCGACAAGGAGATCATTCATAATTCATATATAAGTTAACAACAAGGTCCACCTCGGAAACGGGGTGGATTTTTTGTTGCCATACGGCGGAGGGGCGTTGGGAGGATACCATCTTATAAGGTAAGGCACAAAAAAATCTTCCGCGAGTTTTGTAATGATGGTTACAAAATCTGCGGAAGATTTTTTGTGCCTTAAGCAATATTGGCTTCAGAGATTATTTAAACACATGCTTGCCATAGTTCATGCCCTTCATGTCGTAATATGAAGGCTCCTGCTGCAAGCGCTTGAGGAAGTCGGGATAAGAGCGTTCTGCCTGTGGCGTCCATCCAGCTTCTGCCACTGCGGCCAAACGGGGAAGAAGGAGATACTGCAATTTCGGCGTGTTTTCAACCCACTCCGTCCAGAAGTTGGCCTGAACGCCCATGTATTTCTCTTGCAGGTTTTCTGCCACATTCTTCATCGGCACATAGTTGTAAACGGCTTCAACCGTTTCTGTGCCCCAACCCTGTGAACGGGGTTCCCAGACATCTTTGCTCTGGCGGCGGTTGATATAATATGGTATCTGCGGACTCAAGATGGTGGTCAGACCACGCTTGGCGGCTTCCTGGGCGGCCTTGTCTGCACCAACCCATGCCATCACGGTGAAGTCCTTGCCCAAAACAGACGTGTTTCCGTGGAGCACCTCGTTCCAGAAGATGAAATGGCGCTGCTGCTGGGCTGGTTTGCTGGCAACGTAATCCTTGAGCTGCTTATAGAAATGAATCTGCAAGTCGCGATAGTTTTTCGAACCGATCTGCTTCAGCAATGCCTGGCAGTCTTTGTTCTGCTCCCATTTCTTCACGGGGCATTCATCGCCGCCGAGGTGCATATACTGGTAAGGGAAGAGGGTGATGAGCTCGTCTATCACGTCTTTGGCAAACTGGACGGCCTTGGGGTTGGCCACATTGATCACGTCGGTTGAAACGCCTTGTGAGAGCCAGACTTCATGGGGCTTCTCTGGGTCGCACGCCAAAAATTCGGGATATACGGCCACGGCAGCTTGGGAGTGTCCGGGAATGTCTACTTCCGGCACAATCTCAATGAAACGCTCACGGGCATAGGCAACGATTTCGCGGACATCGTCCTGCGTGTAGTATCCGCCATAACGCTCGCCATCGGGCAATGTGTTGCCCCAAGAGAGGGTCATGGTGTTTCTCCACGCACCGTAAGTGGTCAGACGGGGATATTTCTTGATTTCCACGCGCCAACCTTGGTCATCGGTCAGGTGCCAATGGAAACGGTTCATCTTATAGGCGGCCATCACGTCGAGCACCTGCTTCACGGCTTTCTTGCCGAAGAAATGACGGCCTTCGTCGAGCATGAAACCGCGCCAGCCGAAACGAGGGGCATCTTCAATCTCGACAACGGGCAAGGTCATGCTCGTTCCCTTTTCCACACTCACGCCAGCCATCACGGCACGTGTTGGCAACATCTGCTTTAATGTCTGCAAGGCATAGAAGAAACCAACGGGGCGGGCGGCCTCGATGATGACGTTGGTCTTGCTGACACTCAAGCAATAGGATTCTCCTTTCAACGAGGGATTGTGGCGCAACTGCAAAGCGGCCTTGGCGGCTTTGCTGGCCTTGAAAGCGAGACCAGTGGTGCTCGTAAATTCCTGTTCAAAGGATTTCAAAAGGCTCTGGATGCTGTCGCCCTCGTAAGCGTCAGCCCATGCGGTTGTGACTTGTCCGAAGGTAAACTGGCCGTTGCCTTCAACAAGTTTGGCCGGACGCGGAATGATTGAAAGCCCGTCGGCCATGCAAGAGGCTGAAAGGCACACCGCCATCAATGAGGCCGTAATTTTCTTGGTGATTTTCATACTGTTGTTTTGTGTTGAGTGTTATTTCTGGTTCTGCTCGCGACGCGGACATACCTGGGGGAACGGTGTCTTGTTTGGATGGCCCCTGAGATATGACACACTGCTTCGCTGCTTATATGGGAATGCTTCTATGAGGCATCAATTGGGCGACACGTCCGATGGTTGTTCTTCCTCTTCCGCATCACCATGCGCTTCCAAGAGGTCGACATCAGTTGAGGTGTCCACGTCTGCCAACTGCGGAATGGGATTTTTGTCACTCTGCTTGGCGCCGAGTTTGATGAGTTTGGCACAGGTCGTCAGGATACTCTTGCCGGTTGGCTGCAATTTCTTTCCAGCATCTTCATAGGCCGATTCGGCCGCCTTCAACGCCTTTCCGACAGCGGCATACCTCTTCATGAAGAGGCCAACGCGGTCAATCATTTCATTGGCCAGACTGTACACGTGCTCGTGGTTTTGCGCCTGGGCAATCTGTGTCCACGTGAGATTAACGATACGCAAGGCAGCAAAGAGCGTCTGCTCGTCGGCAATAAAGACGTTGCGTTCCATCGCACGCCGCCACAAATCGGGTTGGGCATTCAAAGCGGTCCATAGCGCTCCTGTATGCGGCACGAACATGATGACATAGTCCATCTTCATCTTCGGAGGTTTCACATACGAAGAATAGTCCTTCTGCGAAAGTTCTTTGACGTGGCTCTGAATGCTGTCGATGTGTGCCTTCAAGGATTTCTCACGCGTCACGTCGTCCTCTGCATTCAGATAGTCAAAGAAGGCCGTGAGCGACACCTTGGAGTCGATTATGACTTCACGGCGCTGGTCAAGGTGCAAAATCACGTCGGGGCGCATCATGCTGCCTTCTTCCGACTTCACCACATGGCCGTCAACGTCACGAAGAACGGCCTGCGTGTCATAGTGGATGCCACGCTCCAATCCTTGCGAAGCCAACAGTTCGTCGAGCACCATCTCGCCCCAATCTCCTTGCACCTTGCTGCCGTGCTTCAATGCACGCGTCAACTCGTCAGCACTCTGCTTGGCGGCTATGCTCTGCTGCATCATGCGCTCTATGTTCTCTTTGAGGGCCGAACTCATTTCGGTCTGCTTGATGGTGCTCTCATTCATAGCACGGTTCATTTTGTCGATCGTCTCACGCAAAGGCATGACAATCTGACCGAGATTGGTGTTGCTCGCCACTTCAAATTCCTTCTGGCGCTGCTTCAGCATCTCATCGGTGGCACTCTTCAACTGCGCCGTCATTTTCTCAATGGTCTCGTCAAAGCGCATCTGCTGGGCCTTCATGGCCTCGTTATGCCGCATTTCCTGCGCCTCGATTGCCTGCCGGAAGGAACGCTCCTTGCTGGCCATCAGCACGTCGTTGGCCGTGGCCTGGGCTTCAAGGGCGGCGCGGCGCTCAACCTCGGCATTTTTCTGCTGCAAAGCAAGGCGCCGGTCGAAATCGTCACGCATCGCCTGCTCTTTCTGAAGGCGCTCTGCCTTCAATTCTTCAATCCGCTGACGCGCTTCTTCCTTCTGTTCGCTCATCTGCTTCTGAAGGAACTCGGCCTCTGCCTGCAAACGCTGGTGCTTGGCTTTCAAAAACAAATAGGCGGCAACAACGCCCAAGGAAAGCCCTATAAAGAGGTATATAATTGTATCCATGTAGTATAGAAACTCATTTCCTTACAAATTTACAGATTTTAATCGAGGCAAAAAAATCCAGCACGACGAATATAGCCGCCGCCACCTTTTTTTGTTCTGCAAACCACCGCTACTTGTATAAAAAATAGCTAAATTTGCGCACTCGCTGAACGCGATAAACAAACATCCCTAATATAATATGTTACCTAACACAGAAATCAAACAACAGGAGCCGATGAAACAGGCTCCAACGAAGGAGGCTGACGCTCCGCCATCAGCAAATGAAAAAAAGAATGTGACCTACGGATTTCTCGTCGGTCTGTTAGCGGCCATCTGCTATGGCTTCATCCCGTTCTTCACCCTGCCCATCAAATCGGGAGCAACGGAGAATTTCATGTCCGACCCGACCATCCTCTTCTACCGTTTCGGATTTGCCAGCATCATCCTGGCAATCGTGATGCTCATACGCCGCATCAGTTTTAAGGTGACACGCGGCGAACTGGTGACGCTGATTTACCTCGCATTCATCTCCGACGGTTCTGCCTTGTTCCTCATTGACGGCTACAACTATATGTCGAGCGGCGTTGCCACCACCCTCCATTTCATGTACCCGGTCGTAACGGCCATCATCATGATGACCTTCTACAACGAAGCTCGCAGATTGAGCACCATTCTGGCCGTGTGTATGGCCGTCGGCGGTGTCGGCATTCTTTCTTGGGACCCAACTGGAAACACAAGTGTCCGCGGCGTCATCATCGTCCTGGTATCTGCCGTCTGCTATGCGCTTTATCTCATCCGTGTCAACCGTTCGAGAGCTGCCACGATGAACAGTTCAAAACTCGTTTTCTACGTCATGTTCATCGGTGCACTTATCTTTGGAACTGAAGCCCTTCGCCAAGGCAATTTCTCCCCAATCACAACCGACCTACAATGGAGTAACCTTGCCTCCCTGGCTATCATCTGTACGTTCATCACCAACGTAAGTTTGGTCTACAGCGTCAAACGCATTGGCAGCACCATGACCGCCGTCCTTGGGGCCTTAGAACCGCTCACTGCCGTCATCATCGGATGCCTCATTTTTAATGAAGCCTTCAACTGGCAAGTCATGCTGGGAATCGCACTGATCATTCCCGCCGTCATCATGATTATCCTGACACGACGCAGATAATTCCTCCGTCTATCACCACAGCCTACAAGGAAAACTGAAATTATCTAACAATCAATAGATATTTACCTGGTTTTCAGCTGGTGCTCATCTATAATCCATTGGAAGTTCAACTGCTGTTCTTCCTAAATCGTAAGCATCTCATACAGATAGGGTGTTCAAAATCCAGAAAATATCGCGTAGAATTTGTCTGGATTTTGAACACCCTATTTAGTTAGAGACCTATATCTACTGGATATAGAGTCAATGCCTTATTCTTTTTTTCGACGCTGCCGCTTCTATGGGTATGCAATCAAGGCTTCTGTTCGAACACAGGCTCTCCGTTGGTGTCAACCAAAAACCGGCCTTCTATACCAAAGAATGTCAACTCCGCTGGGTGGATGGCCTGAACTCCCCATGAATTATTCTCTTCATCGTAGATTCCACGCTCGAAATAGAAGAGGTTTTTATAGCGTTTGGCATCGAGGGAATGTATTTGCTTCTTTGGGTTCTTGCGATCATTGGGAACGGAATCCGTCACCCATATACGCGTGATAGTATTGGTTTCAGTATCCACTTCTATCGCCCACAAAGTCCAAGCGTGGTTCATGTCGCGAAGTTGCGCAACATAATTTCCCGTAGTGAAATAACGCAACAACACGTCTGTGAATATTGCTTCGTTGGAGTCTATGTAGCCTCGCGTGAAGATGATTGGATTATCATAGTCGTCATTGAAGAGATAGTTTTGATAAAGATTGGTACGTGTGTAGGCTATGGATGGATGTGTCTCACGCAGATACCAATCGAGGGCTTTATATACATAGTCACCACCCTTATTGAAGTAAGGGTTGCGATCAAATTCCCGATTGACTTCCTCTGGATCCCAAATTTTCCCTGTATAGATATACTTTTCCTGTATTCGATCCTGCCACCATGCTATCATGTTACTACTGACAGCTGCCCAACAGCCATTCGTGAACTGAAAGGTGTTGTACCAGCCTGCATCTACGCTGACGCCTTTGGCCCAATACTGGACTCTCTCTGCTTTCGCAGAAGAAAATGGGATGATGATGCCCAGTGAAAATGCCAGTGCAAATACCAATGCAAACGTAATTGATGTCTGTTTCATTTTACTCATATTGTCGGTTTATCGCCATGAGAAATCCCATCAGAAGACCCTGACTTTCTCTCCGCTATTTTCTCTCTGCACAACATATACCCCCTTGGGAAGAGAACCATTCTGATGCGTCATATCACGTCCGTAAAGATCATAGATACGGCAATGCTCATCACAATGGATTTTGCCACCAATAGCGTATATGAAGCTATCTGATTGCGTGTGGCCCACACCTGTTGCTGGTTGGGGATTGCATACGCCACGCACAGAAGAACCATAATAACGTGCGTGATTCCAATCGCTTTTGAAACAAGCCCGAAAGAACTGCAACTGATAAGCGGAGCCACTATAAGAGGAACTTTTGAAAAGCGAGCTCGACCAGTAGTAGCCATGTACGCCCTTCTCGTTAATCTGGCTCGCATAACGGCAACCTGCAGCAGGCAAAAAGAGTGTAGCATCACTGCTCTTGGACGTGACCACATATCCTGCAACACCTGATTTTTTGTAATCGTCAGTCCATGTCCAAACACAATGCTCTTGAAGTTCCCTCCATTCCTCTTTGGTTGGCATACGCCATGTGCCACCCCATACACACGAGACGACATCATCAGCGGCATCAAGCGACAACACCCCATCAGAATAAGAATACTTCGTGAGCGAATTTTGACCTGCTCCATGCGAATAAGTGGCCCATCGAAAGTCCGTTTTCAAAGTCGTTTCGCCCCACGCATAATAGTTGCCCTCGTCTTGAGGACGATTTGCGCCAATATTAGTAGAAGCCCATTTAATTCCACTGGGCAATCCCAAATCAATCCAAATATGCCCAGCCTCCTCTCCTGAGGTTTGCGCAAACATAGCACAAGACGCTGCACACATTATCAAACAAGTAATATTTTTCTTCATTTCTTCATAGCCTTAAATTAGCAGCCTTGTCATTCCACAAGTAAGCAAGCCATTGGATAACTGCGAATTACCCAATCCTTGCACATGGTAAAAAACATCCAATCTTAGTGCTGCTTAAAACTCAAATAACGATTATCTTAGCGTGGCAAAGATAAACAAAAAACTGAGAATATCGCTCCTTTTAGAAGGTTTTTCCTACTCGTTAGAAGGATATTCCTGCTCGTTAGAAGGATGTTCCTGCTCGGAATTAGCTCCCCATTAGATAATGCTCATGCCGAACGTACAAACTGCAGCTACTTGCGACAGCAAAATGAAGAGCGGCACGGCGCGACGAAACAACGCCGCGTTAGGGCGACGAAACAACGCTGCATCGTCATGGTACAAAGAAACGAAAAGCCCTCCCAGCATTGTTGCTGGAAGGGCTTCCACTTGAAAATAAGATGGCGGCGACCTACTCTCCCGCTTGCGCAGTACCATCGGCGCGGTC
>UQCW01000078.1 GCA_900539625.1 uncultured Prevotella sp.
GGGGCAGCGCTGCAACCGTCACTTGCTATTGGGCCAAAAACCGCGCAGAGTTTTTTCCGGATTTTGAACACCCTACCCTTTCGGGTGCAAATGTAATAAATTAAAATTACATTGCCCCCGAAAGGGTATAATTATATATGTGCAAGAAGAACGGTTTACTGTTTCAGCGTCCAAGTGCAGCGGTCGGAAAGTCGTCCGCCTTTGCCCTTCGCCTCCACTTCAATGATGTTCTCGCCTGGTCGTAGCGTGATGCCCTTGAAATTGCAGACACAGACGCGGTCGGGGCGTTGTGTGCCCACGGTCTGGCCGTTAACGCGGAGCGTCACGGCGCCGCTATTGCAGAACACCTGGATGTCTGTTGTTTGGCGTGTGCGTTCCGTGTTGCGTCGGCCTGCGATGTAGACCATCGGTTGCGGGTTCCAGTTGGCCTTGTAGAAGAAGAAGGCGTCCTTTCTCACTTTGCGGTCGTGCGTCACCAGTCCCTTGTCGTTGATACCCGGTCGGTCGCCCTCTGTTCGGTGGGCCGCTCCGAAGTCAAACATGTTCCACACGAAAGTTCCCCATACGAAGGGGCGTTCGCTGATGATTTCCCAGTTGCGGATGTGGTATTCCGTCTGCCAGTTTTCTGGGTGCCACCAGCTTGTTGGGTTGGTCTGTATGAGCGTGTCCTGCTGATGATAGATGCTCGCTCCAGCACCATATTCGCTGACACCGATGCAGAGGTTGGAGCGGCTCTTGTGGGTGTTATCGAAGAAGGAAGCTAACGTTTTCGGCGTAGAGCCATACCAACCGTCGTAGCGGTTCCAGGCGATGAGGTCTGTGATGTAGTTGAGGTTGCCACCCTGATTGGATGCCGCCGTGGTGTAGCGCGTGGAGTCGAGCGCGTGTGCCAGAGCGTTCAGTTCCTTGACATATTCAACTGGGTTGTCGCCGTCTTCCTTGATTTCATTGAAGATGCCCCACATCATGATAGAAGGGTGGTTGTAGTGCTGACGGATCATTTCGCGCAGCTGTTCCCGTCCGTTGGCTTTGAACGACTCCTGGTCGACATAGCCCTTGTCGGCATAACCGCCAGGACCAACGAAAGGAATTTCTGCCCAGGTCACGATGCCGTTGCGGTCCATCAGGTCGTAAAAGTATTCCGCTTGCGGATAGTGGGCCAGTCTCACGGCGTTGACACCCATCTCACGCATGATGCGTGCATCCTCGTCGTGGTGTTCGTTGCGCAGGGCGTTGCCCACTTCCGCCCGCTCCTGATGGCGGTCGACGCCTTGCAATCTCAGGTGTTTGCCGTTGAGGAAGAAGCCCTTGTCGGGGTCCACCTTGAAATAGCGCAAGCCTAACGGCTGTTCCACGCGGTCGATTTCCTTGCCGTCTTTGCAGAGCGTCACCTCAGCGCGGTAGATGAAAGGATCTGCCGTGCCGTTCCAGAGATGCGGTTTCGTGATGGAGAGCGGCAGCGATGCCATCTGCTTTGTGGACTTCCCTTCAATGCGCACCGTGCGTTCCGTTTCCGTCACCACCTTCTTGCCGTCGAGCACGCGAATCTTCAGTGTTGCTTCGGCAGCCTGCTCTTCAGCATTCGAGAGCGCGATGGTGGCCGTCACGTCGGCCTGCTGCTCCGTCACCTTATTTTGCGTCAGATAGACCCCCGACGAGGCATAGTCGAGCGGCGAGATGCAAAGTTGCTGCGTCGTGATGAGATGTACTGGACGATAGATGCCGCCGTAGAAATTGAAGTCGCCAACGAGTGGCATGATGTCGAGCGTCTCGGCGTTGTTCACACGCACGAGCAAGGTATTGTCCTTTCCGTAGTTCACACGGTCGGTGATTTCAAAGACGAAAGCCCCGTAGCCGCCACGGTGTTCGCCCACCATCTTTCCGTTGACGAGGAGGTTGGTTATCTGGTTGGCCCCTTCGAAGCGTAGGAAGAGGCGGCGTCCCTTCCAGTCGGCCGGGACGAAGATTTTCTTTGTATAGTTGCCGATGCCCCGTTTGTAGTCGATTTTCCCGACGAGGGCATCCGTGGTGTTCCAGGTGTGGGGGAGGTCCACCCGTTTTCCGCTGTTGCGTTCCACCTGATGAGAGAAGCGGAAGCGCCAGTTGTGGTTCACTGTCTGGTCTTCGCGTTGGGCGTGGAGCGGCAATGCGCAGCCAAGGATGAGGGCGCCCAAGGATAATCTTAAATAGTTCATTTGGTTTGTAGTTAGGAAAATGTGTTTGGTTGAAAAAGTATTTGGCTTTTCTATTCAATGTGAACTAATCATGAACAGCCACTTGGAGTATCGTAAAAGTCAGGAGTTTCACCCATAGGGTGTTCAAAATCCAGAAAAATTAAGTAGGTGGAGATTGTGCGGAAAAAGCCTTGTCTGCGGCCCTGCGCGGGCTGAAAGCCCAGCAAGTTCCCAGCCCAGGGCAACGCCCTGGGTACCATGTTCCCATTCCCTACGCCCTGTAAGGGCAAAAGTAAAAGCCAACCGTTCGCCCATACTTTTGCCCTTACAGGGCGTAGGCGTTTATACGCTGATACCCAGGGCGTTGCCCTGGGCTGTGAACTGGTTGCCCTTTCAAGGCGCTCCTTTTCGCGCTTTGTTCGTTTATCATGTGTGTATGCTTTGCCACTTATTATCTGGCTCAAAACTGCGCAGAGTTTTTTTCTGGATGTTGAACACCCTACCTTTCAGAGGCGCTGTCACCCCCTTCTCGTTAGTAGCATCATCACCACCGGCACGCCCATCAGTGGCGTGATGGCATTCACTGGCAGGGTGAGGCCGCCGGGCACCGCGTGGCCGAGGAGGAGCGCCAAGAGCGCCATGTTGGCCCCCCAGAGCAGGCTCATGGGGAGGAGCGTGTGGTGGTTGGCCGTTTGATGGACGAGGCGGGCCACCTGCGGGGCGGCGAGACCGATGAAGGCAATTGGGCCGCAGAGCGCCGTGACCACCGCGCAGAGGGCCCCCGCCGTGAAGAGCAGCAGGGTGCGGGCGCGTTTCGGGCGGATGCCCAAGTTGCGGGCATAGTCGGCACCGAGCAAGAGCGCGTTGAGCGCTTTCGTTTGCAGAAAGAGCAGGGCCAGCAAGCCCAAGAGCAGGGCGGCGAAGAGCGGCAGGCGCTCCAGCGTGACACTGCCGAAATCCCCCATGCCCCATGCCACGTAGGTTTGCAGCCCCTCGCTGGTGGCGAAGAAACTGAAGATGGAGATGAGGGCCGAGGCGGCAAAACTGATCATCACGCCGGCCACGAGCAGATGGAGGTTGCTGCGGAAGAGGGCCGAGAGGCTCATTAGCAGAAGGACAATGGCAAAGGCACCGAGACACGAGGCCGCCACCGTCAGCAGATAGCCGCCGAGCGACACCGCCCCCGCCGTTAGCGAGCCGCCCAAGAGCAACATCGCAATGGCCGCTCCCAGTCCGGCTCCCGCATTGACCCCCAAGAGCGAAGGGTCGGCCAGCGGATTGGAAAACACCGTTTGCATCACGAGGCCCGCCGCCGCCAGACTGCAGCCGCAGAGCAGGGCCGTGAGCATCTGCGGAAGACGCACCTGCAAGATGATGAACGACGCCAAAGCATCTGGCGATGCTTGCCCTGTGAGCACATGCCACACTTCCGACAGCGGTGTCGGCACATCACCGAGGCACAGCGCCGTCAGGGCAAGCAGGGGCAGGAGCAAGAAAGGCAGGAGAAATTTCATGGCGTTGGCAATGGAGAATAATAGCGCAGGCGATGGTGGGGCAGGAGAGAGGGATGGAGGATTTTTACGATGTCTTGCAACAGTCGGTCGGGGTGGAATGGCGCTTCCTCATAAAACGGGATGCGGAGCGTGTTGCATCCCCAGATGTGGCGTTCCTGCCACGGACGCAGACTTTTGTAGGGCGCATAGTCCGTTGCCAGTTGCGTGTACGACAAATCGTTTGCCGCTCCATATTTAATGAGCCACACGTCCGCTTCATGTCCACGCGCCAGCACTGTCTCCGCGGAAAGTGCCGCAGAACCGCTTTCTGGGCGGTCGGCAAACAGATAGTGCGCCCCGGCATCGGCATAAAGTTGCCCCAGATAGCTCTTTCCGCCCGGCGTGTACCAGGCCGTGCCTTGCTTCGTGTCGCAAAGCAGCGATGGGCGCTCAGTGGTGGAGGTCACCGCCTGACGGAGCGAGTCGTAGCGTTCCGAAATGTCGGAGAACAGGCTGTCGGCCTGTGTTTCCGCGCCCAGCAGTCGGCCGAAGAAGCGCATCCATTCCGCGCGGCCGAGCGCCGACGTCTCCAGATAGTCGGCACACAACACCAGGGTCAGTCCGGCTTTCTCCAGCAAACCATAGTTCGCGCCCTCCATCGGCGGCACGAAAACAGCGTCGGGCTTCAGGGCCAGCAGGCGTTCCACATTGGGCGCCATGCTGCTGCCAGCATCAGCGATGCGCCCTTGACGCAGACCCTCTTTGAGGCGCGGGTCGACCGCATAGGTCGTGTCGGTCATGGCCACGAGTTGCTTCTCGCACGAGAGGTCGTGGAGCAGGGCGGCGTGTACGGACGAAAACACCACCACGCGTTTCAACGGTGTGCGTACCAAAATGCCTTCCGGCAGATTGCTTGGCACGCGTTGCGAACGCGGGACGAGTACATACGTTTGCAGGGGGCGTCCCTCGTGCCAGGCATCGCGCACTTCCACACGGGTGAAACTGTCGGCGAGTTCCATGCGCAGGAGGGTGGCATGGCGTAATGGCTCTGCCTCGCTGACTTCCGAAGAATGGCAGCCAGCGAGAAAGAGCGTGAGGAAGAAGAGGAGGGGGAAGATAGTGTGGCGCATCGAGGTGGGTGATGTAAGTTAGTGGGTGTGGTATAATATATAAAATATGTACGGTATTATATATAATGCGTGTGGTATATACAATGGGTACGGTATTTGTTACACCGTGATTTCTCCCGCGATACTCTCATTCATGAGTCGCGTGATTTTTTCCCATTTGTAGTCGTGTCCCAGGAGGAACATCATTTTCGTGACCATGCCTTCCACGGTGCTGTCGTGTCCGTTGAGCACGCCCGCTTGCAGCAGTTGCAGGCCCGTTCCGTAGCGTTGCATCTCCACCGCACCTTGAGAGCACTGCGTGATGTTGACGATGATCACGCCGCGGTCGACGAGTTCGCGAAGAATCTTGATGAGCCACGGTTTCTGTGGCGCGTTGCCAGAGCCAAACGTCTTGAGGATGATGCCCCGCACCCCGTTGAGGCGGCACACCGATTCAACATATTCCTTGCGGATGCCCGGGAAGAGCGTGAGGATGATGACATGATTGTCCATCAGGAAATGTGGCTGGAACGGGCGTGTGGGGTCTGGGCGACGGATGAGGTGGCGTTCGTATTTTATGTGGATGCCAGCGTGGGCCAGTGACGGACAATTGTAAGACCGGAAAGCGTTGAAGCCCTCCGCATTGATTTTCGTCGTGCGGTTGCCGCGCATCAGGCGGTTTTCAAAGAAGATGCAGACCTCTGGGACGATGGGCGTGCCGTCGGCATCGCGTGCCGCAGCGATTTCGATGCTCGTCAGGAGATTTTCCTTGCCGTCTGTTCTCAACTGTCCGATGGGCAGTTGGGAGCCCGTGATGATGACCGGTTTGCCCAAATTCTCAAGCATAAAACTCAAGGCAGATGCCGTGTAGGCCATCGTGTCTGTGCCGTGCAGCACCACGAAACCATCGTAGCGGTCGTATTGCTCGCTGATGAGCCGCGCCAGTTTAATCCAGTATTTTGGTTCCATGTCGCTCGAGTCGATGGGCGGATTAAACGTCTGCGCGTCGATTTCATAGTTGAAGCGGTTGAGCTCAGGCACGTTATGCTGGAAGTGCTCCAGATCGAAGTTTTCCAAAGCACCCGTTTGGGGATTCTCTATCATGCCGATAGTGCCTCCCGTATAGATAATGAGAATGGTCAGTCTGTTCATATTGCAAAGCTACGAATTTTGCCGTGTTTAGCAATGCAGAGCAGATAAATTCTGCCTCAGATGACAGACTGAAAGTTGAAAGGGAAGGGGCGCTGGCCTATTATTTCCGAATAAAAGTTGCTTGAAACGTTTCAGCCAAGCTCCCGTCGTTGTCAAATTGTCTTGACTTGCCCTCTTGCCGTAAAGAATCAAAACTCCTCTTGCCCTATAGATTCAAGACAGAAGGGTAAACTATGCTAATGTATCTCGAATGGTATCCAAAATAGGAACCATCGTATGCGGAACCGCACGTACGGTGGTGTGAGAGGTCGGAAAACGAAAGTAGGAAGAAAACTGCTTCGTTTTCCTCCTACTCGATTGGACTATGACTTATTCTATAATTATTAATCTATTCTATTTCAATTTTTTATAACCGTAAGCAGCGTTCTTTCCCAACTGCTCCTCAATACGGATAAGCTGGTTGTACTTTGCCATACGATCGGTACGGCTCATCGAACCTGTCTTGATCTGACCAGAGTTGGTTGCCACAGCGATATCGGCGATTGTCGTATCCTCTGTTTCACCTGAACGGTGTGACGTGACAGTGGTGTAGCCATGACGATGGGCCATCTCTATAGCATCCAAGGTCTCTGTAAGCGAGCCAATCTGGTTCACCTTGATAAGGATAGAGTTGGCAGCGCCCATCTTGATGCCCTTCTCCAAGAACTTCACGTTCGTAACAAAGAGGTCGTCACCAACCAACTGGCAACGGTCACCGATGGCAGCCGTAAGCTTCACCCAGTTGTCCCAATCGTTCTCGTCAAGACCGTCCTCGATGGAATCGATAGGATATTTGGTAATCAGTTCTTCCAAGAACTTGATTTGCTCAGCAGCTGTGAGTTTCTTGCCGTTAGGATCCTTCTTCTTGCCGTCCTTCAGCTGGCGATAATCGTAATACCACTCACCATTCTCCTGAACAGCAAACTCGCTGGCAGCGCAGTCCATGGCAATCTTCACATCCTTTCCTGGCTCATAACCAGCATCCTTGATTGCCTGGCAGATGCTCTCAAGGGCGTCCTCAATGCCATTGAGTGCAGGAGCAAAACCGCCCTCGTCGCCGACAGCAGTGGAAAGGCCGCGACTCTTCAGGAGCTTTGCCAAGGCATGGAACACCTCCGCACCCATACGGATTGCCTCCTTCTCATTAGGAGCACCCACAGGACGGATCATAAACTCCTGGAAAGCGATTGGAGCATCAGAGTGAGCACCACCGTTGATGATGTTCATCATAGGAACTGGAAGGGTGTAAGTGTTGCAACCGCCGATGTAGCGATACAGCGGGATATGGAGATACTCGGCAGCAGCATGAGCCACAGCAAGCGATACGCCAAGAATGGCATTGGCACCTAAGTTTGACTTGGTCTTAGTGCCATCCAGTTCCAACATCTTATAGTCGATAGCACGCTGCTCCAAGGCGGAGAATCCGACCAAAGCCGGAGCAATCACGTTATTGACATTCTCTACAGCCTTTAATACTCCCTTGCCACAATAACGGCTCTTGTCGCCATCACGAAGCTCCAGTGCCTCATTCTCACCAGTTGAAGCACCTGACGGAACTGATGCACGGCCAACCACGCCAGACTTTAATAATACCTCAACCTCTACTGTAGGATTGCCACGAGAATCCAAGATTTCTCTTGCATGAACATTTTCGATAGTCATAATACAATAATATTTTTAACTTTATATACCTATATATAAACCGCATAAATTGGTTGCACAAATACGATTCTTTTCACGAATGCAAAAATAGAAATTATAAGAAAAACCGCCAAATTCAGAGCATACCCAAAAATAGGTATTCCGCTGAAAATACCTACTTGTAAGTATAACGGATTTAAGTTTAGCAAGTTTCCAACTTGCTAAACAGCAGACAAGTTGACAAGAAACGAGTAGACAAGGAACGAGTAGACAAGGCGATTGGTTTTCTCTTGATAATAGCTCCTTACAACCTTTCCTGACTTCGTCACTCAAAAACCATGTATTTTATAACTTGCTGATAAATAATATTTTGTATCTTTACGTTACCTAATTTTTGGTGACGTAATGACGAAGTCAGGAAAACACCTCTTGCCCTATAGATTCAAGACAGAAGGGCAAACTATGCTGACTAAGAATTTGTCATCCACAATCTTATGCCTATGTCTCTTGGCGAACGTGGGCCCAGACGCATTCGTCTCTGGGAGGAGGCGCGTTCGCGTCTGGGACGAGAGACGAACGCGTCTGGGACGAGAAACGGATGAATCTGGGACGGCGTTCGCCGACAAGTTGGGATACAGGATTTACGACTTGTGTTTTCTAGGGGTAGGTAGGGTGTTCAAAATCTAGGAAAATCAAGATTGGTAGAGAGGCGACAGCGCCTCTGAAAGGTAGGGCGTTCAAAATTGAAATATCAAAGGTTAGCGGTAGCACCCTCGTAGCGGAGATTTGCACAGACCCACACAATCGTCTGTTGTGGCGCCAGCATTGTAGCTCACTTTGCTCGCAAAGTGAGGGCCACGAACACGTAGCGAACATGACCAACGCTCTGGGG
>UQCW01000079.1 GCA_900539625.1 uncultured Prevotella sp.
GCCTACGCCCTGTAAGGGCAAAAGTATGGGCGAACGGTTGGCTTTTACTTTTGCCCTTACAGGGCGTAGGGAATGGGGACAATGGCACCCAGGGCGTTGCCCTGGGCTAGGGACTTGTTGGGCTTTCAGCCCGCACAGGGCCGCAGACAAGGCTTTTTCCACACAATCTCCCCCCGCTTGATATTTCAATTTTGAACACCCAACCTTATAGGTAGGGAGTAAATATAACGTTCTTCGCGGCATCACGTCTTATAACGTTTTTCGCGATGTGTCCGTGGCCCACACTTTACGAGCAAAGTGAGCTACAGTGTTGCGCGCCCATTCTTCGCTATGCAAATTCGTGTGATTTTTCCTCGTATATTTCCCCGGTAATTCCAAAGTTTTATGTAATATTGCACTTGCAAAGTGAGAAGGTAATAGTGAAAATATTCTCAACATCCAGAGGATAAATAGGCAGCGGTTCTTACGAGTTTCCCTGCCTTTAACCATTACAAATCCGCTGCGTTCCCTAAATCTTTACGATCTACAAACATTTATACCAATAGCTCCATGAAGCACTCTCGTATTTTGATGCTGGCCGCTCTGGCCGCCATCACAACGGCAACAAGCACTGTTTCAGGTCAGGTGAAAGTAGACCTCAAGAAATTCCCGGAGTATTCTCCACGCGTGAAGGTCGACAAGCACCTCGTTGCCAAACCAGATGTCAAGCGTCCCGACTATGTCAACAACGCTGAGTCAATTTATTTCCCGCCCATCATTAGTCAGGTGAGCAATTCCTGCGGTTCCGCCGCTGGCATATATTATATGTTCGGCTACGAGATAAACCGCTATCGTGGCGTGAGCGGCAAATTGCCCGAAAACCAATATCCAACCCACTTCACCTGGCTTCACGCCATGTCAAGTTATGAGTATAAGGAAAAAATCGCCATGGCCAACGGCATCCCCAACAATCCCACCTACGGCGGTCAGATCTATTCCAGTCTCTTCGGCATGCAGGAATGTTCCGACAACGACTTCGGTTGGATGCAGGGTTACGACAAATGGTATTCAGCCATGTTCAACCGCCTGGAGAGCGATGCCTTCTTTCCGCAGAGCGTGAAGACCGAAGAAGGTCGTGAAGCCGTGAAGCAATGGCTCTGGAACCACGGTGGCAATCCCGACTATCCCGGAGGCGGCATTTGTAACGTCGATGTGGCCAGTAAGATGACCATGGGTAAAATTCCCGCTTCCTTGCAAAACTATAAGTTGGGCGTCACTGGTAAGAAATACGTGGCCAGATGGGGCGATACGTTCGACCACGAGCTGACCCTCGTTGGCTATGACGACCGCATAGAGTTTGACCTCGACGGCAACGCTGTTATCGGAGAAAAAGACAAAGACGAGGTGGGAGCCTGGATTCTTGTCAACTCCTGGGGTGGCAACTGGGCCAACAAGGGCTTCATCTATTGTCCGTATAAAAATGCCGTGGTCACTTCCGCTGGCGATGACTATTATGTGCCGCAAATCTATTACGTGCGACGCAACTATCGTCCGTTGCGTACCATGCGCATCAAGATGGACTATTCGAAGCGTAGCGAACTGCGTCTGAGCGCTGGTATCTCGGAAGACCTCAACGCCACAACGCCGCAGAAGTCCACCTACTTCGAAATGTTTAAATACTCTGGCAACGGCGACAGCAGTAAAGATGCTGAGACCCCGATGCTCGGACGTTGGGCCGACGGCATGCACTACGAGCCGATGGAGTTTGGTTACGACTTGACCGACCTCTCCTCTTCGTTCAACACCCGTAAGCCCCTGAAATATTTCTTCATCATCGAGAGCAAGGCAACAGCCGACGGCGTGGGACACGTTTACGACTGCTCCGTCATCGACTACGAGCTCGACTCGTTGGGCATCGAAACCCTCTTCCCCATCGACAAGAGCGGCATCAAGATTGAAAACAAGGGCAAGAAAACCATCATCTCCTTCGTGGTCTCTGGCGAGAACTTCAATGCGCCGCGCAACCTCGTGAAGAATGGCGACAATCTGCAATGGGAAGCTCCCGAGGCTTCGTCCTACAAATTGTCGGGCTATAACGTCTATCGCAACGACACCCTCGTTCAGCAGCTCGATCCCTCCGTGCTGACCTATAAGCCGCGTGCCGGCCACGATAGCTATCAGGTGTGTGCCGCCTACGCCTACAACGACAAGACCATCCTCTCTTCGCGCATTGACGCCCCGCGCGGTGCGTTCTACGGAAAAGCCGTCGCCACTGGCAACCGCGTGCGCAACTTCATCAATTCCGGTCTCGTTGTCAAAGACCTCTTCAAGGAAAACTATCCGCAGGCCACCATCGAATATTGGCTCCGCCCCAATTCAATGGCCGACTACAACCAGCAAGTGGGCCCAGGATGGGGCAAGGTGCTCATCCACGCCACCAGTTCCGGACAGCTCTATGCTGGATGGAGCACTTCCTCGCGCATTGAGTCGTCGTCGAGAGCGCTTAAGGCCAGCAAGTGGAACCACATCGCTGTGGTGTTCAACGGTGGCAGTTGCACCGCCTATATCAACGGCGTTAGCATTGGTGAAATCGGTTCGGGCAACAACGGCATTGGCGGTTTCGGCGATTTCAACATCGGTGCCGCCTCCCGCGAAGGCCTCAATGGCCGTTTGGATGAGTTCCGCGTTTGGAGCACTGCCCGCACGCAGCGCGAAATCCAGAGCATGATGTATGCAGAAGTGGCCGATCCGACCAACACGCCGGGCCTCCTCTGCGAAATCAAGATGAACGAAGACAAGGTGCCAACCGATGCCACGGGCCGTTTCAAGGTGGAAAAACTGGAAGGTTCGCAAAACAGCATGGTCGACAACACGGTGCTCAAAGACAAGCGCGTCTTGGCCGCCAGCTTCACGTTGCCTGAAAATATCACAACGGGCATGGCCGTGACCCCAGTCAACACCTCGTCGGCCAATGTCATCAGTAGCACTTGGACCATCGACGGCAAGCAGACATTGAAGATGGATGCGCCCACCGTCATTTTCTCCGAAGCAGGAGAACACACCATCACCCTCGAAGTGGCCGACATGAGCGGAAAAACCATGAAGGAGGAGAAAACCTTCACCGTGGCCGCCCAGGCAAAGCCCGACGCTTTGTTTACGTCGGTTGGGGATGTGGCCGTTGGCAAGCGCATCAGCTTCATTAATGCCACCATGCCTTACGAAGGATGTTCCTACGAATGGAGCATGCCGGGAAGCACGCAGGAAAAGGCCACGACCGTCAATGCCGCCACTTCCTACGAAAAGCCTGGCACCTACACCGTGACCTTGAAGGCCACCAATGCTGCTGGCACGAGCACCTACGACATGCAAATCGTCGTGTCGAGCAAGGTGCCAACACCTGAATTTGAAGTGACGCCGCGCGTCATCCTCAAGGGCGAGACCGCCCAGCTCCAGGATGGCAGTAGCGACCAGCCTGCCGCATGGGATTGGACCGTCAGCAACGCCGACCACCATCTCAGCTTCAGCGGCCAGACGCCGGAAGTGAAACTTCTGGATGCGGGTGTCTACAATGTGACCCTCGAAGCTTCCAATGCCCTCGGCAGCAAGAGCATCACCAAGCCGCGTGCCATCGTGGTATGCAATGCCGATGCCGAAAACGGATTGAAATTCCGTGGCGGCGATGAGCAGGTGAGCTTCAATAATCCGATCGACTTGAGCGTTAGCAAGGGCTTCACCATCGACTGGTGGATGTATGCCCAAAACGCCTCTGGCAATTCCCAGCACATCGGTGGAACGGCCGCCAACTTCCAGATCACGACCAACGCCGAAGGCGCTTTGGTGGTGACGATGAAGAACCAGGCATTCGCCACAGCCAGCAATTTCGTGACGGCATCCGAATGGCATCACTATGCTGTCTGCTTTGAAAACGGCGACCTCCGCGTCTATAAAGACGGCAAATTGGCCAACACGTTCCACACGCCGTTTGCCGACGACCTTCCCGCCATGCCGACCAAGATGAGCCTTGGCAGCTCTGCCGTTCCGATGAGCGGTGTGGTCGATGAGTTCCGCGTATGGAACAAGGCGCTCAGCGCTGAGGCTGTCAAGGCCTATGCCAATGCCCCGATTGCCGATGTCGCCAAAGCAATGGCCGACGACAAATTGGCCCTCTACTACGACTTCAACCAGTCGTCGGGCAATGTCAACGACCGCACTTCCAACGCCAACCTCGGCATCCGTTCTGGTTTCGGTCCTGACGGCGACGCCTGGCCTTCATCTCTCGGCGTGTTCAGCCTCTCCAACGCCCAGCGTCTGGACATAACGGCCGAACATCTGACCAACTATGCCGCTCCGTTCCTCCACGCCGACAAGGCCATTTCGAACGAAACGGGTATGGAACACCTCGTGGCGCTCTTGACCAAGAATGCTAAGTCGGGCTGGAATGTTGAAAATGCCACCGTCGACGGCGGCGTGTCAACAACGGTGGCTGTCGACACCGACAAGGACGACATGATGACGCTCTGGACAGCGAAGGGCAACTTCTCATCGCGCGTCACCAACCATAAGCTCTATCAGACCGTCACACTTCCTGCCGGCCATTATGTCTTTGGCTTTGAATATGGCGAAGGCGACGTTGACGATGCTTCACACATCGTTGTGGCCAAAGGCGCGGGCTTGCCCAATAAGGAAGACCTCGGTTCGCAGGCCCTGGCCTATACGCTGACCAAGAACGGCGAACTCGCCTTTGACTTGGACGACCAGACGGAAGTGAGCCTGGGCATCGTGTTCAACACCAGTGGCGAAAAGGCGCAATACGTCAAGCGCTTCTTCATCGAGCGCAAGATCACCAACCAGGCCGGAGACGTGACGGGCATCGAACTGCCAACGGCCGACGGCAGCAATGCCGTTGAAGTGACGGCTCAGTTGGGCGGCGTGAACCTCACGGCAGCCAACGGCGCACTCGTGCGCATCGTGAGTGCTTCAGGCATCACGTTCTACAACGCTTATGTGAAAGGCACGCGCTTCGTTGCCTTGCCGAAGGGCATCTACCTCGTCAACGGACAAAAGGTGTTGGTGCCGTAACGACATTCTGCGCAGTTTCTCGCTGCGACTGATATATAAAAAGGTGTACATCGGATTTTTCTGGTGTACACCTTTTTTTCTAAGTAGCGTCTTTCTCGTTTCAGTCCCTATACTTTTTAGCGAACGCGGGCCGAGGTACGACCGAACGTGGGACGAGACGCAATCGAACGCAGGGCGAGACGCGATCGAATGCAGGAGGGCGTTCGCTAAAAAGTAGTAAGATGGCAGGGCGACGCATAATCGTCTGTTGCGGCGCCAGCATTGTAGCTCACTTTGCTCGCAAAGTGAGGGCCACGAACACGTAGCGAATATGGCCAGCGCTTAGGGGCATGACTTTGTTAGCCGTGCTTGGCCGTCGCAATACCCTTTCCCTCCTTTGCAACCCAGTTGCAAAAAGGTGTCCGTAACTTTGCAGAAAAATAGAACCAACCTGTTATGGAAAAAGAAGAAAAAAGCATGTGCGGATGTGGAGAACACCACGCACAGGAAGATAAAGAAAACGGCTGCTGCGTAGGTCATTGCGCACATGAAGAAGAACACGATCACCATGAATCCCTTCATGGTTGTGGTTGTGGCTGCCACTGCCACGAAACCCCTGCCGGGCATTCCGCTCACAATCACGGGGAGTCACAAGGGCATTGCCATTGCCATCACCATCATGGAAGCGGGAGCGGGAAGGTCTTCCAGATTGTCCTGTCGGCATTGTTGCTCGTTGGCGCCGTTGTGGTAGAGAAAAATTGCGCCTTGTCGGTGTGGCAGTTACTCCTTATATATATGGTGCCATATTTGCTCGCTGGCTACGCCACCCTCAAAGAAGCTGCCGAAGGCATTGCCAAAGGCGACCTCTTCAACGAAAATATCCTGATGGCCCTCGCCACCGTCGGCGCCCTGTGCATCGGTTTCTTTCCCGGTGCCGACACCGAATTTCCAGAGGCCGTCTTCGTGATGCTCTTCTTCCAGATTGGCGAACTCTTTGAAGGCTATGCCGAAGGAAAAAGTCGCGACAGCATCTCCCATCTGATGAACATACGGCCCGATGTTGCCCATGTTGAGCGTGCGGGAACAGTGGAAGATATCAGTCCGGAGAGCGTCAGTGTCGGCAGCATCGTCATTGTCAAGCCCGGCGAAAAAGTGCCGCTCGACGGTGTGGTGGTTGAAGGCACCTCCTCCCTTAACACCGTTGCCCTCACGGGCGAAAGTCTGCCGCGCGACATCGGCGTCGGCGACGAAGCCGCCTCAGGTTGCGTCAACCTCTTCGGCCTTCTTCGCCTGAAAATCACCAAGGCTTTCGGCGAGAGCACCGTTTCAAAAATCATCCGCCTCGTGGAACATGCCAACGAAAGCAAGTCGCGGAGCGAATCATTCATCACCCGTTTCGCCTGCGTCTACACCCCCATCGTGGTCGTCGCCGCCCTCTTGCTGGCCTTTGTGCCTCCCTTGTTCGTTGGCGGCGGTTATTGGTCGGCCTTCCCCCTGTGGCTCCACCGTGCGCTCATCTTCCTGGTCGTCTCCTGTCCGTGTGCCCTCGTCATCAGTGTGCCGCTGACCTTCTTCGGCGGCCTTGGCGGTGCATCGCGACGGGGCATCCTCGTCAAGGGAAGCCGCTATATGGATGCCCTGGCCAATATCGGCACGATGGCCTTCGACAAGACCGGCACCCTCACCCAAGGCGTTTTTGCCGTTGAGGCCGTCCATCCCGAAACGCTCGATGAGAAAGAACTTCTCCATTTGGCCGCCCATGTGGAACACTTCTCCACGCACCCCATCGCCGAAGCCCTCCGCACGGCCTTCCCGCAGGAAGCCACCGACGGTTGCGCAATGACCGACGTTGAAGAACTGGCGGGCTATGGCATCCGCGCTTGCGTCAACGGACACCTCGTTTGCGTGGGAAACACCAAGATGATGGACAAAGTGGGTGCGAAATGGCGCAACTGCCACCGCGTAGGCACCATCATCCATGTCGCCGTTGACGGCTGCTATGCTGGACACATCGTCATTAGCGATTGCTTGAAAGACGACAGTGTGGGGGCCGTGGCTGCGCTGAAGCGCCTCGGCGTTGGCAGACTCGTGATGCTGACGGGCGACCGCCGCGAGGTGGCACACGACGTGGCAGACAAATTGGCGCTCGACGGCTATCATGCCGAACTCCTTCCTGCCGACAAAGTGGCCTGCGTTGAGCAACTTCTCGCCGAGAAGCCAAGCGGCAAGAGCGTGGCCTTCGTTGGCGACGGCATCAACGACGCCCCCGTCCTCAAACTCGCCGATGTCGGCATCGCGATGGGCGGCCTTGGCAGTGACGCAGCCATTGAGGCTGCCGACGTGGTGCTGATGGACGACAAGCCCACGAAAATAGCCACCGCTGTGCGCATTGCCCGCCGCACCATCGGCATCGCCCGCCAGAACGTCGCCTTCGCCATCGGCGTGAAAGTGGCCATTCTCCTGCTCGCCACCGTTGGGCTCGGAACCATGTGGATGGCCGTCTTCGCCGATGTCGGCGTGACGGTGCTCGCCGTGTTTAATGCCATGCGGGCGCTGAAAGGGTAGGGCGTTCAAAATACAGAAACCCCAAGGTTGGTAGAGAGGCGACAGCGCCCCTGAAAGGGGCTCATATTTAGGGTAGGGGCTTGCCCCTACCTCTTGGAGCCGATTTATGAACCTTGCCCCTGTAAGGGGCTCA
>UQCW01000080.1 GCA_900539625.1 uncultured Prevotella sp.
GCAAAAAGAAAGAGAGCAGGATGGGACAGCTCTTTCCTTGCTAAATTGATGCCATAGAGTAATGCGTCGGCCCTGGTGAATCTGGATTCTCTCGCCGCCTGTTGGGGACGGTCGCCCCCATCGACACTATATATAAACAATAAGCAGGCGCTCAACATCGCGTTGAGCGCCTGCTTATTATTGTTGTGGGGGAAACACGTTCCGTCGAGACGGCTTGTCCCGGCCGAACGGGAACCCTATTATTTCTTGTGGGCTTCAACCCAACGGCGGGCGTTGACGAAGGCCTCAATCCACGGCGTCACCTCTTCTGCGCGGCGGTCGGCAGGATAGTAGGCACACTGCCAAGGATAGAAGGCACGCTCCAAGTGGGGCATCATTGCCAGGTGGCGGCCATTGGCCGAACAGATACCGGCCACGCTGTAGTCCGAACCGTTCGGGTTGCCAGGATAGCTGTCGTAGCTGTATTTCAGCACCACGTTGTAGTCGTCTTCAGGCAACGGCAAAGAGAACTTGCCTTCGCCGTGGGCCACCCAGATGCCGAGCTTGTCGCCAGAGAGGCTGCCGAACATCACGCTGCGGTTGGTCGGAACCGTTACGCCGACAAAGGCGCTCTCAAACTTGTGGCTGTCGTTGTGGAGCATGTGGGCACGCTCTTTGTGTTCTGGATTGATGAGGTTGAGTTCCACCATCAACTGGCAACCGTTGCACACGCCGAGCGAGAGCGTATCTTCGCGGGCGTAGAAGCGGTCGAGGGCTTCCTTGGCCTTCGGGTTGAAGAGGAAGGCACCAGCCCATCCCTTGGCAGAGCCAAGCACGTCGGAGTTGGAGAATCCGCCGCAGAAGACAATCATGTTGACGTCGTCGAGCGTTTCGCGGCCCGAAACAAGGTCGGTCATCATCACGTCCTTCACGTCGAAGCCAGCCAGATAGAGGGCGTAAGCCATTTCGCGTTCGCCGTTCGTTCCCTTTTCGCGGATGATGGCGGCGCGGATGCCGCTGGCTTCGCGGCGGTTGGCGTTGATGCCTTGCTGGGCGAAGGTGCCGTCAAATGGTTTGTCGCCGTCGTTGGCCACCGTGTGGACGATGTTGTATTCCAGCGGCTGTTCCTTATAGTTCTCGTAACGCTGGCGTGCACAGCCGTTGAAGCTCTGCTTCGTGTCGAGCAGGTAAGACGTTTCATACCATACGTCGCGCAGATAGTCGATGCCAAACTGGTAAGTCTGTCCGTCGTGTTCCACCAAGATGTGGCGTTCTTCAGCAGGCTGGCCAATCTTCACGTAGCCGATGCCAGCTTCGTCGAGGATTTCCTTAAATTCCTTCTTGTCTTTGTTGCGCACTTGAACCACGATGGCGGGGTTCTCGGCAAAAAGAATCTTCACGAGGTCGGTGTGCTTGAACTTGTCGACAGAGATTTCAAGACCGCCTTCCGTGTTGGCGAAGCACATTTCGAGCAGACAGGTGATCAAACCGCCGGCAGAGATGTCGTGTCCGGCGAGGATGAGGCCCTTGTTGATGAGTTCCTGAACGGCGTTGAAGGCATCGCGGAAATATTCGGGGTTCTTGACCGTTGGCACGTCAGAGCCCACGAAGCCGCGGCTCTGTGCGAAGGCCGAACCGCCGAGACGGAGGTCGTCGAAGGAGAAGTCGATGTGATAGAGCGTTGTGTGCTTGTCGTTGACAACGACAGGAGACACCACCTTGCGGATGTCGCTCACCTCACCGCCGGCGCTGACGATGACCGTTCCCGGAGAGATGATCTTCTCGCCGTTGGGGTATTGCTGTGAGAGCGAGAGCGAGTCCTTGCCCGTCGGCACGTTCACCTTCAAGGCGCAGCAGAAATCGCTCAACGCCTCAACGCCCTTGTAGAGGCGTGCGTCTTCACCTTTCTGTGAGCGGCAAGGCCACATCCAGTTGGCTGAGAGCGAAACGGTGTCGAGACCGTTGGCCAGGGGCGCCCAAACGAGGTTGGTCAGCGATTCAGCCACAGAAAGCACACTGCCAGCGGCAGGGTCGGCCAATCCGGCCTGCGGTGCGTGGCCGATGGCCGTGGCGATGCCCTTCTTGCCGCGATAGTCGAGCGCCACCACGCCGCAGTCGGAAAGCGGCAATTGGATTTCGCCCTGCGTCTGCTGGCGGGCCACCTTGCCCGTCACGGAGCGGTCGACCTTGTTGGTCAGCCAGTCTTTGCAGGCAACGGCTTCGAGCTGGAGCACGCGGTTGATATATTCGTCGAGGTGCGACGCATCGTAGGTCACATCCTTATATTTGCGTTCAACGGTTTCGTCCACCATGACCGTCTTCGGAGAGTGTCCGAACATCTGGGCCACGTCGAGGTCAAATGGGCGCTTGCCATCGCCTTGTTCGAAGGCGAAGTGGGCGTCGCCAGTGGTTTCGCCAACCACATACATCGGGGCGCGTTCGCGCTCTGCAATCTTGCGAACGTGTTCGAGGTGTTCCTCCTGAATGAGCAATCCCATGCGCTCCTGGCTCTCGTTGGCAATGATTTCCTTGGCCGAGAGCGTCTTGTCGCCGATGGGGAGCTTGGTCATGTCAATCAAGCCGCCACATTCCTCCACCAATTCGGAGAGGCAGTTGACGTGTCCGGCCGAACCGTGGTCGTGGATGCTGACAACGGGGTTGACGTCTTCTTCGCAGAGCGCACGCACGAGGTTGTTGGCACGCTTCTGCATTTCCGGGTTGGCACGCTGCACGGCGTTGAGCTCGATGCCGCTTGAATAGCGTCCCGTGTCGACTGAGCTGACAGAACCGCCACCGAGGCCGATGCGATAGTTGTCGCCACCGACAACCACCACCTTGTTGCCCTTGACAGGTGTGCCCTTCAGACAGTCGCGCTTCGTGCCGTAGCCAACGCCGCCGGCGAGCATGATCACCTTGTCGTAGCCATATTTCTCACCGTTTTCCTGGTGTTCAAACGTCAGGACAGAACCCGTGATGAGCGGTTGGCCGAATTTGTTGCCAAAGTCGCTCGCACCATTGGAAGCCTTGATGAGAATCTGCTCCGGAGTCTGGTAGAGCCACTGGCGGACGGGCAGGATGTCCTCCCATTCGCGGCCACCGTCAAGACGCGGATAGGCCGTCATGTAAACAGCCGTTCCAGCAATCGGCCAAGAGCCAACGCCGCCGCCCATACGGTCGCGGATTTCACCGCCGGTGCCTGTTGAGGCACCGTTGAAAGGTTCAACCGTTGTTGGGAAGTTGTGGGTCTCGGCCTTGAGAGAAATCACGCTCTCGATGTCCTTCACTTGGAAGTAGTCGGAAGTGGCGTGGTCTTTCGGGGCAAACTGTTCCACCACGGGGCCTTCGGCGAAAGCCACGTTGTCTTTGTAGGCCGAAATGATTTTATGCGGATTCTCCTTCGTGGTCTTCTTAATCATGGCGAAGAGCGAAGAAGGCATTTCTTTGCCGTCGATGATAAACGAGCCGCCGAAAATCTTGTGTCGGCAGTGTTCAGAGTTGATTTGGGCGAAGCCAAACACTTCAGAGTCGGTCAGCTGACGTCCCAACTGCTTCTCCACGCCGTGGAGGTATTCGATTTCCGCAGGTGAGAGCGCGAGACCTTCAGCTTCGTTGTAGCTTTCGAGGTCTTCGACATACTGGATGGCGGCCGGCTCGATGTTGACGGTGAAGATGTCCTGGTTGAGCCCGTTGTACATGCGTTGCAGCATGGGGTCGTGCTCAGCGTCTTCACCGCTCACGGGGAAGTACTCTTCAATACGCGCAATGCCGTGGAGATTCATGTTTTGTGTAATCTCTACGGCATTGGTGCTCCAAGGTGTAATCATTTCACGGCGCGGTCCGACATACCAGCCTTCCAAAGTGCTGGCATTTTCAAGCGTGGCATTGCCGAAAAGCCATGAGAGTTCATGGATTTCCTCGCTTGAGAGTTGGTGGTCCACTTGCGTGGCAATCACGCTTTTCTGGGGAGTTCTGAAAAACAATATCATATCTATTGTATGTTGATTTTTTCTTTGAGGATGTGCGGGCGCTTGGGGCCTGGCGGCCTTGTCCTCCCGATTCTTTTGCAAATTTACGATTTGCTGTTTATTGGGCAAAGGGAGTTGGGGGGAATTTCACTTGTTTCTTCATTGTCTGCCGCAAAGCTGTGCCTAAGAAGGGCGTTTCTGACGGGGGATTAAGAGAATGTGCGGATTTTCTCGATTTTATGCCTGTCGGCTAAGGGGGCAAAATACAGAAAGAACTTTGCATGATTTTTGACCAAATAGCATGGCGGTTGCGGCGCAGCTGCCCCTGAAAGGGGCTCATATTCCAGGATAGGGGCTCGCCCCTATCTCCTGCCGCAGCTCATCGATTCTCGCTTCTGCCCCTGTAAGGGGCGCATATCGTTGGCGGGGCTTGCCCCGCAATAAGATTCGAGATATGAGCCCCTTACAGGGGCGAGGTTCATAAATCAGCCTCAAGAGGTAGGGGCAAGCCCCTACCCTAAATATGAGCCCCTTACAGGGGCAGCTGTCGCCTCTCTACTAATCTTGATTTTTCCTAGATTTTGAACACCCTACATTTCGGCCAACCGTCTTCGTTTGGCAATTGCATCGGGCAAAAGCAAGATGTCAAGAGCCAATAAAACCAAATGAAGGAGGGATAAAACTATTTAACGGTTGGCAGTTTTTAATAATTGGGCGAACTTTGCAGGCCGAAAACTTGGTGATGGCGAAAGAAAGCGTTGGCCGACGAAGGCCCCGTATCTTTTTGCGCCATAGCCTGAAAACAATTCTTACCACTTATACAAATGAGAAGATTTACAGTTATTTTGATGTGCGCCGTTTGTGCCGTCATGAATGTGGCCGCACAAACCGTAGCCTCCTCGCCGACGGCTGTTTCAGCCCTCAAGAGCGGCTACTACGTTTTGAAAATGAAGAGCGACAAGACCGATGCCGACGGCAGTTTTGTTTATCGCAATGGCTCAAACGTGATGTTTGACGCGAAGGGCGCGGCACATGATTTGACCGGAAAGGCTGTCGACGATGTCAGCTATGTTTTCTACGTGGCCAACGATGGCGGACAACTGACCATCAAGGCTTTTGACAAGAATAATTATTTCTGGCCTGCCATTCCAGCTCCTAAGAACAACGACGAAGAGTGTAACCCCGGCCAGCAGTCGAAAATCGCGCTCGCCGCTTCCGGCCAGAGCTTCACGGCCGTGGCATCTGCCGACGGCTGGAGCTATCTGAAAACGTCGGCCGCTAAGTGCGTGAAGACGGGACGGACTTGATGGAGATATAAAACAGAAAACGTGGATGTCTATGTGGTGGCCAACAGCGGCAACGTGTTGGGCTATTACAATGGTGCCAGCGCGTCCAACTATGCGCAGTTCCAGTTCTATGCCGTTGACGACATGTACGACGCCGCAGATGTGGTTTCGTTCAACTATGAGTTCTGTTGGAAGGGCGAAGTCAAGAAGTCTCAAGCCGTTTCTTCAGCCATTGCAGGCCGTGCCTTCCCGCAGGCCGCTGGCCTTCCTGAATACGTTGAAGCCCCTCTGCCGACGCGCAAGGTGGAAGCTGGCGATGACGGACAGACCTTCAAGATTGACTGCGTTTCCACTCTGCCTTTCAAATTGAGCACGGACGAAGCGCCTGTATATTATTATCTGGAAAATGCGCAGGGCACGCGCCTCTATAACAATAATGGTTCGTTGGCGTTCCGCGCGGCAGCGCAGGCCGATGAATTGAACAATGTGCGCAACGATTTGTTTTACGTGAAGGGTAATGCCTTCGATGGCTATCAGTTTACGAGCGTAGGCGCTGGCAAGAATTTACATAGCGCAGCCGTGATGTCAAGCGAGACTTATCTGAGTTTCAAGGGACTCGCTTCAAATACCAGCACGTGGGAAATCTTCAAGACCGAGGGCGGTTTTGCTGTATGCCCCGTTGTCGGTTCTTCTTATTACTATTTTGGTGCTTCAGTTCTCAATTTCCCGAAGCTGACAGCCGCCAACAACAAAGAATATGCTTGGCGTTTGGACGACGACGCAAAGGGCATCGGCTTCAAGAACTATGCCGCCGACGATGAAGGTTTTGCTTTCCGCATGGTTGAGCCTACCTTTGAGGTGGAACTCTACGATGTTCCTGGTCAGGGCACATTCAATTCCACCGCTCTGCCGTTTGACTTCACCATTGCCGAGGACTACGACGGCGATGCCAAGCTCTACAAGGGAACCGTTGAAGGAAAGGAACTCATGCTGAGCGAAGTGGGCCGTGTGCCTGCCAACGCCGGTGTGGTGCTGATGGGAACCAACAGCGAGCAAATCAAACTTGTTGCCACTGCGGGCGTTGAGACTTTGGGGAAAAACGACCTCATCGGCACAACCAGTGAAATCGCGGTGGGCCAACTCGATGATAAACTCATCTTCGGTGTGTCGAACGAGACCGGCCTCGTGGGCTTCTTCTCAACCGATGGCAGTGCTTCGCTCCCCGCCAACCGCGCTTACCTCAACAAAGTGGAAGGCCTCATGGCTGTGATGGTCAACCACGGCGGAAACACCACCGCCATCGGCAACGTACAGAACAGTCTGCCTGCCAACGCTCCGGTGTACGATCTCAGCGGACGCCGCGTGACGAAGATGGTCAAGGGCGGCCTCTACCTCCAAAACGGACGCAAATTTATTGCCCAGTAAGAACAAACTCAAGAAAAGCTAAGTATGAAAAAGAAATATATTAAGCCCCAGTCGGAGTGCATCAACCTCTTCGCAGAAGGTTCCATGATGATGACCATTAGCGGCGGACTGCACACAGGCGGCTTCGGCAGCAAAACGCAGAGCACCTCAGACTCCTTCAGCGATATGCCTTGGATGGAAACGGAAGAGGACGACGTGGAAGCGTAAGCAGACGTAAGGAAACATTACATAAAGGGGGCTCTAATAATTCTGAAATTTTTAGAACCACCCTAAAACCAAATCGGGCCGGGATTCTCAGCAGAGAGCCCCGGCCCGATTTCGTTGTTTTATACTGGCGGATGTCGGCAGGAATTTGCGGCGACAGCCGTTTGGTAATCACCAATGGTGTTTCACCCTTATTAATGGTGAAAGAGTACCTTGACTATGACTTACTTACTAAGGTGTTCAAAATCCAGAAACATCTCTGCGCGGTTTTGAGAGCAATGATTATGGTGGTCGCGCCAGCGCCCCTGAAAGGGGCTCATATTTAGGGTAGGGGCTTGCCCCTACCTCTTGGGGCCGATTTATGAGCCTTGCCCCTGTAAGGGGCTCATATCTCGAATCTTATAGCGGGGCAAGCCCCGCCAACGATATGCGCCCCTTACAGGGGCA
>UQCW01000081.1 GCA_900539625.1 uncultured Prevotella sp.
CTTACAGGGCGTAGGGAATGGGGACATGGTACCCAGGGCGTTGCCCTGGGCTCTGGACTTGTTGGGCTTTCAGCCCGCGCAGGGCCGCAAACGAGGCTTTTTCCGCACAATCTCCATCTACTTAATTTTCTGGATTTTGAACACCCTACCTTGAGCGATTTGATGGGCAAGGAAATATAACTCAAAATTGGTCAACTTATACCTTCACCATAGCTAAACAGAAAGAACCAACCGATATGATACAACTCAAAGAAAACGCCGGAATCTCCATGAGCATATTAACAGCTATGGCCGTCATTGCCGGATTCACGGTGGCCAACTGTTATTACAACCAACCGCTCCTGGAGCTCATCCGCGCCGACTTGCATGTGAGTGAGGCTCAGGCCAACTTGATAACCGTTATCACGCAAATTGGCTACGCCCTCGGCCTCTTCTTCATCATTCCGATGGGCGACCTCTATTCGCGCCGCCGCATCGTCATGGTTAATATGCTCGTGGCCGCCCTGATGGCCGTTGTCATTGCCACAGCCGGCCACATCGCCGTCGTCTGGGGTGCCTCGCTGATCATTGGCGCCTGCTCAGTGGTGCCGCAGATTTTTATCCCCATCGCAGGCCAGTTTTCAGAGCCCGCCAATAAGAGCCGCAACATCGGCATTGTGCTCTCCGGCCTCCTGACCGGCATCTTGGCTTCGCGCGTTGTTAGTGGCTACGTCGGCAACTGGCTCGGCTGGCGCCCCATGTTCTTCATCGCCGCCGTGTTAATGGTGGTGTGCATGGGCGTCACCCTCATGGTGCTTCCCGACATGAAGCGCAATTTCGAGGGTCGCTATGCCGCTTTGATGAAGAGCCTTTGGCAAATCGTCTGTGGGCATCCCCGCATACGTCTGAATGCCGTCAGAGCCGGTTTCGCTTTCGGTTCCATGCTCGCCATCTGGTCGTGCATGGCCTTCCATCTCGCCCAGCCCCCCTTCTCTGCCGGCAGCGACAAAGTGGGCATGCTCGGCCTTTGTGGCGTTGCCGGCGCCCTTGCCGCCAGCCGCATCGGCAAATATGTCCACCGTTTCGGCGTCCACCGTTTTAGTCTCTGCGGCGGTTGTCTTCAGATTCTGGCATGGATGGTGGCCTACGTCTTCCGCGACTCCTATGTGGGACTGATTTCTGCGGTCGTCATTGTTGATGTCGGCACGCAGTGCCTGCAGCTCAGCAACCAGAGTGCGTGCATCCAGGAACTTCCCCAAGCCTCCAATCGTGCCAACACCCTTTTCATGACCACCTACTTCATCGGCGGTTCCCTCGGTACCTTTTGCGCCGGCATCGCTTGGGAGCGCGGTGCCTGGCCTGCGGTGTGCCTTGTTGGTGTGGTCTTTGCCGTCGTTTCGCTTGCCCTGACATTGATTGACGGGTGGCGGCGGCGCGCGTGAAATCTCCCTTGCCCTCAGCGTTTGAAGACCCCTGCTTTCATGCGGCAAGCGTCAAAGTCCTGATGCAGCCGATGGTAATGCCTCCAGGGCCGGAAAGAAGTAATCGATTCGCGGCCGCTGGTAGTGCTGCTCGCGGCCGCTGGTAGCTTTACGCGCGGCCGAAGGTAATGCTACTCGCGGCCGCGAATCGATAACTTGTCATAGCCCCTATCATAACTTCTTTCCTTTGGCGTCGGAAACCGCTTGCATCCCTTTCCTTTGACGGTTGGCCTGCCGAGCGGCGCAATTAACTTGCAGGGTGTTGCGGTTGACTTGACGGGCACTGCGGTTGACTTGGCGGGCGGCGGTGCCTTTCGCGAAATGGCCATAGAAGTCCCGCTGGCGAACGTGTAAAAAGAAAAGCAGCGAAGTATCGGCTTGTTTCCGATGCTTCGCTGCTTGGTTTTATGCGTGATGGGCTTTTGTTTGCCCCCTTTGGTCTTATTCCGGGTCAGTAGAGAATACCTGGTCGAAGATTTCGCCGTATTTCTCGCTGATGTTGTCGAGTCCTGGGAAATCAAAGGTTGGGATGCCACATTGCTTGGCATATTCTGTCAGTTCAGGCTGCGCACCCTCTTCTCCCTGGATATATCCGTCGGCAAATTTGATGGCCAACTGTCCGATAGATTCTGGTTTGCTGAAATCGATGCCCGTTCCTTCGATGATTTCCATCTTCGCGTTGCGGAAAGTCAGACATTCTTTGAGGTTGGGCACAGGTGCGTCCTTCGGCATTTCGTTGTAGGCTGAGAACACCACCTTTGAATTGATGAACGACGCTTCGTCGCGGTAAGCCGTCTTGATGTAGAGGGGCACAACGGCCGACATCCATCCTTGGCAGACGATGACATCTGGGCTCCAACGGAGTTTCTTCAGCGTTTCGAGCACGCCGCGGGCATAGAAGATGGCGCGTTCAGCATTGTCTTCATATTCCTTTCCGTCTTCGTCGGTCATCATGAGGCGCTTGTGGAAGTAGTCGTCGTTGTCGATGAAGTAAACCTGCATGCGTGCAGCCTGGATGGAGGCCACTTTGATGATGAGCGGATGGTCGGTGTCGTCTATCACGATGTTCAGACCAGAAAGGCGGATGACTTCGTGGAGTTGGTTACGTCGTTCGTTGATGTTGCCCCACTTGGGCATGAATGTGCGGATTTCTCTTCCTCCGTCTTGAATGGCCTGCGGGAGTTTTCGTCCAGCTGTTGCCATGGCGCTCTCTGGAACGTACGGCAAAAGTTCTTGATTGATGAAGAGAATCTTTTTAGCTTTCGTCATTTTTTATGTGAGTATATTTTCACTGCAAAGTTACGAAAAAAAATGGACATGCGTGGTTATTAGGGCTTTAATCCTTTCCGATATGTTAAAAAAAGGATTTCTTGGCTCGGTTTTGAAGCTATATGGATATAAATCTGTTATTTTGCAATTCAATTCAAAATTTATCAGCACAATGATTGTTGCAAAAACTGTAAAAGAACTTGAAAACAGTCTGGCTTCTGCCCGTAAAAACGGCCAGACGGTTGGACTCGTGCCCACGATGGGCGCTCTTCATGCAGGCCATGCTTCATTGGTGAAGCGCAGTGTGGGCGAAAACGACGTGACAGTGGTCAGCGTGTTTGTCAACCCCACCCAATTTAACGACAAGACCGACTTAGCCAACTATCCGCGCACGCCCGAAGCCGATTGTGCGCTCTTGGAAAGCCTCGGGGCCAACGTGGTGTTTGCGCCGAGCGTTGAAGAAATCTATCCCGAACCCGATACGCGCCATTTCAGCTATCCGCCCATCGACACCGTCATGGAAGGCGGACGTCGCCCGGGACATTTCAACGGGGTGTGCCAGATCGTGAGCAAGTTGTTTTATATGGTGAAACCAACGCGTGCTTATTTCGGCGAGAAGGATTTCCAGCAGATTGCCGTTATCCGTGCGATGGTGAAAGACCTCAACCTTCCTTTGCAGCTCTGCCCGTGCCCCATCGTGCGCGAAGAAAGCGGACTGGCATTGAGCAGCCGCAACGCCCTGCTCACGCCGGAGGAAAAGGCAACGGCTGTGAACATCTCGAAGGTGCTCTTTGAAAGCGTCGACTTCTCGAAGAACCACACGGTGGCCGAGACCCACGACGAGGTGGTGAACCGTCTCAACGCCATTGACGCCCTCGAGGTGGAATATTTCGAGATTGTTGACGGCATCACGTTGCAGCCCGTCAGCGATTGGAACGACACGGATTACATCGTGGGCTGCATCACCGTTTATTGCGGTCAGCGCCCCGTTCGTCTCATTGATAATATGAAATATCGCGGATAAGTAAAACGGAGTGTCAACAGGCATTCCAGGCATCCGCTTGCTCTCTTAGGCGTTCAATGCTTGGAATTGAACGCCTAAGTTGGCTTCAATATTTACCCACATACAAAGCAGAAAAATGTTACTGAGTTTCTTGAAATCAAAGATACATTGCGCCGTGGTCACGGAGGCCAACCTCCACTATATGGGCAGCATCACCATTGACGAAGACCTCATGGACGCCTCTGGCATCCTGGAAGGCGAACACGTTCACGTGGTGAACAACAACAATGGCGAGCGCATCGAGACCTACGTCATCAAAGGGCCGCGCGGTTCGGGCTGCATCTGTCTTAACGGAGCTGCTGCACGCAAATTCCAGGTCGGCGATGAAGTCATCATCATGTGTTTCGCCCTCATGACGCCGGAAGAGGCAGCCACCCACAAGCCGAAGGTGATTTTCCCCGACGGCGACGACAACCGCATCTGATAGCCGCTCCGACGTTTCCGATTGTTGCCACGATAACCAGTCCGCCATGAGTTTCGTTGTCAGTCTGTTCAAGAGCTGGAGAAATCTCCAAATGTTGTTTGCGCCAAGGCGATGCTTCGTGTGTCGCCGAATTTTGCGCTGCGACGAAGAAATTCTCTGTACGGCCTGCTTGTCGGACATCCAGCAAACTGGCATTTTCGGCGAGCCAGACAATGTGGTTGAGCGCCTCTTCTGGGGCGTGACGCCCGTGGAGCGTGCGGCATCGTGGTTGAAATATACGTCGGGAAGCAATGTCGGAGAGATGATTCATGCGCTGAAATACGCTGGCATGATCAGAATTGGCCATCTGCTGGGCCGCGCGATGGGCCGTGCGATGGACCACCACGGTTTCTTCGACGGCGTTGACCTCATCGTGCCCGTGCCGCTCCACAAGCGCAAGGAAGACGAGCGCGGCTACAACCAGAGTGCGGAAATCGCCTATGGCGTGTCGGAGGTGACGGGACTGCCCGTCTGCACCACGGCCGTGATTCGCGGCGTTGACACGCCGACCCAGACGCTCCTTTCGCCCGAAGCGCGCATGAAGAACGTCAGTGGCGCCTTCGTCGTGGCCCGTCCGGAAGAAGTCATGGGTAAGCACATCCTTTTCATCGACGATGTCCTGACCACTGGTGCCACCACCATCTCCTGCTTGAAAGCCGTGAGCGATGCCCCTTGGTTTGCCGGCAGCCACACGCGCATGAGTGTCCTCACCCTCGCCTTGGCAGGCCAGCACTTTGACGGGGCGGCGGGCTATCGCCCGTGGAACCAATTCGAACCTTCGTTGAAGGAAACCTCTGTCGGTATTTTCGGCAATTGCCTGAAGAAAGACGAGGAGCGGAAGGACTGAAGGAAAGTTCAAGAAGGCACTTCCTGGCAGGCAGTATGAAATGGCAGAGAAGTTTTCCCGTTGTGTTTGGGAAGTCGTATTTTTTTGACGGCAGTCGGCAGACGCGACGATGCCCGGAAAGCCAAAGGTTGGACCTTGGTTTTCCGGGCATCGTCGTATCTATTGAGAGGCCGTTTTGCTCGTCGTCGGAAGTCGCTTGCTTATTCAGCAGGCAAAGCCTGTTCCGAGAGATTCCATTGCTCGATGAATTTGTCTATCATCTCCGTGCCTTTCTCCGTGCAGCATCCGCACAGCATCACCATGATGGTGTTGACAAAAATCTCCCTGATGGTGTAGCCTTCAAAGATTTCGTTGTCGATCAGCGTGTCCATTTTGCTTTGCATGAAAGGCACCACAATCTCGAATTTGATGTTTTTCTTGAAAATCCCCTGTTCGATGCCCTTTTGCATGAAGGCAACGCCTTCGATGGCGTGCTTCTTGCTGACTTCACGATGGTAGGCCACGATGTTGGGATATTTACGCATCTCGGTGAAGAACTTCGGGTTGATGTGGCGGATATCGTCGAGCGACATTTTGAAGAACTTCAAGAGAATCTCCAAGACATTGTCGGTTTCGCACTTGGTCTTTTCAACTAAAAGCCGCTCCTCCTCCTGGTGCTTCTTGATGCAGGCCAATAGCAATGACTCCTTGTCGCGAAAAACCTGATAGAGCGTTCGCTTCGACATAGACAGCAAATGCGCGATGTGGTCCATCGTGACCGCCTTGATGCCGTCTTTGTGGAAAGCCTTCACGGCAGCCTCTATGATGTTGTTCCGTACTTCTGTGTTGTTAATATCTTCCATCATTCCTATGTTTTTGCCATTGCAGAGCATGGGGTTATCGACTCGTCTTTCAGATTACATAAAGTATTGGGACAGGGTTTTATCCAGCCGCAGCGTTGAAAAACCAGCGACTGCTTCCTTGGAACCTCGCCAAGTTTCAGGCCTGAAAAAACGTCTATCTGTTTATCAGCTACAAAGTTAGCAATAAAAACTTATCAACGCGCATAAGTTTTCTTGTTTTTTCTGCCTTTCTTGTTGCCATTGGGAGAAATGGCAGGTGGGCTTACAAAAAAAACGGGGCAGGCGCCCAACGCGATGTTGGAAACTCTAAATTCGTAAAATTGTCGAGACACTGTTTTCTGAACGGCGTTTTTGCGGGCGGCGTCAGGTAGGGCGTTCAAAATCCAGAAAAATCTCTGCGCGGTTTTGAGCCAAATAACATGGCAGTTGCGCCGCTGCCCCTGAAAGGGGCTCATATTCCAGGATAGGGGC
>UQCW01000082.1 GCA_900539625.1 uncultured Prevotella sp.
TGACTTTTACTTTTGCCCTTACAGGGCGCAGGAACGGGGAACACGGCACCCGGGGCGTTGCCCCGGGCTATGAACTTACTGGGCTTTCAGCCCGCACAGGGCCGCAGATAGGGCTTTGGCACAGGGGCGCTGTCGCCTCTTTACCGACCTTGATTTTTCAAGATTTTGAACACCCTACCATAAGGGAATACACACATCCCTAAGCAGCAGGCGGCCTGAAACATTGAGACCTACACGCTTGAAGCATTGTATTCTTGATTTGCAGGCTCTCTCCCTGGCACAGCGGTCTGCCGACTTTTGCGAAACACCTGTTCACCATTAATAAAACATCTCTAAAAAAACACTTATGGAAACAACCAGACAACAGAAAATATCACGCCTCATCCAGAAGGAACTGGGCGACATTTTCCAAAAACAGACACAGGCCATGCACGGCGTACTGGTTTCAGTGAGCGCCGTTCGCATCAGCCCCGACATGAGCGTCTGCCGCGCCTACCTGAGCGTGTTCCCCTCGGAACGCAGCCAGGAAATCGTTGACAACGTGAACAATAACGTGCGCGAACTGCGCTATGAACTCGGAACGCGCGTGCGCCATCAGCTCCGCATCATTCCCGAACTGAAGTTCTTCATCGACGATTCGCTCGACTATATCGAACACATCGACGAACTGCTCAAGAAATAACCCAGCCCAACAATGAACCTATCCCTCTTCTTCGCACGCCGATACCTCTTCTCGCGCAAAAGCCACAGCGCCATCAACATCATTTCGGGGGTGTCGGCACTCGGCATCGCCGTGAGCACAATGGCCCTGGTGTGCGTGCTTTCTGTGTTCAATGGGTTCCGCGAACTCATTGCGGGACTCTATTCGGCCTTCGACCCGGAAATCGAGCTCGTGCCTCTTCAAGGCAAATATGCCGATGCCAACGACCCCGCTCTCCTGCGGGCAAAGGGGGTGGACGGCGTGGCGAACGCTTCAGCGAGCTTTGAAGAAAACGCCTTGATTCTCTATCGGGGCAACCCGCTCGTGGTGACGCTCAAAGGGGTGGACGAAGACTTCGGAAAGGTGACGGGCATCGACAGCATCGTCTTCAACACCAACAACATACGCGAACACTTCCCCGCCCTCTCGGCGGCTGGCATCAACTATGCCGTGCCGGGATACGGACTGGCTGTGCGCATGGGCATCAACTTCGGACAGATTGAAATTTGCGCACCGCGAAGGGGCGCACAAATCAATATGGTGAACCCCTCGGAGAGCTTCAATGTCGACGACCTCTTCTCCTCGGGCACGTTCTTCCAAGTAAACCAAAAACGCTATGACGACGCCTACTTGCTGACGTCGCTCAACTTCGCGCAAGAGCTCTTCGAGCAAGACGGCAAACTCACGTCGCTGCTCCTGTCCGTTAAACCGGGCTACGACCCTGAAAAGGTGAAAGCAGCGGTGCAGACGGCAGCAGGAACCAAATTCAAAGCGCGAAACCGCATGGAGCAACACGACGAAACCTTCAAGGTGATGAAGATTGAGAAACTGATGGCTTATCTCTTCCTCACGTTCATCGTCCTCGTGGCCTGCTTCAACCTGATTGGCTCTGTGGCCATGCTCATCATCGACAAGCGCCGCAACGCCGAAACGCTCAACGCACTGGGAATGGACCACCGCGCCGTGGCGAGCGTCTTTCTCTACGAGAGCCGCCTCATCACCCTCATCGGCGCCATCATTGGCATCGCCTTGGGACTGCTTTTATGCAGCCTGCAGGCGCATTTCGGCTGGCTACGCCTCGGCAACGGCGAGGGCAACTTCATCGTAGACGCCTACCCTGTCAGCGTCCACTGGCAAGATGTTCTCTTCGTCTTCGTCACGGTCGTCATCGTGGGCTTCGCCACAGTCTGGCAACCAGTACACTATCTCTGCAAGAAAATGCTGTAAGACACGCCAACGGCAAAATTGTGGAAGTTATTTTTTCAACATTACTTACCCCCAAACCCTTAAAAAAATCACATGAAATTCAAAGCATTGCTTGTGCTCTTCGTGGGCTTCCTCACCAGCACTTCCTTCTGCCAGGCGCAATCCATCTGGCATCCGTCTTATCTCACAGGCGCTTCGGGCCTGAGCAACTCAAAACTCGAGCGCATTGAAATCAAGCGGAAAACAACGGCCTTGGTCTTCGCGCTCAGCGCCTACGAGGGCGAGATAACGCTCCCCAAAGACGTTTGTCTGAAGGCAGCCGGAGACAGTCTGCCGCTGCTCTCTGCCGTGGCTTACAAGCACAAATGCAATGAAAACTCGGCCCGCCAAGTGGCGAAGGGAGAGACCTTTGCTTTCCAGGAGGGCGATTCTCTGCGCCTCGTTTTCCCTTCCCTGCCGCGCCATGCCGCCACCTTCAACTTCCTTTGCGGCACAGGGTGGGGCTCTGGCAAGATGCTGGGCATCCGCACCGACAACCGCCCTTACCCTGCACTTCTGCCGCCCTCGTCGCCGCTCCGCTTCACTGGTGCCCTCCCCGATTGGCCCCGTCGCTATGCCCCAGCGGTCATACGCGCACGTGTTCACGGTCTGCCTGAGGGGGCAAGCGCCCTGTCGTACTTGACGGGCAACAGCGCCAACATCAAACAAACGACCTTCCCGGAGATAACGGACACCTGCGGCCAGTTCTGTTTGAGATACGAACTATCCTACCCCATCTATGTGCATTTCTCTGTGGCGGACCAACCCTTGATGTTTCCGCTTTGCCCTGGCGACACCATCACCATTGATTATGATTTAAACCGCGCAGCCAACACCCATTACAGCGGCGCCTATCATCCAGAAAAGCGAAAGGCCCTGCACATACGCGGCGGAATGACACCATTGCTCTACGTCGATTCGCTAAAAGACGCTCTGCTGGAGGAAACCGTTTCGTTTCATAAAGACTCCATCGCCAAAATCCACCATCTGAGCTACGCCGAGTTTCGCCAATCCGTGTGGGAATGCCATCAGAATCGTCTCTCTCGCTATGCCGCCCTACCCCTCTCTGAGGGTGAACGCGAGTTCTTGCAGCTGGCCAGCGAGAAAGCATATATCGACCGCTGCTGTTCCTTTCCTTTCATCAACACCTGCCAGCCAAATCCCCTCGACTCGGTGCAGATGGCAGCGCCCGAAAAGCAAGTGGACTTCTGCGACCCTCATGCGGCGCAAATGAAATTTCCGCATACGCTCCACACGGCCTATTTCTCTCTGAGCGACCGATACAAACAATATCTGGAGGCCAACGGATTGCAGTCGTCGACATTTGGCCGATGGCTCGAAGAGCTCGACACTGCCGCCGCACTGGTGGCGCGGACGAAAGCCGCACAACCTGTCGGCGCAGAGGAGATCAACCGACTTCCAGCTGAATATCAGGCGCCCATCCGCGAACTGCAAGCTGAATTGGCACCGCAATTCACCTCCGACTCGCTCTGGACACCGCAGGGCGACCCCAGCACTTACCTCTCCCAAATCGTAGCCCGTCATCCTGGCAAAGTGGTGTTCGTTGATTTCTGGGCCACATGGTGCGGCCCCTGCAACCTCGGAATCAAGGAAATGGAAAAGGTGAAAGCCGACTTGGAAGCGCAAGGCGTGGTATTTGTCTACATCACCGACAACAGTTCCTCCACCAAAGGCTTCCTCGAAATGAAGCGCAAGCACAAGGGCGAACACTACATCTTCACCAAAGACGACTGGAAAAAGATGCAAATCCCTGGCTATGAAGGCGCCATCCCGCATTATCTCATCTACGGCAAAAACGGCCAACTGAAACAAACCATCGTTAGCTGGCCCGGTCTGGAAAACATGAAAGAAAATATTCTCAATGCCAACAAATAGGCTGATACCGCAACATAGCACAAGGCTGGATTCCTCTCATGGGAAATCCAGCCTTGTGTTTTTATGTAATGTTGAACATGGCAAGGCAAAACAAAGAAACGCACCCAACAAATGATGCAGAACAACTCCGATTGAGAGAACACTCGTAATCATGGCAGCAAATCCATTGGTTAGAAATTTGGCATCATTTTATACTCTAAGTTTATCACAGGGAGAAATTTTCAACTAAACTTTTGGAAGGGTAAACAAAAGCATTTAACTTTGCAGTTATAAATTTGGCTTTATATTAAACTATGGGTATAACATACGGGACAAAAATAAACCAATTACTCGCAACCACTGCACCAACAGGGCTGTTGTTTGCTGATTGGCTGAAGAAAGAAGGCTATTCTGGTCAACTGCAAAAAAAATACAGGGACTCAGGATGGCTGACTGCACTGTGCAAAGGAGTTATGTTTCGCACTGGAGGACGTTTGAATGCTTACGATGCCATAGCTTCATACAACAAGCAGATGGATGGTTGCCTTAGAGTGGCAGCTATGTCCGCATTGGAATACGCAGGGTTTAACCATTATGTACCGATGGGAAAACCAGTGCTGATGGTAGCTGCGCCAACTTGCAAAACGCCATTGTGGATGCAAAGTAATGTATATGACGTCACATTCCGACTGTTCCATACAAACGCCTTTTCATCTGTAGAAATAGTAAAACGTATTTCAGATAGTGGCATATTATATATATCTTCTCCTGAACAGGCGTTCTTGGAATGTCTAATCATGACTCCCAAATCATATAGCTATATGGATTTGTACTATGTAATGGAGCAATTGACAACGCTACGCCCAGACGTCGTGCAACACCTATTGGAAACCATGAACAACAACAGAGCGAAGAGAATGTTTTTGTATATGGCAGAAAAAGCCGGTCATTACTGGTTTGAAGAACTGCATCCCGAAAGAATTGATGTCGGGACGGGGAAAATCCAAGTAGTTGCCAATGGAACATTCAACAGTAAATACAACATGACCATTCCAAAAGAATTAGAAGAATATGAGGGATAAGTACAAGAAGCAGGTCGCATTATTGATAAGAATCATGCCGTCTGTCTATCGTATCAAGGAATTTGCCGTGCATGGTGGAACGGCCATCAATTTGTTCCACAAGAATTTGCCACGGTATTCGGTGGATATAGACATCACCTATATTCCTGTTCAAGATAGAGCAACAAGTTTGCGCAATATCAATGACAGACTATTGGAGGTTAAGAGAAATCTGGAGAAAACCATCCCAGGCATTGTGGTTGTCCCCAAGCCAAATGTATGGAAACTTCTGTGTACATTAGGAGACGCAACCGTCAAGATAGAAGTGAACGGCACAAAACGCGGCATCATTGGTGACACAATGGATATGCCATTGTGCGACAAAGCCAAAGAAGAATTCAGCATGGGTTGTAAGGCTCGAACTGTATCTTTCAGCCAGCTATATGGTGGAAAAATCACGGCGGCTTTGAGCAGACAACATCCTCGAGACCTGTTTGATTGCAAGTATATGAATATTAATTCTTTTGAGGAGATTAAAGATGGCTTTATGCTTTGCCTGTTAGGAAGTGACAAGCCTATTATCGAGTCATTGCAACCAAATGAGATTGACCAAACTGATGCTCTGAAGAGACAGTTTGAGGGGATGTCTAACATTGCATTTAGTTACGAAGACTATAAACTGGCAAGATTGCAGTTAGTCAAAATGGTTAGAGAAGGCTTGACCGTGAATGACAAGAAATTCCTGCTTTCTTTTGAGAAGGGATGTCCAGATTGGAATCTGTGTTGTGCTGGCGATTTGTCCATTTATCCTTCTGTTCAATGGAAATTGCTCAATATCAGAAATCTGAAAGAACACAACATTCAAAAATATGAGCAGGGAATTAATAAGTTGAACAACTTTCTATTCTCCAGTGAACTGCCGTTAAGTCTTTAGCTTAGCGGCAGTTTACCATTGATAGAGTCCAACCTCCGTAAATCCAGTCCTAACGACCGTCAACGCACGCAGGAGCAGACACAGCTGCACACCGTCCCAGCGACGCTCGTCTCTGCTCCCAGATGCGTTCGTCTCTGCACCCAGCGACGCTCGTGTCTGCTCCCGCGTGCGCTGACAGTCGGTATTGGCGTGGTGTCGCAACAAGGGATGATGCGCGGATATGCGGCGAAGGGCTGAGGCGAAGCACTGTAGCTCACTTTGCTCGCAAAGTGAGGGGGACGAACATTGCGGCGGCCAAGCATGAGCTGAAAATCCAACAAAGTAATGCCCTAGAGCGCTGGTCATGTTCGCTATGTGTTCGTGGCCCTCACTTTGCGAGCAAAGTGAGCTACAATGCTGGCGCCGCAACAGACGATTGT
>UQCW01000083.1 GCA_900539625.1 uncultured Prevotella sp.
AGAGGTAGGGGCAAGCCCCTACCCTAAATATGAGCCCCCTTCAGGGGCGCTGTCGCCTCTTTACCAACCTTGATTTTAATGGAATTTTTAACACCCTACCTTAGGCGGTTCCTTCGAAAAGCGTCATTACGCGGAGGAACCGCCATTTTTATTCAAGGCAGAATCGTTCTCTGTCTTGGCGAAACTGTCGCCTCGATTTCCGGGCGAATCCCGCCTCGAAATTGGCAAATTCATCTACTTAGTAATGTTAAACAAAATCACGTGTTCAGCTTGGCTTTTGGCTGGCATATTCGGCCTTACCCATTTCTGCAAAACAAAAATGTGTTAAACTCAAGGAAAACATAGTGAAGAGATAAAAAAATATTTACCTTTGCATCGCAACGGGTACACTCTGACGTGTGCGACTGGAAAACACGTGGCAAATGCTTCTGCAACACGAAGCCGATGCTAACAATTTTAGAATCTACAAACAAAAATACAACGAAATAATTATGAAATTATTTGCAATCTCTCGAACCCTCCGCACTGGGCTTCTGGGAGCCGCTGTCGCTTTGGGGCTTTCGGTCTCGTTCACCAGCTGTTCGGAAGACATCAACGAAGGGGATTACGCCATTGCCAAGAAGCAAACGGTGACAGAGTATTTGAAGAGCCAGCCGCAGTTCACTGACATCTGTGCGCTCTTCGAACGTGTGAAACTCGGAAATTCAGCCGATGCCTCTGTGCTCGCCAGCGTGATGTCTGCGCGTGGAAACTATACTGTCTTCGCGCCAAACAACGAAGCCGTTGAGGCTTATATGCGTAAGGTGGGGGCCAATTCTTTGGCTGAGCTTTCTGACGAAGATGCAGGTATCATCGCCTTGAACTGTGTGATTGACAACGGTTCGGAATCTGCTTATGAATCTGCAGACTTCCCAACGCCGGGTACTTTTGCTTATTCCAACTTGAACGACCGTACGCTCACCAGCGCTATGGATACCATCGGCAACGACATCGTTTATGTGATTAACGGTACGTCGCAAGTGGTGAAGGCCGACGTGGAACTTTCAAATGGTATGGTTCACGAAGTCAGCACCGTTATTTCTCCGTCTGCCGATAATCTTGGCCAGCGCATTGCAGATGCCGACAATATGAAAATCTTCGCACGCCTCTTGCAGGAGACGTCGTGGGCCGACTCCATCACGGGTTATCGCGATGCTGAATATGAAAAGCAAAACTATCAGGAAATAACCGACTATCGTTTGGCTTCTGAGCCGAACCACGTAATTCGTCGCCCGATTCACCGCTATATTGGTTACACCGCCCTCGTTGAGCCCGACTCAATCTATGAGCAGAAGTGGGGTATCAGCGCAACGCTTGATGCCGAAGGTAATATCACCAACTGGGACCAGATTTATCCAATCATCAAGGCTAAGTGTGAAGCTCACTACACCAATGGCAGTGACGACGTGAAGAATCCGGATAACGCCGTGAACCAGTTCGTTGCTTACCACATCATGAAGGGCTCTATGGCTTACGATAAGTTCGTTCGTCACCTCAACGAGTACAACTATAAGTATGGTGATATCAAGAATCCTCAGACCAAGAACTGTCCGACAGACGTTTGGAACTACTATGCGACGATAGGTCCTCACTCAGGTCTCATTAAGATTGTTCAGGCCGGTGACGGTGGTGACAATGGTGACCCCGATCACAAGATTTATGCCAACCGTGTCTGCACTTACGATACTGAGCCTGACGGTGATTATCACGTGAAATCAGTTGACTATAGAGGTTTCTTGATTTCTCCAGACAATGGCAAGAACGACAACAATGCCCAGAATGGTTTCTACTTCCCAATCGACGACATCCTCTTTTATAACATGGATATGCGTCAGATGCTCGGTGGCGAACGTATGCGTATTGACATCTGCACCATGTTGCCAGAAATGCAGAGCAATAAGCTGCGTGGTCAGGACTACCGCCTCTTCCCGTTGGGATTCTTCGATAATATCATGAATGAATCTGCCGACACGAAGATCACTTACATCTGCGACCAGGGTGGTGGTGGATGGAATGACTATCAGGGCGACGAGATGCTCTTCTGCGGCCTCTTCGACTTTACGCTTAAATTGCCTCCAGTGCCAGTTGATGGTACTTACGAAATCCGTATGGGTGTCGGTATGAACCCGATGCGTGGTATGGCCCAGATTTATTTCGGTAGCGAGCCTTATAAGCTTTCTCCTGCTGGTCTGCCTTACGATATGCGCCAGACGGTTAACGCCAACAATACTGAAATTCCTTGGGTGGCTGATACTGACGACCAGACGGTCAACGCAGAAAACGACAAGAATATGCGTAACCACGGTTATATGAAGGGTCCTCAGTACTTCACCATCACCAATGGTAAGGCAGACACTCCAGTGCGTGGACGTAGCGGCAGCGTGGCTTGTGTTCGTCGTATCATCGTTACGGCCGACATGAAGTCTGGACGCCCTTACTACTTGCGCTTTAAGTCGGCCTTGAAGAAGCTCGACTCTCAGTTCTTCCTCGACTACTTTGAAATCGTTCCTACAAGCGTCTACAACGGCGTACAGCCTGAAGATATTTGGTAAGATACTCCCTCGGACAATCCTTTGCGGGATTTCCGGAATGATAGATAGAAAGCTCCGTGTAGCAACACCTGCTGCGCGGAGCTTTTTGCGTTATATGCGGTGGGTGGGGTGTTCAAGATTCAGAAACCACAAGGTTGGTAGAGAGGCAACAGCGCTCCTGAAAGGTAGGGGGCAAAATCCAGAAAAATCTCTGCGCGGTTTTTGTCAAACAATAAGTGGCGAAGCATGCGCACTTGATAAACGAACAAAGCGCGAAAAGGAGCGCCCTGAAAGGGCAACCAGTTCAGAGCCCAGGGCAACGCCCTGGGTATCAATGCATAAACGCCTACGCCCTGTAAGGGCAAAAGTATGGGCGAACGGTTGGCTTTTACTTTTGCCCTTACAGGGCGTAGGGAATGGGAACATGGTACCCAGGGCGTTGCCCTGGGCTCTGGACTTGTTGGGCTTTCAGCCCGCGCAGGGCCGCAGACAAGGCTTTTGTTGCATAATCTTCACCAACTTAATATTTCGATTTTGAACACCCTACCTTACAGGGGCAGAAGCGAGAATCGATGAGCTAACCCCCCCCCATCTCTCGCCGCAGCTCATCGATTCTCGCAAACAAGGGTAGGAGGGTGTTTTAAACTCTTTTCCTGCGCATTTTATGCTATGTTTGGAGGTGGAGCATTGGGGAGAATGAAAAAATGCCGTAGAAGGCGCGTGGCATGTAAATAAAACTGCCTTGCAAGTCCCTTTGTCTGAGAAAAAAATCGTATCTTTGCAAAGAATAGCAAGGACTTGAAAGTGTGGTCTTTGGCGATGGTGAAACACGTCGCAGAAGCGTCCGAAACGCCTTTCAAAAGGGCGGTTTGGTGCGTGGAAGGCGGCGAAGCACCTTCCCGAAGGCTGGAATACTTCGTTGAAGTCGGCGGAATGCGCCTTTGAAAGAAGCGTGCCGCACTTGCAGGTTGCAAAAAATAGAAAACAAGAAAGAGGTCTGAGACCTGATTTTGATATAAGAATATGGAAGAAATCGAAAAGAACAGTGGCAATTATTCCGCCAGTAATATCCAGGTGCTTGAAGGCTTGGAAGCTGTGCGCAAGCGCCCTGCCATGTATATCGGCGACATCAGTGAGAAAGGTTTGCACCACCTCGTTTATGAAACCGTTGACAACTCTATCGATGAAGCACTCGCAGGCTATTGCACGCACATCGAAGTGACCATTTGCGAGGATAATTCAATCATCGTCCAGGACAACGGACGTGGTATCCCTGTGGATATGCACCCGAAAGAAAACCGCTCCGCGCTCGAAGTGGTCATGACCGTGTTGCATGCCGGCGGTAAGTTCGACAAAGGCTCCTACAAGGTCTCTGGCGGTTTGCACGGCGTCGGTGTTAGTTGCGTCAACGCGTTGTCGAAACACATGAAGTCGCAGGTGTTCCGCGATGGAAAGATCTATCAGCAGGAATACGCAAAGGGACATCCCCTCTACGCCGTCAAGGTGGTGGGAGAAACCGAATTGCGCGGTACGCGTCAGCATTTCTGGCCAGATGACACCATCTTTACGACCACCACTTATAAATATGACATCCTTGCCAACCGCATGCGCGAACTGGCCTATCTCAATGCGGGTATCACCATTACGCTGACCGACGAGCGCAAGGACGACGAAGGCAATATCCGTCAGGAAGTGTTCCATTCCGAACACGGTCTGCGCGAATTTGTGCGCTACATCGATTCCTCTCGTGTCCACCTCTTCAATGACGTCATTTATCTCAATACGGAGAAGGCTGGCATCCCCATTGAAGTGGCCATTATGTACAACACTTCGTACAGCGAGAACCTCCATTCCTACGTTAATAATATCAACACGATAGAAGGCGGTACACACTTGACCGGCTTCCGCATGGCCGTGACCCGCGTGCTCAAGAAATATGCCGAAGACACGGCCGCCAAGCAGCTCGAGAAAGCCAAGGTGGAAATCGCCGGTGAAGACTTCCGCGAAGGACTCACGGCCGTCATCTCCGTGAAGGTGGCCGAACCGCAGTTTGAAGGACAGACCAAGACGAAGTTGGGCAACAGCGAAGTGGCTGGTGCGGTGAACCAGGCCGTGGGCGAAGCCCTTTCCAACTATCTTGAAGAGCATCCGAAAGAAGCCAAACTCATTGTCGACAAGGTCATCCTTGCCGCCACTGCCCGTGTGGCCGCCAGAAAGGCGCGTGAGAGCGTGCAGAGAAAGAGCCCGATGTCGGGAGGCGGTCTGCCAGGCAAACTTTCAGACTGCTCGTCGAAAATCCCTGAAGAATGCGAACTCTTCCTTGTCGAGGGAGACTCTGCAGGCGGTTCCGCCAAGCAGGGCCGCAGCCGCTCAACGCAGGCCATCCTTCCGCTCCGTGGTAAAATCCTCAATGTGGAAAAAGCCATGTGGCACAAAGCCTTTGAGAGCGACGAGGTGAACAACATCATCCAGGCGCTCGGCATCCGCTTCGGTGTCGATGAAGAAAGCAAGGTGGCCAATATCGAAAAATTGCGTTACCACAAGGTTATCATCATGGCCGATGCCGATGTCGACGGTCAGCACATCGCCACCCTCATCATGACGCTCTTCTTCCGCTATTTTCCACAGGTCATCCAAGATGGTTACCTCTACATCGCCATGCCGCCGCTCTATCGCTGCAAGAAAGGCAAGGTGGAGGAATACTGCTATAACGATGCCGACCGCCAGCGCTTCATTGAGAAATATGGTGACGGCACAGAAAACAGCATCCAGACACAGCGCTACAAAGGTTTGGGAGAAATGAACCCGCATCAGCTTTGGGAAACCACCATGTGCCCTGAAACGCGTATGCTCAAGCAGGTGACCATCGAGAATGCCGCTGAAGCCGACTATGTCTTCTCCATGTTGATGGGTGACGACGTCGGTCCGCGTCGCGAATTTATCGAGCGCAACGCCACATACGCCAAGATCGATGCCTAAGTAATGGTTTAATTACTAAGTGTTTGGCTGGTGTCTTTCGTTGCCTCGAGGGATAAAACCCTAATCAATTGATTTTCCGCACCGCATTTGCCGGTGCACAACCTATATACTCAGTTTTCGCTATCAAGCGATTCATTGCTCTCGAAAGAGAACAATGTTCCATTCCACGAGCGCCCGCCATTCTGTGAAGAAGTGCTGGTGCTCAAAATGGAAGCTCTTTTAAAAATGCATAGCATCCGTCATTCTGCGAAGAAGTGCGGGTGCTTTTTTTATGCGCCTGCCGCAGCGATGCCCCTGAATGTAGGGTGTTCAAAATCCAGCCCCCCAAGGTTGGTAGAGAGGCGCCAGCGCCCCTGAAGGGGGCTCATATTTAGGGTAGGGGCTTGCCCCTACCTCTTGGAGCCGAT
>UQCW01000084.1 GCA_900539625.1 uncultured Prevotella sp.
AGATAGGGGCAAGCCCCTATCCTGGAATATGAGCCCCTTTCAGGGGCAGCGGCGCAACGCCATGCTATTTGGCTCAACCCCGCGCAGAGATTTTTCTGGATTTTGCCCACCTATTTATTCTTCCGCTTTCAGGCCGCAGTCTTCCAGCAGTTTGATGGCATCCACATATTGCGCAATGCCCAATGCCACCTCTTTGGCCGCTTTCATGGCGAGCACCACCGTTTGCGGGCGGTGGACAACGTCGCCTCCGGCAAACACGCCGCGGCGCGTGGTCATGCCCATCGGGCGTTCGCCCACGATGACATATCCTTTCTCGTCGACCTCAATGCCTTGCGTTGAGCTGACGATGCGGCTGGCAGGGCGCGAGCCGATGGCGAGGAACACGCGGTCGAAGGGTTCCGTGCATTCTCCGTCGGGCGTGGAGAGACGGATGGCACAGACACGTCCCTTTTTGTTGCCGAGAAACTCCAGGGAATTGGTCTGCCACATGAAGTTGACCCCTTCCTTCACGGCGTCTTCATATTCACTCTGGATGGCTGGCATCTCAGCTTGCGTGCGACGGTAGATGACCGTTACGTCAGCTCCCAAGCGTCGTGCGGTGCGTGCCGCGTCCATCGCCACGTTGCCGCCGCCAATCACCGCCACCTTGTCGCCTTTGCGCAACGGCACCATCTCCATCGGGAGGGCACCTTCGACATAGGCATTCACGTTGTGGAGGAAGTCGGTTGACTGCGTCACGCGGCGCAAGTCGGAACCTGGGATGCTGAGGTTTTGCGGCAGTGCTGTTCCCGTTCCCATAAAGATGGCGTCGAAGCCTTCTGCGAAGAGGCTGTCGACCGTTACGCCGCTCTCTGGCGTTCCCACCAGGCAGTTGCGCACGAAATGCACGCCGAGGTCTTCAATCTTCTTGATTTCGTTGCGGACGACGGCTTTCGGCAGACGGTATTCAGGAATGCCGTACATCAACACGCCGCCAGCTTCAGGCTGTCCCTCGAAGATGGTCACGTGGAAGCCTTGGCGGGCCAGGTCGCCGGCAACGGTCAGTCCCGCAGGACCCGAACCGATGATGGCCACTTTGCCGCGCGTCTTTTCTGGGATGCGTTCGTGCGTCAGTTGCATGTCAGAGTCAAACTGCGCGATGAAACTCTCCAGTTTGCCGATTCTGACGGGGCGGCCCTTCTTGCCCAGCACGCAATGGCCCTCACATTGTTTTTCATGAGGGCACACGCGGCCGCAGATGGCTGGCAGGTTGGTCTTCTCATGCAAAACGTTCATCGCCTCGCCCATGTTGCCCATCGAGAGCTCGTGGATGAAGTCGGGGATGTTGTTTTCAATGGGGCAGGCCTTCTTGCATTGCGGCACCTTGCAATGGAGGCAGCGTTTCGCCTCGTTGATCGCCTCGCGGATGGTGTACATGCGGTTGACCTCCTCGAAGAGCGTTTCCGTGGCATTGTCGTTGTCGTTGCTGTTGTCGTTACCGTTTTCCTGCGGTGAGGGCGACGGCACATATTCGCTCAGCGGCTGCTGCGCTTTAGGCGTTTCAGCGTTGTTATGTTCAAAAATTTCGTTTGTCATTGGCTGTTTGTTTGTGGTTGGAGGGTTGAAACCCCCTGCAAAGTTATTAAAAACCATCGAGAAGCCTTGGATGAACGGCCAAGAAACGGGCGGATGCACAAAAAATGGGGGCGGGAGGGCTGAAAGTCAATACAAATCATTAAATTTGCTACACCAATATAAATAGTACATTTTTTAATCCGACTCCAACTGATGAAAATAGCTTTAATAGGTTATGGGAAGATGGGCCACATGATTGAGGAAATCGCTCGCTCGCGTGGTCATGAAATTGTTAGTATCATTGATGTGGACAACCGTGAGGACTTCCAGTCGGAAGCCTTCCGCAGTGCAGACGTGGCCATCGAGTTTACTACTCCGACGGCGGCTTATGCCAATTACGTGGAAGCCTTCAAGGCCGGTGTCAAGGTGGTGAGCGGTTCAACAGGATGGCACAAAGACCATGAAGACGACGTGAAGCAGCTCATTGCTGAGGGCAACACCCTCTTTTGGGCGTCGAACTTCTCGCTCGGCGTGGCCATTTTCTCGGCTGTCAACAAATATCTGGCACGCATCATGAACCAGTTTCCCGACTACGACGTGACGATGGAGGAGACCCACCACGTGCACAAGCTCGACGCGCCGAGCGGCACGGCCATTACGCTCGCTGAGCAGATTTGCGACAACCTCGACCGCAAGGAAGGCTGGGTGAAGGGCGAGGTGCATAACGCCGACGGCACCGTGACGGGAAGCAAGGAGCAGCCCGCCAACCTGCTGCGCATCGACGCGGTGCGCCGCGATGAAGTGCCAGGCATCCACACCATCACCTACAACAGCGAGGCCGACGCCATCACCATCACCCACGATGCCCACAACCGCCGCGGCTTCGCCCTCGGAGCTGTGCTCGCCGCTGAGTTCACGGCCAACCACACTGGTTTGCTCACCACCGACGACCTTTTCAAGGGCATGTTCTGAATATCTGAGGGGGGCGACATTACTTAGTAATGTTGAAAAAATAACTTCCGCAATTTTGCCGTTGGGCAAGTAGTATACTCCCCTGCCTTTTCGGCTCTTTTCGAACTTATTCTCAGTCACAATGCTCGCATTGCTCCTTCGAATAAGCTCAAAAATAGCTCAAAAATGCAGGTGCAAAATTGTGGAATTTATTCTCTCAACATTACTTAGCGCTCTCCCGAAAAAATAATCCACAGTCAACAACATGTTTTTCAAGAATATACCGCCCCGCCGACGCGGTTACATCAAGTTCGGCATCGTGCTCGCTCTCTACCTCCTCTTCCTCTATTGGGTTGGCTCTTGGTGGGGACTCCTCGTCGTGCCTTTCATCTACGACGTCTATGTGAGCAAATTTATCAACTGGGGATGGTGGAAAAACTCCAAGAACCGCACCGTTCGCCTCGTGATGAGCTGGGTCGACGCCATCGTCTTTGCCCTCGTTGCCATCTATTTCCTCAACCAGTTTTTCTTCCAAAACTTCGTGATTCCGTCGTCGTCGCTGGAGAAAACATTGCTGACGGGCGACTATCTCCTCGTCTCCAAACTCTCTTACGGACCGCGCATCCCGCAAACGCCGCTCACCATGCCGCTGACGCAAAACACCATGCCTATCACTGGCACACGCAGCTATTTTGAATGGCCGCATTGGGACTACCGACGCGTGAAGGGACTGGGCGAAGTGCAGCTCGGCGACATCGTGGTCTTCAATTATCCTTCGGGCGACACCGTTGCTTCGAAACATCCGGAGCAGGACTATTACGGAATGGTCTATCAGTTGGGCGTCGGGACGCAGATGCAAAACGGCACCTACCGACAGCTCACGCCAGAGACCCCCTTCACCGAGCAGCGTGAGGAATATGCCCGCCGCTATGCCTTGGGACGCCTCGTGATGAGGGAAATGCCAGAGGAATTTGGCGACATCATCACGCGCCCCGTTGACCGCCGCGAGAATTACGTGAAGCGCTGCGTGGGACTCCCGGGACAGATGTTTGAAATCAAAAACGACATCATCTATCTCGACGGACGCCCCATGAAGCAGCCAGAAAATGTGCAATTCCGCTATGAGGTCAGCTTCATCATGGCCCTCGACGAGGACACCAAGAAAGAACTCGGCATCACGGACGAAGAGCTCGGCTATCTCTCTTCGGGCGCTGGCTTCCCCATGACCGACCATGTCAAGAAGGAACTCATCCGCCGAGGCTTCATCTCGCCCAATCCACGACGCTTCCCGCTCTCAAGTGGCGACGAACTTTTCCCGCTCGACAAAGCCAAGAAATGGACGACGGCCAACTACGGGCCGTTTTGGATTCCGCAGCGTGGAGTCACTGCGGTGCTCTCGCTCGACAATCTGCCTCTTTATGAACGCGCCATCCGCGTTTATGAAGGTAACGACTTGAAAGTCAAAAACGGAAAGATATATATCAACGGTAAGGAGACCAACCAGTACACCTTCAAAATGAACTATTACTGGATGATGGGCGACAACCGCGACAATTCCGCCGACTCCCGTTTCTGGGGCTTCGTGCCAGAAGACCACATCGTGGGCAAACCGCTCTTCGTTTGGCTCTCGCTCGACCCCGACTACGGTCTCTTTAGCGGTAAAATCCGCTGGAGCCGCATCTTGAAGTGGGTGGCGAATATACAGTAAGCTTTGGGGTATTTCCCGACGCCCTTTGCAGAGGTTCACAACGCACAACAACTATGGTAACCATTAAGCGCTATATCGGAAAAATTCGCAAACCGCTCCACTGGAAGGGGCGGAAGGCTTTCTTGCGCTTTGCCGTGTTGCCAGCGTTGCTGGCGGTGGCGTTGCTGTTGGCGGTGAGGATGATGGTGGTGACGCAATATGAGATGCCCTACAACCGCTATGACCTCGACCTCCTTCAAGGCGACCGCTTGGCTGTCAATCGCTTGGCCTACGGATGGACCACACCGCTGCCGCGTCTCTTCGGAGAACACCACGTTGGCGAATGCCTGCCGAAAAAGGGCGACCTCGTTGCTTTCGCCAGTCCGGCGGGCAACGACCAAGTGCTCGTTGAGCGCGTGGAGGCCCTGCCGGGCGATACCGTTGTGGTGGAGACCCTCTTGCGCGACGGGCAAGAAATGGTGCGACGCTTTGTGGTCTGCAAGGGCTACGGCCAGTTTGGTAACTACATCGTGCCCCTGCGCTGCATCATAGGCCGCGTCTTCGGCATCACTTATTCCGTGGACCCCCAAGCGCCTTTCTACCGCTGCCTTCGCCGCGAGCGCTTCCTCTTGAAAACCGACGATTGAAGGGGTGGGAGAGCGGTTGCGGCGCAGCTGCCCCTGAAAGGGGCTCATATTCCAGGGTAGGGGCTTGCCCCTACCTCCTGCCGCAGCTCATCAATTCTCGCTGCTGCCCCTGTAAGGGGCGCATATCGTTGGCGGGGCTTGCCCCGCAATAAGATT
>UQCW01000085.1 GCA_900539625.1 uncultured Prevotella sp.
CCTCACTTTGCGAGCAAAGTGAGCTACAATGCTGGCGCCGCAACAGACGATTATGCGGGCCAGTGCAAATCTCCGCTACGAGGGCCCTACCGCTAACCTTTGATATTTCAATTTTGCCCCTCCCCATAACGCAAAAGGAGCCACACACCGCGCGGTGTCTGGCTCCTTTTGTTTTGATTTCAGTAAAGAGGTATATAATAGGGTGAATTATATATCTATAAAAGAGGTGCAACGGATCACTTGACCAAGTCCAGCGTATCCGAAGCGATGAGGAGTTCCTCGTCGGTTGGAACAACCACCACCTTCACCTTGCTGTCGGGTGTAGAGATGATTTCCTCCTCGCCGCAGTTCTTGCGGTTCTTTTCCTCGTCGAGCTTGATGCCGAAGAACTCCAGTCCGCTGACAGCTCCCTGACGAACATCCCACTGGTGTTCGCCAACACCTGCGGTGAAGACGATGATGTCAACGCCGCCCATGGCAGCCGTGTAAGCACCGATGTATTTCTTGATGCGGTAGTCATACATCTTCATGGCAAGGGCAGCACGCTCGTTGCCTTCCTTGATGGCAGCTTCCACCTCGCGGATGTCGCTCGAAACGCCAGAGATGCCCTTCACACCGCTTTCCTTGTTGAGCAGGTCGCTCATGCGGTCGGCATCGTAGCCTTCAACCTTCATGATGGCCAAAACGGCAGAAGGGTCAACATCGCCAGAGCGTGTGCCCATCATGAGGCCTTCCAGCGGCGTCAAGCCCATAGAAGTGTCGACACACTTGCCGTACTTTACAGCCGATACTGACGCACCGTTGCCGATGTGGCAAGTGATGATGCGCACGTCTTCGGCTTTCACGCCCAAAAATTCGCATACGCGCGCACTGACAAAGCGGTGGCTCGTGCCGTGGGCGCCCCAACGACGGATGTTGTTGTTCTCATAATACTTGTAAGGAACGGCATACATGTAAGCCTCCTCCGGCATGGTCTGGTGGAAAGACGTGTCAAACACGAACACCTGTGGCAAGTTGGGCAACATGGCGCGAACAGCCTCGTAGCCTTTCAAGTGTGCCTCGCTGTGGAGCGGTGCGAGGTCCATATACTGCTTCCATTCCTGAAGCATTTCTGGCGTAACAATCTGGCTCTTCGTGAAGCGTCCGCCTGCCACGATACGGTGGCCTGCAGCCGAAATTTCGTCGAGGCTCTTGATGGCGCCATACTCAGCGTTGAGCAAGGTGTCAAACATGAGCTTGATACCCTCGGTGTGTGTGGGGCATGCCGACTCGATAATCTTCGTTTCACCATTGATTTTGGTCTTCAGGAAAGAACCCTCAAGACCGATCTTCTCGATGCCACCAGCGGCCAGTACGCTCTTGTTGCTCATCTCATAGAGCTTATACTTGATGGAGCTACTTCCGCAGTTGATAACTAAGACTTTCATTGGATCTTTTGGTATATTATATATTATATGTGTGTTATGCATTTCAAGCGTTTCCGTATGCACACGCTTCTGCACTTAACTAATGGCGAAATTTTACCATTACTAAAAATACCTGTTTTTGAGGAGTTTCCATAACGCGGCAACCACTCAGCGCGTGTTTCACGCTGCAAATGTACCGCTTTCTTTTGGGATGCCGAAGAAAAAAACGGACGAATGCCGAAACTTATCTGAAATCCCCCGAAATCAGATAATTATGACATGAGACGAACGAAACCCCCGCCTCCCGCAATGCAAGCCAATAATGTCGCCAAATAATTTTGGACCAAAAACACGGCCTGTTCGTAGAAAAAATCGCATCGTTCATCTAAAAACGGGGTGCAACACTTGGCGGTTCCAAAAATAAATCCCAAATTTGCAATGCAAAACAGAAAATAGATAAGCGGATTATATGAAGAAGTTCATTTTACCAATCATGCTCATCTCGGGCATGGCCACATTCAACGCTTGCGGCACAACGAGCGGCAGTACAAACGCTTCAAACGGCAGCCTCCTCGGAGATGCCATCGCCGGAGCAGTCGCGCAAAATGGTAACAACACGACAGGAGAAACCCTCGGAAACCTCCTCGGCCAGTTGCTCAACAATTCTTCAACGCTTACCCAAGACGATTTGGTCGGCACATGGAAATACCAGTCGCCCGATTGCGTCTTTGAATCTGAAAACCTCTTGGCCAAGGCTGGTGGTGAAGTGGCCGCTCAGAAAATCGAGAGCCGGCTCACCACGCATTTGGCAAAAGTCGGCATCAAGCGGGGGTATTGCTCCTTTACCTTCAACAAGGACAACACCTACAGCGCTGTCATCGGCGGCAGAACCATCAACGGCAACTACACGTTCGATGCCAAACACAAAACCATCAAGATGACCTATCTTGCTGGACTCGGCAGCATGACGCCGAAGGTCGTTAAACACGGCAAGAGCATCAGCCTGCTCTACGAGAGCGACAAACTGATGAAGCTCGTCAGCACCGTTTCAAAACTCTCTGGCAGTGCAACGATCAAAACGCTCGACGCATTGCTCGGCAACTACGACGGACTCTACGTTGGCATGAAATTGCAGAAGTGATGTCCTCAAAAAACATCAAGAAAAAAGACATCTCCCTGGCAGGTCCTCCTGCCAGAAAAAGATAAAAGTAAAAACTCACAGAACACTGTAAAATAAAAGTTTTCAAGGATAAAAGGTTTTGATAATTGTTCTGGGTCGCAGGTCTATGTGATATAGAGGATGCGGCCCTTTTTTGTATCCTTACGCGAAGGGGGGATTGAAATATTAATTTCTTAAGTAGGTGCTCAAAATTAGTTTATATTGAATTGTCGTATTATTTTGTTCCTACAGCTGTCTTGAAGAAGGAGCGTAGCGGGCTACGTGACTGATGAAAGGCAGTTGTAGGGGCAAAAGAATGCGGCAAGGCAATATCAGACAGTTTTTCCCTGCATGGATACTATAAACTAATTTTGAACACCTACTTATAATTCGCGCTGGCCAACACAATCGTCTGTTGCGGCGCCAGCATTGTAGCTCACTTTGCTCGCAAAGTGAGGGCCACGAACACGTAGCGAACATGACCAGCGCTCTGGAGCATGTCTTTGTTGAATTTCCAGTTCGTGTTTGGTCGCCACAATATTCGTCCCCCTCACTTTGCGAGCAAAGTGAGCTACAGTGCTTCGCCTCAGGCCTTCGTCGCAATCTTATGCCCTGTCTTTTTGCCGTTTTTGCTTTTTATGCGTATGGAAATCCTTATGCGGTGAGGAGAAAACCGTTGCTGATAATCCGTTCCCTATCTTAGATGGCGAACGCCGTCCCACGTTCGACCGCGTCTCGTCCCACGTTCGGTCGTGTCTCGTCCAGCGTTCGGTCGTGCCTCGTCCCGCGTTCGCTAAAAAGTAGTAAGATGGAGGGCCGACGCATTACTTTAGGGGGTTCAAGATAGAATGTTAAATATTGGCACACGCCCTTGCAGTGGAGTTTTTCGTTGCATAATCGTCTGTTGCGGCGCCAGCATTGTAGCTCACTTTGCTCGCAAAGTGAGGGCCACGAACACGTAGCGAACATGACCAGCGCTTTGGGGCATGTCTTTGTTGAATTTCCAGTTCGTGTTTGGTCGCCACAATATTCGTCCCCCTCACTTTGTGAGCAAAGTGAGCTACAGTGCTTCGCCTCAGGCCTTCGCCGCATAATCAGAAGAATTTCAGCCAATCACTTCTTCCCCTGCTCCGCAACGTAGACATAAGCCCCCGTAAGTCTTGGTCTGATGGTTGCGCGGTTTTCGAGCCAATATTTATAAACCATCAAGGAGAGGGTCAGTTGCGCTCCATAGTCTTTGTCGAGTCGCTTGAAATTTGGTGTCCTGACAAATCGCTTGAGCCGTTTCTTGTTGCTCATGATGGAATTTTTGTACAGGTCGTCAACATACCTTTCAATCGACCCGTTGTATTTGACCGCAATAATTTTAAAGATGAGCGGCTGATAGGTGGCCGATTGGGAAAACTTCTTCAAGCGCTCCACAAAGTCGCGTTTCTCTTCGCTTTCATTGTAGGGTGCCTTGTGACGTTTTTCAAAGGTGTCGTTCCAGAGGTCTTTGTAGAAACCCCATTTTATATTGCCTTCTTCATATTCATAAGCTTGCTCTGCGGGAGGGTTTACGTATGGGTCTCTTTGGTATATATAATAGGCCATTTTATCTGTTAACGATGAAGTGATAGCTGTAGACGTCCGTGAAGGAATACCATGTCTGGTCATCTCCCAATAGCGGGATCCCTTTAGAAAGTTGTAACACTGCATGGCGATTTGGAAATTCATCATGGGACAGATGGTATCGTCGATGGCCAGCTCGTGAAACAAAGCGGAATCCTTTTTGATGATGTCTTCCCGTTGAATGGTCTGTGCGTATGCTACAAAGTCCGAAGAGAAGGCAGCGTGAAGCACGATGGTGAAGAGCAAGAGAAATCGTTTCATGGTTTTATGTTTTTTTAATTGTATGATGGGGAGTGGAGCTTGAAAGTTCGGAAAGGTCAGCAGTCTCGCTCCGTTAGTAGAGTATTTGTTTTCAGTTCTTAGTAATGGTGAAAGAATAACTTGACCAATTTTGCGGAGTAAGGAGTAATATCTTATGCCCTGTCTTTTTGCCGTTTTTGCTTTTTATGCGTATGGAAATCCTTATGCGGTGAGGAGAAAACCGTTGTTGACAATCCGTTCCCTATCTTAGATGGCGAACGCCGTCCCACGTTCGACCGCGTCTCGTCCCACGTTCGACCGCGTCTCGTCCAGCGTTCGGTCGTGCCTCGTCCCGCGTTCGCTAAAAAGTAGTAAGATGGAGGGTCGACGCATTACTTTAGGGGCTTCAAGATAGAATGTTAAATATTGGCACACGCCCTTGCAGTGGAGTTTTGCGTTGCATAATCGTCTGTTGCGGCGCCAGCATTGTAGCTCACTTTGCTCGCAAAGTGAGGGCCACGAACACGTAGCGAACA
>UQCW01000086.1 GCA_900539625.1 uncultured Prevotella sp.
CTACGTGACTGATGAAAGGCAGCTGTAGGGGCAAAAGAATACGGCAAGGCAATATCAGACAGGTTTTCCCCTGCATGAATACTATAAAATAATTTTGGACACCTACTTACCATTACTTAACTTTGCCTCCTGTCCTTTCAAAAATAAAAAAATAAATGAAAACCCCTATCCTATCATTCGTATTTTTGCTCTTACCCGCCATGTTCTCTTCAGCCTGCAACAACAGCACAAAAAACGTTCACGATGCTCCTTCTGCAGTTATCTGGCAGGATGATTCGACCGACACGAATAACGCTCTTATGGAGCAAACGCTCTATACGCCAAGAGACTCGGCAGAAGTGGTGGAAATCCTGAAAAAAGACCTCAAGAGTCCTGACGTCCTTACGCTTGCACGCCATTTCGTCAACCGCCCATACGTGGCAGGCACGCTCGAAGGCAATGATCCAGAAAAACTCGTGGTCGATCTTCGCCAACTCGACTGCGCCACATTGGTAGAAACAGTTGGCGCATTGATAATGACAAAAAGGCAGGGAGGTGACAAATTTTCAGATTTCTGCCGTAATCTTGAAAATATCAGATACAGAGATGGCCACATCAACGGCTATCTCTCACGCCTTCATTACTTCTCATGGTGGAAACGCAGTAACACGCAAAGAGGCATTGTTTCAGAGGTGAAGGTGGCAGACAAATTCACCGTTCCACTCTATATCAATATTCATTTCATGAGCAAGCACTCGGAAAAATATCCTTACCTCGTTGCCCATCCTCAAGAAATTGACAGCATTGCAGCTATGGAACGCTCCTCATGTGGAAGAGACGGAGCCTATATCCCAAAGCGTTTCACATCATTATCAAAGAAACAGCTTCCGGAAATCCAAGACGGGGATATCATCGCCATTGTCACGAGCAAACAGGGGCTTGACTATGCTCATCTCGGCTTTGCCGTTTGGGGAAAAGACGGCAAACTACACCTGCTCAACGCCTCCATGATTTACAAAAAAGTTGTGGAAGATTCAACGTCCCTACACGATTATCTAAGTAAGCACAAATCCTTTATTGGCATACGGGTCTTCAGATTTTAATCATACCACTTAGAATTGAAATCACACGCCCAGTCGCATACCATAATTCAAAACCCAGTGCAATGCTTCATTGCGAGATACTTTTCGCATAAATCTTTCCGCTTTTTATTGTTACAAAATAGCACGCACTTCATTTTTTGGAGTTAACTTTGCACACACATTAATCGCGTCCACTTAGACACGATTATCCATATCAAATAATTCTCGATAAACAACCCTTATGGCAAACCATCACATACAACGTCCCATCACGTATGTCGTAAAGACAGAAACAACCCTCCTATCCTTCTTGACCGACGAACACAATGGCATCAGCCGAAACAAGGCAAAAGCCATACTGAAAGGTGGCGGAGTTAAAGTCAATGGAAAGATCTCCACACGGCACGACACTCCTCTCCTCCCCAACACCACTGTTGAAATCTGCCGCCACAAACCCGCAGAGCAACTTAACAACAAATTCGTCAAAATTGTCTATGAAGACCCCTTCCTGATTGTGATAGAAAAGAATGTTGGCATCCTCTCCATGGCTGCCAACCACCACGCTTTCAGCGTGAAATCTGTCTTGGATGAATACTTCAGACGAAGCAAGCAGAAATGCACTGCCCATGTAGTACACAGATTGGACAGAGACACTTCTGGACTTCTCGTTTATGCTAAAACCATACAAGCGGAACAGATTCTGGAACACAATTGGCGCGACATCGTCACCGACAGACGATACATTGCTTTGGTTTCCGGACAACTTCCAAACAAACAAGGCACCATTGCCAATTGGTTGAAAGACAACAAAGCCTATTTCACTATTTCCTATGACCAAGACCCAGGAGGTGCCAAATGGGCCATCACACACTACAAACAGATTAAAAGTGAAGGCAAACATTCCATTGTTGAGCTGAAACTGGAGACTGGACGTAAGAACCAAATCAGAGTACACATGCAAGACATGGGCTGCCCTGTTTGCGGTGACATAAAATATGGTAACGGCGACAATCCCATCGGTCGCTTAGCCCTACACGCCTTTAGATTAAATTTCTATCACCCCATTACTAACGAACCGCTTTCTTTTGAAACACCATTACCCAAATCGTTTTTAAAAGCTGTGAACAAAAACCAGCAATAGCAACTTCGTTTCAACCCCCATACTTGATGTCGAACACGGGGCGAGACACGACCGCGTCTGGGAGGAGACACGACCGCGTCTGGGACGAGATACGACTGCGTCTGGGACGAGATACGACTGCGTCTGGGAGGAGATACGACTGCGTCTGGGAGGAGACACATTCGAATCTGGGACTGTATTCGCTGAAAAGTTGGGAATCCCAATTCTCGCATCGCGCAACTTTGACCAAGATGTGAAATGAACATAAGTAATTGCGGCAGGTTTTATTGTGTGTATAAGAAAAAATGAGTCTAACGAATTTTCAGAGATTCTGTAGAATAAAAAGGAAAAAAGAGAACTGTTGCAAAACTTGATTAATTGGCAACAGTTCTCTTTTTTCTTTCTACACTGACCAACTCATGATATACACGCTTAAATCAATCAGCCAATGTATCGTTATAAAGTTTCTGCTCACAGCATTTTCCTGCCATGGAGAAATCATCCTTCTTTATGTTCCTGATGTTGTGGACGTACGAGGTCGTTTACTGTTTTAACTGGGTTGAAGGTAGAAAGTGGCACTTCCACAAATATGGTATTCCAATCGCTCATGGAGCCATTCCAAAGTCCTGGAAGTTCCAACGCCTTAAGTTTTTTGCCATCCTTGCTCTTCTCTGAAATGAATCCTGTTTTCGGATCAACGTAGGAAAGAAGATTCAAGTGCTCTCCCTTATAATTCTTTATAGCACACACCAAGTCAACTGGATTGAAATGTGTGCCCTGCTCAAACATGGCTTTCTTCTCAGGATTCTTCACATCAATCTGTGAGCTTTCAAGAATCTGCGGAGAATAGGTCCCGTCTAAATTATAAGCCAGGAACGGACCGCCACCGGCTTCACCGATGTTTTTCACCATACCGCAAACACGGATGGGACGATTGAGCTTTTTGCGGATATAAACAGCAAGCTCGGTATCCTCCAGCAATTTTGTTTCTGGATTTTTGCAGCAGAGCGTTTTCTGTATAAACTGAAGCATCTCGCGCAAATCCTCCATCACATACTGGCCGCTATCCAACTTCTTCAAATAGCTCTTTATCGTGTTCTGAACACTGACGAGGATGCCGGCCAAAAGTTTTTTATTGGCCACCGTGTCACCTTTCAAATGATCAGGCACAACATTGTCAATGTTCTTAATGAACACAACATCGGCATCAATATCGTTAAGATTCTCAATAAGCGCACCATGTCCACCCGGTCGGAAGAGAATAGAACCATCTGCATTTCTGAAAGGCGTATTGTCTTCATTGGCTGCCGGTGTATCTGTACTCTGTTTTTGTTCAGAAAATGAAATATGCAGCTTGACGCCATAGCGCTTCTCTATATCTGCACTTTTGTCTTTCACAAGCGCATCAAAAAGAGCGCGATGCTCGGGAGATACCGTGAAATGAACATTGACATCCCCCTCTTTGCCTTTGGCATAAAGCGCCCCCTCAACAAGGTGTTCTTCAAAAGGCGTGCGCTGATCATTCCCGTAAGTGTGGAATTTCAGTGCGCCCTTTGGCATGTGTCCGTAGTTCAAACCCTTTTCGCCAAGCAGGGCGGAAACAATTTCCTTATATTTTTTCTCAGAGAGCAACGCTGGGATTTCTTCCCCATAATTCTTTTTGCAGACTTCGTTTAAATCCGAATAAAAAGCCATTTGGTAAAGGTGGTCAAAGAAGAATTTTTCAAAATCGCTCGTTGGTTCACCATACGCTGCATTCAGAAAAGCGAAGAGATCTTTAAACATTCTGCTTGCGGCACCGGAGGCTGGAACGAATTTCACAACGGTATGGCCTTCGTTGACATAGCAATCCCATGCGGCAACATATTTTTCCCTATCTTCTGGAGTGACGACCTTGATTCCTCTTTCCGTACTTGCTGCAGAATAGAGCTCAAGGAAGGGAAATCCTGTAACGAAACAGTTCATCTGCTGATTGAATTTTTCAACAGAAATGCCTTTACGTTGCAGTTGTAATAAATCTTGTTCGTTTAGCATAATGTAGATTTTATGATATTAGATAATTAAGTTTCAAAGACTTGTAAGACACAAGTAGGTGATCGGAATTATAATTTAATTTGAATACCTATTTCTGTATTGCTATTTGAAATAATCATTATGTCTTGCTATGCAAACTTACATAAAATATTTGTAATAACCGCCGAAATGCAGCAGATTTACGCAACAGGATTTGATAATTAGGGAGTTGGAGGAAAAACGCAGAAGTTGGGCAGACAGTTGAAAACCGTCTTAAAGCAGATTAAAGCAAAAGAACGGTTTCTAATCATTACCCGATGAAAGTGCAGATTTAACAGTCTCTGTTTCATTTTGCGGCGTTCTGCGCAGCTTTGCTTATCAATAGGGAACTCGTTGATTTATAGTTTTGCAACCGAAAAGAAACGAGTATGGCAAGAAGCACATTCAAGGTGCTGTTCTATGTGAACGGCAGTAAGGAAAAGAACGGAATTGTCCCCATCATGGGACGGGTTACAATCAACGGAACGGTAGCACAGTTCAGCTGCAAGCGGACTATCCCGAAAGAGCTTTGGGATGCCAAAGGGAACAAGGCAAAGGGCAA
>UQCW01000087.1 GCA_900539625.1 uncultured Prevotella sp.
TTACAGGGCGTAGGGAATGGGGACATGGTACCCAGGGCGTTGCCCTGGGCTCTGGACTTGTTGGGCTTTCAGCCCGCACAGGGCCGCAGACAAGGCTTTTTCCGCATAATCATCACCAATTTAATATTTCAATTTTGAACACCCTACCTTTAACCTGACGGCATAGTGAGCAAGAAGAAACACACATCCAACAAAACATCTGGCGGCATCAGTTCGATGGCGCTGAATTTGCGCGGCCTTTCGGCAGAAGCGGCCGATGCCCGTTTGCGCCAGGCCGAGGGCTTGCAGCGCTTGGCGGCAAAGGTGCCGCGATGGGCCGCCGTGGAAAATCTCTCATATCCGCCGCGCCTCTCGCTGGAGCAGTGTTCCAGCGAACGCACCGCCTGCTATAAGGCCGATGTCGTGCGCAGGCTTGTCGGAGAAAAACCACAGCGTATGGCTGACCTCACGGGAGGATTCGGAGTGGATTTCTCTTTCATGGCTCCGCTCTTTGCCCGCCCTGTCTATGTGGAGCGTCAGGAGGAACTTTGCCGCATTGCCCATCACAACTTTCCGTTGCTTGGGCTCGGGCATGCCGAAATCGTTAACGGTGACGGCACGGACTTTTTGAAGGAAATGGCTGAGGCCGACTTCCTTTTTATCGACCCTGCGCGGCGTGACCAGACGGGGCGCAAAACGGTGCTCATCGAAGATTGCGAACCGAACCTCGTTGACTTCCTTTCTTTGCTGCTTGAGAAAGCCCCCTATACGATGGTGAAACTCTCACCCATGCTCGACATCCACCGCGCCATCACTTCGCTCTCAGCGGTGCGGCCGCAGTGTGTCGCAGAAGTGCACGTGGTGGCCGATGGCAGCGAGTGTAAAGAACTTCTTCTCGTGCTCAGCCGTGAGGCAGTTGCGACTCCAGCGCTCTATGTTTCGGAGAGTGGCAGGAATTTCAAACTCGCTTTCGGGGAAGAGCAGGCCGCCGTCCCAACCTATACTTCTGCGCTCGCCGCTTATCTTTACGAACCGGGAGCGGCGCTGATGAAGGCCGGAGCGTTTAAGTGGGTGGCCGCACATTTCGGGTTGCAAAAGCTGCATCCCAACAGCCATCTGTACACGAGCAACGATTTACTCAAGGATTTTCCCGGCCGTATTTTTCGCGTGAAAGGCAGTTTCTCTTTCTCGAAGGCCGACCTCAAAGTTCTGAAAACGGAGGTGCCGCAGGCCAATCTGACGGTGCGCAATTTCCCGGGCTCGGTGGCGGAACTGCGTAAACGCCTCAAACTCAAAGAGGGCGGTATGCAGCACATCTTTGCCACGACGCTCGCCGATGAAAAACACCGCCTTGTGTTGACGGAGCGCATCTTATAGGTCTTGCCAATGGTTTATGCCCTGTGGCCTTGACCATAGTCTTGTATTGACAAAATACATTGTATCATCGCTTATCATGAAAAAGTTTATCATCTCTTTGGCGTTTACCGCCTTGCCTGCCTGTCTTCTGACGGCGCAGACATCCGACGTGTCCAATCCCGTTGTGCCGCGTCCCGTTGCCACCCGCACCCTCGGCGCTGAAATTTTCACGCTGACGGCCAAGGCATCCATCGGTTGCGACAGCCGCGTGGAAGCACAGGCGCGTTATTTGCAGGAAACCCTCTTGCCGTCTACAGGTTTCGACCTCAAAGTGAACGTCGGCCGCAAAGGCACCATCCAGCTCTCCATCGACACCCTTGCCGTGGCGAAGGAGGAAGGCTACCGCCTGAAAATAACGCGCAAAGGCGTGGAGATTGTCGGCCACGATGCCGCTGGCGTTTTCTACGGCATCCAGACACTCCTGCAATACTTCCCAGCCAATGTCTATAAGCAGTCGTTGCAGAAGAACGTGGCATGGACGGCACCGGCAGTGGAGGTGGAAGACGCCCCCAACCGCCCTTGGCGTGGCATGATGCTCGATGCGGCCCGCTATTATTATGACAAGTCGTTTGTGCTGAAGTTTATCGACATGATGGCCATGTACAAGCTCAACAAACTCCAGTTTCACTTCATCGACGACTGCGGTTGGCGCCTCGAAATCAAGAAATATCCGCGCCTTACGGAAGTCGGCGCTTGGGCTGGCACCAACGAAAAGCGCATCGGCGGCTATTACACGCAGGACGACATCCGCGAAATCGTGGCTTATGCCGCAGTGCGCGGCGTGGAAATCATTCCCGAGATTGAATTTCCGGCCCACGTGCTCTCCGCCGTCGTGGCCTATCCGTGGTTGAGCTGTACCGGTTTGCAGCATGAAGTGCCTTCTCAGCATTTCATCAGTCGCGACCTTCTTTGCGTGGGCAAGGAGACCAGTTTGCAGTTCTTGCGCGACGTGCTCGACGAAACCGTCAGTCTCTTCCCCTCAAAGTATATCAACATCGGTGGCGATGAGGCCGTCTACACCCGTTGGAGCCAGTGTCCCGACTGCCAGGCCCTCATGAAGCGCGAAGGTCTCACCAAGGTTTCCGAATTACAGGGCTGGCTTACCGACCAGGTGGCGGGGTGGATGAAAGAGCGCGGCCGCACCGTAATCGGTTGGGAAGAGATTATCATGCGCGGAAAGGTCAACACGCCAGTGGTGGCCCTCATCTGGCACAATGTCAACGACTCCATCCGTGCGAAAGAAGGCGGCCACAAAGCCATTCTCACGCCAGCCAGCCACCTCTATTTCGATTTCCCCGAAAGCAACACGCCAGGCGAACCGCAGCACGCCACTTGGATGCCGCCCATCTCGCTGGAGAGAGCATACAGCATGCCGGTAAACGACTATTCGCCTACTTCCACGACGATGGGCGTGCAGGGCTGCATCTGGAGCGACCAGTTTATCCACGGCACCAAATTGCAGGAGGTGATTCCCATTGATGAAAATCGCTCGGAAAACTATGTGGAATATTTCTGCGTGCCGCGTATGCTCGCCCTTTCGGAACTCGGATGGGACGCCGCAGCACAGCGCGACTATGCCGATTTCTCGCGCCGTATGAAGCAGCAATACCAGCGTCTCTCGGCCAAAGGATGCACTTACCGTGTGCCGGAGCCCGTTGTGAAGAGCGAGGTGAAACAGGCCGATGGCAGTGTCGGCATCACCCTCGAATCGCCAGTGGAAGGTGCCGTTGTGCGTTACACCACCGACGGTTCTTACCCCACCGTTCATTCGAAAATCTATCAGGGCGAAACCATCACAGTTAAGAACCGCGCCGACCTTCTGGCCATCACGGAAGTGACACCGACGCATTATTCTTTGCCGCTTTACACGGCGCCCGATTACAGCGCTTACAAATCCTATGGCGATTATACCGCCGACTGGCAGCCCCTTCGCGTGCAGCCAACGGCCCAGCCTTGGCGCTTTGAATGTACGGGTAAAATCCGAGGTAATGGCCGCTATGAAATCACTTTCGTGAAGACGCGCGGCACCAATGCGCTTCGCTTGGGCGACATCCGCGTGTTGAAGCGCGACGAAGTGGTTGCCACGGTCAGCCAAAACGCCCTCACCGCTCCAGCTGTCACCATTCCTTTTACGGTCAGCAACTTCGAAGCTGGCACTCCTTTCTATGTGGAAATCATGGCCAACGGCGAAGGCGGCAACGATTCGCAGGGATTGGTGTTCATCCGCAAGATTGGAGAATAACTGATGCTGCGGGCTGAGGCCGACCTGCGGTGAAGGAGAAGAGGCGGATTTCTGGAGAGAAATGCCGCTTCTTCATGAAATTCAATGGTTCTGCTTTGGCTGCCCGCCATCCAGACTCCCTTAGGCGTAGGGTGTTCAAAATCAAGAAAAGTCTCTGTGCGGTTTTGAGTCAAATAACATGGCAGTTGCGCCGCTGCCCCTGAAAGGGGCTCATATTCCAGAATAGGGGCTTGCCCCTATCTCTCGCCGCAGCTCATCAATTCTCGCTTCTGCCCCTTTCAGGTAGGGTGTTCAAAATCTAGAAAAAATCCGATGTTAAAATTGCGAGATTTTGGGCTTGTCAAGTTACTGGCATT
>UQCW01000088.1 GCA_900539625.1 uncultured Prevotella sp.
CCTACCCTAAATATGAGCCCCTTTCAGGGGCGCTGTCGCCTCTTTACCAACCTTGATTTTTATGGAATTTTGAACACACCCTACAACAACTTCGGCGCTCCGTCTTTGCCAAAGAGCGCCGCTGCCTTCTCTGCTCGCGGAAACGCCTTCCCTTCCCCCCCCCCTTAACGTTACAACCCCCAAACGATGAAACGCATATTTTCCCCATTCGCCTTCGCGCTGTCGATGCTCTTGGCCTTTTTGCCGGCCAAGGCAGCCCTGGCTGGCCAGTGGAACTACTATCTCGCCTACCAAAACGCCACACAGGTGTGTCCTGTGGGGCAGATGGTGTATGGGCTCTTCGACGGCAACTTGCTTTCTTACGACACAAAAACGGAGGAGGTGCATCTCTTCTCGCGCAACGACGGCCTCACGGGTAAAAACATCATCCACATGGCATATTGCGCCCCTGCGAAAGCCCTCTTCCTGGTTTACGACGATTTGGGCATCGACGTGCTCGGCCGCGACGGCAGTGTCGTCTTCATGCCACAACTGAAGGAGAGTTACAGTGGCATCTCAACCGTCAACGACCTCAAAATCTGTGGCACCACCGCCCTGCTCGCCATGAGCGACGGCGTGGTGATGGCCGACGTGAAGAATGGCGAATTTAAGAGCTATTACAAACTCGGCAAGGCTGTCTATTCCGCCATCATCTACAAAGACCAGTGCTTCGCTTCGACCGACAACGGCATCCTCGCCTGTCCGCTCAGCCGCAACATGGCCGACCCTTCGCAGTGGACCACTGTTGCCAGTGAGAAGGCCACTGATTTCACAATTTTTTCCGAAGCCGTCTACTATAATGTGCGCGAAGGCAGTGGAAAGGGTTTCTGGCGCTTCACCATCGACAACGACGGGAAATCTATCACGCCGGCCAAGATTGCCGACCCCGTCTTTCCGCAGCTCTGCGCCACCGCGCAGACCATGTTGGCCAAGAGCGGCGAATGGTTGTTCGTTTACGACAAGAGCAACCCCTTCGGTGCGCAAACCGCCTTGCAGGTGCCCGAGGGTTGCCAGACGATGGCCGTTGGCGAGGGCGGTTTGATATGGTCGGCCTCCGGATTCGGCGGCCTGAAGGCCTATCAGCTAAAAGACGGTGCCTGGGCCGACCAGGGCGTGAAGTTGGGGGGATATGGCCCGAAGCGCGACCTTTGTTACTACCTCCGCTTCCACGGCAACCGCCTCCTCGTTGCCGGCGGCCGCCTCGACCCTTACGATAAGCTGCACTACAGCGGCACCGTCATGGTGCGCGAAAACGGGGCGTGGCGGGCCTTCCAGGAAGACGGCATCTCCAGCACGACCTCTCTGCCCTATCGCGACATTACCTGTGTGGCGCAAGACCCTTCCGACTCCTCGCGCGTCTTTGCCTCTGCCGGAGGCACGGGCCTCTATGAGTTTAAGAGCGGACGCTTTGTGAAAAACTATAGTCTCTCCAACAGTACGCTGCTTTCCGCCGCCAAAGACGGCAACCCCAACTATGTGCGCGTCGACGGCCTGAACTTCGATGCAGCGGGCAACCTCTGGATGGTCAACAACGAGGTCGACAGCGTGGTGTCGGTGTTGAAAACTAACGGGAAATGGAAACGCATCTACGTGGCCGCCCTGCAAAAACATCCCACGCTGGAGAAAACCCTCTTCGACCGCAGCGGCCGCTTTTGGATTGCCTCACGCCGCACGGTGGCCCCGCTCATTGCCGGCTTGGCCTGCCTTGATTATAAGGGGACGATTGACAACGCGAAAGACGACGTGGTGACCTTCCGCTCGTCGGCCTATAATCAAGACGGCACGAGTTGCGACCTCTCGCAAGGCGTCTATGCCATTGCGGAAGACCGCGACGGCGCCCTCTGGATTGGTGCCGCAACCGGCGTCTACGTCATCTCCGACCCCGACGAATGGGCCGACACGAATTTCCGCATCACCCAGGTGAAAGTGCCGCGCAACGACGGGACCAACTATGCCGACTATCTCCTTGAGGGCGTGGCCGTCAACGACATCTGTGTCGATGGTGCCAACCGCAAATGGATGGCAACGCTCAGCAACGGCGTCTATCTCGTGAGCGCCGACGGCACAGAAATCATCCATCATTTCCTCTCCAGCAACTCCCCGCTGCTTTCAGACGTTGTCAACAGCGTGGCCGTTGATCCCGCCACGGGCGAAGTGTTCTTCGGCACCGACGCCGGCCTCTGCTCCTTCCAGGGCGATGCCACGCAGCCTTCTGAAGCGCTCAGCAAAAACGAGGTGAAGGTCTACCCCAATCCCGTGCGCCCAGAATATAGCGGAAACATCACCGTCACCGGACTGACAGAAAATGCCGACGTGAAAATCACCACCACCGGCGGACAGGTCGTGGCGGCAGGTACAAGTCATGGCGGCATGTTTATATGGGACGGCCGCAATATGGCCGGAGCGCGTGTGCCCACGGGTGTCTACTACATCATGTGTGCCACGCAAGACGGCTCGAAAGGCATCGCGGCCAAAGTGGTGGTGATCTGACGTGGCGGAGCAATAAGGCAGGGCCTCGTGGGAAAATACTGAAGCATCCCTAACATCCGCTTCGACACACCCCTCGTTTCCTTCTTTTCTCATTGCAAAACGCAGTGCCAAACGGGCGTTCACCCCTCATTTACAAGGAAAAACGCGGTTTTTTTACATACTTGCAGAAAAAAACGCGGAAAATATTTGTATAAAAACCGCAGTTCCATTACTTTTGCCTTGTAAAACCGCGGATCATGCGCTTCGGCGCGTGGAAAACTGTGGATAAGTGCCGAGCAGCCAACGCAAAAAGACGCTGTGACGCCACAATAAAAAATTCCTAAATACAACTATCTCATGAACAAATCCGATCTCGTAAATGCCATTGCTGCAGGTGCAGAACTGAGCAAGGCTGACGCTAAAAAAGCGCTCGACGCAACCCTCAACGCCATTGCTGACGCACTTAAAGAGGGTGATAAGGTAGCTCTCTTGGGCTTTGGTACTTTCGCTGTAACTGAGCGTCCTGCTCGCACAGGTATCAATCCTGCCACTAAGGAGAAGATTGAAATCGCTGCCAAGAAGGTCATCAAATTCAAGGCTGGTGCAGAATTGGCTGACGGTTTGAAATAATTGCCGAAAAGCAAAGCCCATCAATAGAAGGGCGTCCTGAAAAATCCCGCTTCAGCAATGCAGCCGACATCGTCGGTGGCCTCCGTCATCCCGATGCGTCCGAATTTTCAGAACATCCCATAAAAGAAGTCCCCCAGGTTTTAAACAAACCCATGGGCCTTCTTGGGGTTAACACGGGGCGGCTGTGATGGTGGGGGTTTTTAATTTTGATTTTTGGTGTATCGGCCGCCTTGCGG
>UQCW01000089.1 GCA_900539625.1 uncultured Prevotella sp.
TGCCCCTGTAAGGGGCGCATATCGTGGGCGGGGCTTGCCCCGCAATATCTGTCGAGATATGAGCCCCTTACAGGGGCGAGGTTCATAAATCGGCCTCAAGAGGTAGGGGCAAGCCCCTACCCTAGATATGAGCCCCTTTCAGGGGCAGCGTGCGCCGCTCTACCAATCTTGATTTTGAACACCCTACCCTTTACGAAGCCAAAAAACCAAAGCATGAATCCAGGAAAAGAAACCATAGCTGCAGTTGTCGTGACCTTCAACCGACTAAAATTGCTGAAACGAACCATCGACGCTCTGCGCAACCAGACATGGCCGATTGCTGAAATCGTTGTGGTCAACAACGGATGCACCGACGGCACAGGAGAATGGCTGGAAGCGCAAAAGGACCTCACTGTCATCACGCAAGACAACGTGGGCGAATCTGGCGGTTTCCACACGGGAATCGGGCATGCCGCCTCGCTCCACACTGATTTCATCTGGTGTATGGACGACGACGTTTTCCCAACGCCCACCTGTCTGGAGCGCCTGCTCGAAGCGGCCCGCACGCACAACGACGCGGCGATTCTGGCACCGAGGCGCTGGCAGGAGGGACGCATCGTTTGCCACGATTTCACGGAATACAACCTCACGCGCCCTTTCTCGTTGATGTATCGGGGACGCATTGCCAAACTGCAAGTGGCCGTGCCGACCTACATCGTCGGCACAGCCTTTGAAGGACCGCTCATCCGCCACGACGTGGTGGAGAAAATCGGGCTCCCCAACCGCGAGCTCTTCATCTTCTGCGACGACACCGACTATTGTCTGCGGGCCCATCTGGCGGGCTTCCGCCTGCTTTATGTGCCCGACGCACGGATGGAAAAGGAACTGTTTTTCTCCGACGATTCTTGGAGCCAACGCGAAGAGAAGAAGAAATGGAAACGCTATTACCAGGTGAGAAACGCCACCTATCTTAGCCACCACTACGGACGCAACTGGGGCGTGCGCACGCTGCGCGGCTTCATCGGCGTGGCGGGCTACATCCTCACGGCTTTCTTCACGGCACCTTTCTCACGCGGCTGGCGATATAGCGACATTCCGCGACTCTGGCGGGCCTATCAAGACGGACTGCACGAACGACTGGGAAAAATATAAAGGACAACTCACTATTCCTAAAATTATGAACCTCATAGACACTGCCCTCCGCATCGCCACCGCTGCCCATGCGGGACAAACAGACCGCGACGGCAACCCCGTCATTCTCCATGCGCTCACCGTTGGGCTGATGGGGCACACGGACGAGGAAAAGGTGGCGGGATTTCTGCACGACGTGGTGGAAGATTCCGACCTCTCCTTCAACGACCTGCTGCGCGAAGGCATTCCCACGGGCATCGTCAATGCGCTGCGACTGCTCACGCATGAAGCTGGAACTGACTATGATGCCTACATTCAGCGCATCATCTGCTCAGCCAATCCCATCGCTCTGCAGGTGAAATACAACGACCTGCAACACAACTTCGCCCGCGGAAAGGCCCATCCCGACCTCCAGGCGAAACACGGAAAAGCGCTCGAGCGGGTCAAGAAGGCCATTGACGACTGCTCAAAGGTGGACCTCTACCAGGCCCCGACAGACCGTGCGCTCGAAGTGGCCATCTTCGCCTGCGGCTGCTTCTGGGGCACGCAACACCAGTTTGCCAAACAGAAAGGCGTTGTCAACACTTTGGCGGGATACACGGGCGGAAAGGAAGCCTTTCCCAGCTACGCCGATGTGCGCGACCACAAGACCCACCACGTGGAGGCGGTCATCGTGGAATACCGCCCAGAGGAGGTGTCGTATGAAACGCTCTGCCAGCTCTTCTTCGAAATCCACGACCCAGCACAGACCGACGGCGTCGGACCTGACATCGGGGCGCAATACCGTAGCTGCATTTTCTTCCGCAACGAAGCGCAGAAGGCAACGGCAGAACAAGTGATGCAGACGTTGCGCGAAAAGGGTTACGAGGTGAACACGCTATTGCTGCCTGCCGAAGATTTCTACATCGGAGAAACCTACCACCAACACTATTACGAGAAAACTGGAGGCGAGCCCTATTGCCACGTCAGGACAAAGAAGTTTTGAAAGACGGAGGCACGACGAGTGCAACAGACAGAAGCGGAAAACAGCACCAGCGAAACGCCCCCCTGCGGGAATATCGCAGAATTTCGCGTAAAAAACCGCAAAGCGCTGAAAATAATTGCGTTTATGTGTCGACGAACCAAAAATAAGTTGTAATTTTGCAGCCGTTTAGAGTCCGTTGGGGCAAAGGAAGCAACTGTGTCCGCAGTTCGCCTCGCGGAGAAAACCGTTTTATCATTAATATTACAATGTACGCAATCGTAGAGATTAACGGTCAGCAGTTCAAGGCAGAAGAAGGCAAGAAGCTCTTCGTCAACCACATCGCCACAGCAGAAGGCGGCCAGACTGTTGAATTTGACAAAGTGTTGTTGGTAGACAACGAAGGTAACATCACCGTAGGTGCCCCCACTGTTGAAGGTGCCAAGGTTGTATGCGAAGTACTTTCTCCGCTCGTAAAGGGTGACAAGGTGCTCGTGTTCCACAAGAAGCGCCGCAAGGGCTATCGTAAGCTCAACGGCTATCGTCACCAATTCACTGAATTGACTATCAAACAAGTTATTGCTTAACCCTAAAAACGTAGAAGAAAATGGCACACAAGAAAGGTGTAGGTAGTTCTAAGAACGGCCGTGAGTCGGCTTCACAGAGATTAGGCGTTAAGATTTGGGGCGGCCAGACTTGCATCGCCGGTAACATCATCGTCCGTCAGCGCGGTACGGTTCACTATCCTGGCAAGAATGTAGGTATGGGCAGCGACCACACACTATATGCTCTCGCAGACGGTGTTGTAACGTTCAAGCGCGGTCAGCGCGACCGTAGCGTCGTTTCAGTTGAACCCCAAGCTGAAGCCTAAGGCAAAAGTAACAAACAAGTAACAGAAAGCGCTCGCTTCTCTTCAATGAGAAGCGGGCGCTTTCCGCTTTTATAGGCTTCGGCGGCGAGTGGCGAATACAACGAAAACATATTTGCCCATTTATGATTTGGCCTCAGACGTAGGGTGTTCAAAACCAAGAAAAGTCTCTGTGCGGTTTTGAGCCAAATAACATGGCAGTTGCGCCGCTACCCCTGAAAGGGGCTCATATTCCAGGATAGGGGCTTGCCCCTATCTCACGCCGCAGCTCATCAATTCTCGCTTCTGCCCCTGTAAGGGGCGCATATCGTTGGCGGGGCTTGCCCCGCAATAAGAT
>UQCW01000090.1 GCA_900539625.1 uncultured Prevotella sp.
GTTGGTTTTGGAATTTGGAAGAGGGAGCATAGCGGGCTATGTGACCGATGACAAATTTCAAAAACGGCAAAAAGACAAGGCATAAGAAATTACTTCTTACTCCACAAAATTGGGCAAGTTATTCTTTTACCATTACTTATTTCAGCACGCCCAGTTCCTTGCCCACCTTGATGAAGGCAGCGATACACTTGTCGAGGTGTTCGCGGTCGTGTCCAGCAGAAATCTGCACACGGATACGAGCCTGGTCTTTCGGAACAACAGGATAGTAGAAGCCAGTAACGTAGATACCCTCTTCCTGCATCTTCTGAGCATAAACCTGAGAAAGTTTTGCGTCGTAGAGCATCACGGCGCAGATGGCGCTCTGAGTCGGCTTGATGTCGAAGCCAGCAGCGATCATCTTGTCGCGGAAATAGTTGACATTGTCAACCAGCTTGTCGTGGATTTCGTTGCTCTCCTTCAAAATCTTGAAAGTCTCGAGGGCGGCACCAACGATGGCAGGAGCCACAGAGTTTGAGAACAAGTAAGGACGAGAGCGCTGACGCAGCAAATCGATGATTTCCTTACGGCCAGTGGTGAAACCGCCCATAGCGCCGCCGAAGGCCTTGCCGAGCGTACCAGTGTAGATGTCAACGCGGCCGTAAGTATTGAAAAATTCGCTCACGCCGTGTCCCGTTGCGCCGACAACGCCAGCAGAGTGGCTTTCGTCAACCATCACGAGAGCGTCATACTTCTCAGCCAAGTCGCAGATCTTGTCGATTGGAGCCACGTTGCCGTCCATAGAGAACACGCCGTCGGTCACAATCACGCGGAAACGCTGTTCCTGGGCAGCCTGGAGCTGGCGTTCCAAGTCTTCCATGTCAGCGTTAGCGTAGCGGTAGCGCTTAGCCTTGCAGAGGCGCACGCCGTCGATGATAGAAGCGTGGTTGAGGGCGTCAGAAATGATGGCGTCGTCGGCCGTCAAGAGCGGTTCAAACACACCGCCGTTAGCGTCGAAGCAAGCAGCGTAGAGAATTGTGTCTTCCGTCTTGAAATAGTCGGAGATGGCAGCTTCAAGTTCCTTGTGGACATCCTGCGTACCGCAGATGAAGCGCACGCTCGACATACCATAGCCGCGGCGGTCCATCATGTCCTTGGCAGCCTGGATGAGGCGTGGGTTGTTAGAGAGGCCGAGGTAGTTGTTGGCGCAGAAATTCAGCACTTCCTTGCCAGCCACCTGGATGGCAGCCTGCTGAGGTCCTTCGATGAGGCGTTCGTTCTTGTAAAGACCAGCCTGCTTGATGTCTTCCAGTTCCTTCTGGAGATGTTCTTGAAATTTACCGTACATAGTATTATGTAATTTATAAATAGAATTTAGATGATGCAACGCATATCGGCGGGGGCCAGCGGCGCCCCACACACTTCTATGTAATGGTGAAAGAATAAGTTGGGCAATTTTGATCTGTATTTTTGTTGGTTTTGGAATTTGGAAGAGGGAGCATAGCGGGCTATGTGACCGATGACAAATGCCAAAAACGGCAAAAAGACAGAGTATAAAGATATAACTCCTTATCCTTCAAAATTGGTCAAGTTATTTTTTACCATTACTATGCAAAGGAACATATTTTTTCTGAAAATATCAAGGCGTTTCCTATGAAATTCTGAAAAAAAAGTGTTCCTTTGCAGTTGAATCGTGAGAAACGCCAATTCGGGCCGTCCCGGACGCGCTCGCCGCCGTTCCTTGCGTCTTCAAACACACAACAAAACACATTTACTTCACAACGTAAAAATGAAAAATATCTTGGTAATTGGAGCCACCGGTCAGATTGGCTCTGAATTGACAATGAAGTTGCGTGGCATTTACGGCAATGACCACGTTGTTTGCGGATACATTCCCAGTGCAGCTCCCAAGGGCGAACTTCTCGAGAGCGGTCCTGCCGAAATCGTTGACGTGACCAACGGCGCACAAATTGCCGAAGTCGTCAAGAAACACAACGTTGATGCCATCTACAACCTCGCAGCCCTCTTGAGCGTCGTTGCAGAAGGTCGTCCGCAGTTGGCCTGGAAAATCGGTATCGACGGTTTGTGGAACGTGCTCGAAGTAGCACGTGAACACAACTGCGCCGTCTTCACGCCAAGCTCCATCGGTTCGTTCGGTCCTGAAACCCCGCACGACCACACGCCGCAAGACACCATCCAGCGTCCGACAACCATCTACGGTGTCAGCAAGGTAACCACCGAGCTGCTCTCCGACTACTACCACCGCAAATACGGTGTCGACACTCGTTCAGTGCGCTTCCCAGGACTCATCTCTTACGTGACCCTCCCCGGCGGCGGCACCACCGACTATGCTTGCGACATCTACTACAGCGCCGTGAAGGGTGAGAAATTCACCTGCCCAATTGCCAAAGGCACTTACATGGACATGATGTACATGCCAGACGCCCTCCGTGCTGCTGTTGAGCTCATGGAAGCCGACCCTGCACGTCTCATCCACCGCAACGGTTTCAACATCGCCGCCATGAGCTTCGACCCCGAAGGCATCTTGGCCGCCATCCGCAAGTATAAGCCTCAGTTTGAAATGGACTACAAAGTTGAACCATTGAAGCAGGCCAACGCCGACTCATGGCCCAACAGCCTCGACGACACTTGCGCACGTCAGGAATGGGATTGGAAGCCAGAGTACGACCTCGACGCCATGACCCGCGATATGCTTGAGAAGCTCGCTTCTCGCTAAATTGCGGAATCCCTCATAAACAGGAAAATATCAAGCACCGACCCATCATCAGGCCGGTGCTTTTTTTATGACTACTCGTCAAATACCTTCCGTCCATAATATCCGCCGCCACGACAATACCAGGGCCGACGCATTACTCTATGGCATCAATTTAGCAAGGAAAGAGCTGTCCCATCCTGCTCTCTTTCTTTTTGC
>UQCW01000091.1 GCA_900539625.1 uncultured Prevotella sp.
TGAGCCCCTTACAGGGGCGAGGTTCATAAATCGGCCCCAAGAGGTAGGGGCAAGCCCCTACCCTAAATATGAGCCCCCTTCAGGGGCGCTGGCGCCTCTCTACCAACCTTGGTCTTTCTGTATTTTGATCACCCTATTATATATAGGGCAGTTCCTATGTTCCCCTTCCCCTTTATCTCCTCCCTCCTTAAAATCCTCATTCCTCACATCCCATTCTCATGAATCCCGTCATCCTCACTTCGGCCTACTGGCCAAATGTTCAGTATTTCACAAAGCTCTATGCCGCGCCCTACGTGGTGATGGAGCACAACGACCATTACGTGAAGCAGACCTATCGCAACCGCTGCATCATTGAAGGGCCGGATGGGCCGCTGACGCTCACCGTGCCTGTGGAGCACGGAGGCGTGGCAAAGCCCACAACGGGCGAGGTGCGCGTCAGTGAGCATGGCAATTGGCGGCATCTGCATTGGAATGCCTTGGTCAGTGCCTATGAGAAGAGTCCGTATTTCTTCTATTACGCCGATGAGTTTCGCCCTTTCTATGAGCAACGCTTCGATCGCCTCGTGGAACTCAACGGCGCTATCGTGGCGAAGGTGTGCGAACTGCTGGATTTGCGCCCCAAAATCATTCTCGCGGAAAACTACCACCAGTCCGCCGACGGCGAACAGGACTTGCGGGAACTCATACGCCCCAAAACCGATTTCCGCTTCGATGCCGACTTTACGCCCAGTGAATATTATCAGGTGTTCCGACAGAAGCTCGGTTTCCTGCCAAACCTGAGTATCGCTGACCTCCTCTTTAATATGGGACCGGAGTCGCGCCTCGTTCTCAAACGTAGCATTGTGTAGGGTGGGGCGGTGACGATTTGTTTTTGTGGTAGGTGGTTCTTCAATATATACTAATTTATTTGGGTATGTCTTGGCAAAGTCGTATCTTAGCAACGGAATGTTGAACCCATAATGATTGCGATATATGAGATACTTAGACCCGAAGGCCGATTTGACCTTTAAGAAAATATTCGGTGAGCATAAAGACCTACTCATCAGTCTCATCAACGCCCTTCTGCCATTGAACGACGATGAAATGGTGGAGAGCGTGGAATATCTGCCGCCTGAACTTGTGCCGGAACTCCCGACAGGGAAGAACAGTATCGTTGACGTGCGGTGTAAGGACGTGAAGGGCCGCCAATTCATCGTAGAGATGCAGATGATTTGGACGCCGGCCTTCCAGCAGCGCGTGCTTTTCAATGCTTCAAAGGCTTTTGTGCGTCAGTTGCGGCGCAATCGCAAATACGAACTCCTGCAGCCCGTCTATTCGCTGAACCTCGTGAACGAATCCTTTATGAATGACTACCCCGACGAGTACATCCATAATTATAATATGGTTCACGAATTGCACAGCGACAAGATTATCGAAGGACTTCACCTGACCTTTGTGGAATTGCCGAAGTTCAAGCCGCACACGCAGTCGGAACGCAAAATGGCTGTGTTGTGGTTGCGTTTCTTGACGGAAATCAATGAAGACACGACAACCGTTCCAGAAGAACTTTTGGCCAACCCTGAGACCAGCAAAGCTCTGAAGGAAGTGGAAGAATCAGCTTTCACAGAGGAGGAGATGGAAGTCTATGACCATTTTTGGGACATGCTCGGTGCCGACCGTCTGCTTTTCGTGGATTCAAACAATATCAGTCGCAAGAAAGGTCGCGAGGAAGGACTTGCGGAAGGACTCGCGGAAGGTCGCAAAGAAGGGCTTGCGGAAGGAGAACTCAAGGGGATGGCGAAAGAAAGAAACAAGGTGGCACGCGCCATGTTGGACAAAGGTATGGAGGTCTCTGTCATTGCAGAATTGACAGGATTGGATGAAGACGCTATACGCTCACTGTCTGTGTGATAGTAAGTAGGTGTTCAAAATTAGTTTGTACTATCCATGTAGGGATAAGCCAGATAAACTAATTCTGAACACCTACCTATAGAAATAAATAGACGCGCAAGCGCCGGCAAAGAATCCAACGGGTCTTTGCCGGCGCTTGTATTTGATAAAAAGAGCAGTCGGGCGATAAGCCGGGTTTTGTGTGCTAACCTACGCCGTTGTAGAAACGCAGGTTTCGGTCTGCTTGCACGTTTGTCATTTATCTGGACCTGCCGTCGCCGACAGGCTCAATCGTTCTACCCTCCGTCGCGCACGCTTAAGTGCTCGGACGAGCCGCCCTCTGACGACGGTATACGCGAACTTTCAACTCCCGATGTGCACAGCCCATATTGTCACCAAATGGCTGGTGGTCTCTTACACACGCCTTCTCACCCTTACCGGCCGAAGCCGGCGGTTGTTTTCTTCTGCACTGATTAAACCTCACGGTCTACTTCGCGTTAGGAAGCGGGATGCTCTATGTTGCCCGGACTTTCCTCAAATATCTCCAGGATATCAGCGACAAACTGTCCGGCTGCTCTTTGTTTGTTCTGCGAAATTAATAAATTCTGTTTGTTTTCCTATAATGCTTCCCTATATTTTTTCGAAATGGCAGGAGATATAGTGCTTATATAATGTAGGCCTGCCCCTAAAACGGACATTGGAGGAGGCCAGATGGGCGGAAAATGTGGGAAGAGAAAAATCTCCTGTAGCGCCAGTTTTCCAAGCGTTGTCCTGGCTCTCGCGGCGGGGCCGGAAATAGCCATTTCACCTGCGCTCTGAGCCTCTTTTAAAGTCGTTTCTGCGCCTTCGAAAATAGGTACCGCGACAGGTAGGGTGTTCAAAATCTTGAAAAAAACCGCACGGTTTTGAGCCAAATAGCATGGCGGTTGCGGCGCTGCCCCTG
>UQCW01000092.1 GCA_900539625.1 uncultured Prevotella sp.
GCTGTCGCCTCTTTACCAACCTTACTTTTCCGTATTTTGAACACCCCACCTTAGGCGTAGAGCCGCTTCCCCGTGTAAGCCCACTGTAAAAAAACTGCCGTCTCGCCGTTTCCCTTGCTGTCGCAATCCCGCTGTGAAGCGTTCTGCAAAGTTAAGCAATCATGAGCAATGAGGCATGGTTTCGCCCGTAACTTATGTGCTACGGCACAGGCAGAGCGTTATTCTTTCCAAAATCTTCGTTTATTTCGACCATTTTGAGTAAGTTTGCATGTATTTCTGGCTTGCGTCCAGAAGAGATGCCGTGTGTGCTCTCCAAAATGAAGAATACAATTTATGAGAAAAATATTCGTGACATTTATGTGGAGTGTCTTCGTGCTGCTGGTGTTGCTGGTGGCAGGAGGATTCTTTTGCATCCGTGAGGGCTGGATTGGATATATGCCCCCGTTGGATGAACTCCAAAGCCCCATCAGCAAATACGCTTCGCAAATCATCACTTCCGATGGCAAAGTCATCGGTACGTGGTCGCGCAACGAAAACCGCGTCTTTGTTGATTACGACAGTATCTCCCCCTACGTCTTTCAAGCCCTTGTGGCCACAGAAGACGTCCGTTTTTATGAACATTCTGGCATCGACGTCCGTGCCTTGGGACGTGCCATTGTGAAACGCGGACTCTTGCGCCATCACGAGGCCGGAGGTGGTAGTACCATCACCCAGCAGTTGGCCAAGCAGCTCTATTCGTCGACCACGGAGAGCACTACGCGCCGACTCATGCAGAAACCCATAGAGTGGGTCATCGCTGTCGAGCTGGAGCGCCATTACACCAAAGAGGAAATCCTTACGCTCTATCTCAATTATTTTGATTTCCTCCACAACGCGGTCGGCATCAAGACCGCAGCACAGGTCTATTTCAACAAGCAGCCTCGCGACCTGACCATCACGGAGGCCGCCACCTTGATTGGCATGTGTAAGAATCCCTCCTATTTCAATCCCGTGCGGGAACCCGAACGTTGTCGTGAACGCCGTAATGTCGTTTTGCACCAGATGCTCAAAGCCGGCTACATCACGGATGCCGAATATGCCGAACATTGCGAGAAACCGTTGGCGCTGAACTTCCACCGCGTTGACCACAAGGACGGGCAGGCCGCCTATCTGCGTGAATATTTGCGTCGCATCATGATGGCCAAGGAACCCAATAAGGCCGATTATCGCGCTTGGCAGCAACAGCAATATTATGCCGACTCGTTGGCGTGGGCAAAAGACCCGTTGTATGGCTGGTGTAACAAGAATTTCAAGAAAGACGGTACGCCGTATGACATCTATGTCGACGGATTGAAAGTGTACACCACCATCGATTCGCGCATGCAGCGCTATGCAGAAGAAGCCGTTCGCGGACACGTTGGGCTTTACCTCCAAAAGCAGTTTGAGAAAGAGCGTGCCTCTTCTCCCAACTTCCCGTATGCTTCCTCCCTCTCTTCGGCCGACGTGAAGCGCTCGTTGCAGCGTGCCATGCAGCAGACCGACCGCTACCGCCTCATGAAACAGGCTGGCGCCAGCGATGAGGAAATCCAGAAGGCTTTCAATACGCCAGTGCAGATGACCATCTTCACCTATCAGGGTGAGAAAGACGTGCAGATGACGCCGATGGATTCCATCCGTTATTATAAATCATTCCTCCGCTCCGGACTCGTCTCCATCGACCCTTCCAACGGCTATGTGAAGGCGTATGTCGGCGGACTCGACTATACGCATTTCCAATATGACATGGCTATGGTGGGCCGCCGTCAGGTCGGTTCAACCATGAAGCCCTTTGTTTACACCATGGCAATGGAAGACGGCTATACGCCCAACTCCACCATCCTCAACGTGCAGCGCACGTATGGCGGATGGACACCGCGCAACAGCAGCCGCTCAAGATATGGCGAGATGGTGACGCTGAAGTGGGGCTTGAGCCAGTCAAACAACTGGATTACGGCTGAACTCATGTATCAGATTGACCCCTACGGCACGCGCCTCGTTGACTATCTGCATGAATTTGGAGTGGCCAACAACCAGATTTATCCGTCGTTGCCGCTTTGCTTGGGTGCCTGCGAAATCACGGTTGGCGAAATGGCCAGCGCTTACACCGCCTTTGTCAATAAAGGTATCCGTTGCGCCCCGATTCTCGTCACCAAGATTGAAGACGACCAAGGAAACATCGTTGCGGAGTTTACGCCGCGTATGAGCGAAGTGATCAGTGAGGAGACATCCTATAAGATGCTCGACATGATGCAGGCCGTCATCGACCAAGGTTCGGGCCGCCGCCTCCGTTCCAAATACAACATCAAGGGGCAGATTGCAGGCAAGACCGGTACGACGAACGAAAACTCCGACGGATGGTTTATGGGCTGTGTGCCACGCCTGGTAACGGCTTGCTGGGTTGGCGGTGAAGAACGCTCCATTCATTTCGCTTCTATGGCAATGGGGCAGGGCGCTTCTTCTGCCCTCCCAATTTGGGCCTACTATATGAAGAAAATTTATCGCGACCGTTCTTTGGGATATAAAGACACTGAGGAATTTGACATTCCGAAGCCCAAGCCGAAACCCGTGAAAGATTCCGAACAGGAGGAAGAAACGCCTCCTGCCGCCACGGCTCCCAATGACAACAGCCGACAGAAGTCGGAGGCTTTGTTTGAGTGAGTCTGATGCGGGCTGAATGGTAAGGAGGTGCTCAAAATTAGTTTATCCTATCCATGCTGGTTGGGTGCTCAAAATCCAGAAAAATCCAAGGTTGATAGAGAGGCGGCGCT
>UQCW01000093.1 GCA_900539625.1 uncultured Prevotella sp.
GGCTGAGGCGGCATCTTTCAATACGTTCAACGATTCTATTTCATTGGGATCGATACGGTCGAAATTATCCCGGGGAATTCCATCGACAATAACCATCGGAGCACCCAAACCACGAATATTAAAACTATTGTCATAAGTACCGGGTTCACCCGTATTCTGCTTAATATTCAATCCCGGAATTTTACCTTGAAGTGCACTGGTTATATTCGCAGTACTGACAGTCATTATCTCTTTTCTATTGACAGAAGCTACAGAAACGGTTATCTCTTGTCTTTTTTGAGTTCCATACCCCACCACAACAACTTCTTCCAATTGCGTATTATCTTCTGTAAGAATAACAGTCAGGAAATTGCGTCCTTTAACCGGCACTTCCTTTGTTTCAAAACCTACAAAAGAAAAAACCAAGACACCTTTATCGCCATTCACATTCAAATCAAAAGCACCGTCCAAATCCGTAATTGCCCCAACAGTACTGCCCTTCAATAAGACATTTACTCCTATCAACGGCTCTCCGGATGTGTCCTTCACAATACCTTTCACCTTTTGGCTCTGAGCATTCACTATGCCAAACTGCAATAAAAGCAGAAGCATCAGTTTTAAACCTCAAATCCGCAACCGCCCTCATAAGATGACACAGAGGTCAAAAAGGTAGCGACACTGTGGCAAAAGAGGGTGCAACGCAGCAAAAATCGCCACAAAGACGCATTAAATCCCCTTACCCCACCATGCGACTTGAGGCAATACGCAAAATCACGACCATAAGTTGTCGGTGTCATCCAAAGTCATTCTGGAACACATCAGCATAAGCGTTGTTGCATGAATAGATATTCAGCACATACTGCCTTGATGTCCTGACCCATTTGGCTGGCACAGAGATGAACTTGAAGACAAACGCCTTGATGCGGCTTGTTGCTTTGAGTCCGAACCTCTTCACGTCAAGCCTCGCCATGATGAATTTATAGAAGTTGCGTATGAGTGCCGTAAGCAGAAGAAACACCGTGTTTTCTCCCATGAAGGATTTTGGAAGCCTGTTCCAGCCGAATCCGTTATTCATGTCATCGAAGATGCGTTCCTTCCCTCCACGGAGGTTATAGAATTCGACAATCTCTTTCTCGGAAGACTCGTAGTCATTTGTAAGGATGCAGCGGTAGGTGTATTCTCCTTCCCACAGGTCGAGTTCGCCGTCTATCCGCTTCTGTCTTTGAATCACAAGACGGTATGCCTTCCCTTTCCATTTCTCGATGAGAATGGAGGCCAGCTCAAACTCAATGCCGCCCAATTCCACTTTCTTCCAACCTCTGAGGGCAAAGATGTCATTGTAGAGCGAACTGCATCGGTTGGCACGGATATAGAAGGTCTTGCAGTGTTTAGCAATCTCTTCCACTATCTCTTCAGAACACGAGCCGCAATCAGCTCTGAAACGGTTGATCATAAGCTTGTTCTTTTCAAACCTTTCAAAGAACCTCTTCAGCGTGTCCTTCTGGTGGAAACGGACATTTGTGTTGCCGTCGCTGTTCTCAATGCCGACAATCAAGTCGCCAATAACCGCCACGCCAGGACGGTATCCGAGAAACTTCTTGTATGTGGGTTTCGCATCAAACTTCTCAGCCTCTATGAACTGGTGGTCGAAGTCAACGTCATACCCCTCGCCATCTTTCAGCTGCCCTGTGGACAATAGGCAATTGAGGAGCAGTGTATTCAGCATGTCTGCCGTGTTTAAGTCGTAGGTCTTGCCAGTGTCGGATGTGTAGGAAATGTTATCCTGGGTCAGTTCCTTTATGGCTCTGAGAATCGTGTCGGCACTGCATGTGCGAAGTGTCGGATGAAGCGAGAGGTGATACATCAGATGAGTGGTGACATCCTCTATGCATGAGCCGCCACAGAAATAAACGCTCATAAGCGAACGGATGATTTCGCTGTATTGATAACCATACAGCCTACATCTCATACCGAGGGTTGAGTCGATTACAGATGAGAGATTGGAGTCAAATTGCTCCATTATTGAAAAAATTCCTCCAAAAGGAGAGAGTTTCTCAGATTTTATTGCTACCTTTGCCATGTCTGTCGGGTTTGATACATATTTTGATTTGCAACACTAAGATAGGTGAAAAATCTGACATGGCAAAATCCTGAGCAACTTTTTGTTGCTCAGGTACTTAAAAAGTTATATTTATAATAGTGTTGCGGAATTAAGGTATATAAAAGATGTGTTGGGACTTGCTGACAAAATCAAGAACTTGTCGAAGATATACACCTATGCCCGCAACTTCCTTTATCTCGGTCGTGGGTACAACTACCCCACCGCCCTTGAAGGTGCGTTGAAGCTGAAAGAAATATCCTATATCCATGCGGAGGGTTATCCTGCTGCGGAAATGAAGCATGGACCGATTGCACTTGTAGATAGCGAGATGCCCACGGTGGTCATTGCTCCAACGGACTCGCTGTATGACAAGATAATCAGTAATGTAAGGCAGGTGAAGGCGCGTGGCGGTACGGTTGTCGCCATCATTACCAAGGGCAATGACGCAATGAAGGACAT